>NZ_PIGC01000005.1:0-301710 GCF_003050065.1 Vibrio sp. 10N.286.51.C3 | reverse complement strand
CAACAAAACTGATATTGTTCGGAACAAACAACACACCGTTATCAACATCAGACTGAACGATTTCTCTCGTGACGCCATTTTCGTCGGTATACAAAAGGCTGCCGTTGGTTGGCAAGCTTTCTATCCTAATATTAAGTGGAATGTCATCATGGTCATCTTCTATATCTGAGATGTAATCAGGCATACCACCATCTTCAGAATCGAAAAGGATTGGTATGACTGCGTCCTCATCATTGACGACCGTAAAGCTCGTCGCTTCAGGTGCATCATTGACACCATTGATTGTTATCTCGATAACATGTTCAACACCATCGATAGCGGTTACGACATATCGCTCTATAACTACGTCATCATCGTTCAAGTATTGAACCGCATCGTTATCAACGACATAACTCCATGCCCCCTCCGGAGTAATCGTTAACATACCCAGAGCAAGAGCATAAGTAGACCCAATCGGGGTAAACACACCATTAGGTTTAAAGGCTGGCATGTCACTCGTGTCGACATCAGTAATCGTTAAAGTACCTGACGCTGAAAGTTCGTTGGTATCAGGATCAACATCGACATCTTCCGTCACCTCACCCATATCAGAGTCACCTTCACCAACGGTGATCTCAGACGGATCATCGGCACCGTTAATGGTGATGGTCACTTCACTGGTGGTTCCGTCTATCGCAGTAACCGTGTAAACCTCGGTAACGAGCTCATCGTCATCAAGATATTGCACATCATCGTTGTCTACGACATACGTCCATGCTCCATCATCGGTTATGGTCAACATACCCAATGCGGTCTCATTGGTTGAGCCTTCTGGATTAAACGTACCATTGGGTTGAAAAGCAGCGACATCGTTAGCATCTACATCGGTTATTGTCAGTGTTCCCGTCGCCATCAAGTCATTACTCTCAGGATCAACATCGACATCTTCCGTCACCTCACCCATGTCAGAATCACCTTCACCAACGGTTATCTCAGACGGATCATCGGCACCGTTGATGGTGATGGTCACTTCACTTGTGGTTCCGTCTATCGCAGTAACCGTATAAACCTCGGTAACGAACTCATCGTCATCAAGATATTGCACATCATCGTTGTCTACGACATACGTCCATGCTCCATCATCGGTTATGGTCAACATACCCAATGCGGTCTCATTGGTCGAACCTTCCGGATTAAACATTCCGTTGGGTTCAAAAGCCGCAACATCATTGGCATCAACATCAGTGATCGTCAATGTTCCCGTCGCCATCAAGTCGTTACTCTCAGGATCAACGTCGACATCTTCCGTTACCTCACCCATATCAGAGTCACCTTCTCCTACGGTAATCTCGGACGGATCATCGGCACCGTTAATAGTAATGGTCACTTCGCTCGTGGTTCCGTCTATTGCAGTAACCGTGTAAACCTCGGTAACGAACTCATTGTCGTCAAGGTATTGCACATCATCGTTATCTACGACGTACGTCCATTCGCCATCATCGGTTATGGTCAACATACCTAACGCGGTATCATTGGTTGAGCCTTCAGGATTAAACACACCGTTTGGTTGAAAAGCAGCGACATCGTTATCGTCGACATCGGTGATGGTCAGTGTCCCGGAAGTTATTAAGTTGTTGCTCTCTAGGTCAACATCCACATCCTCAGTCACTTCACCTGTGTCTGAATCACCTTCGCCAACGGTTATATCAGATGGATCATCTGCACCGTTAATAGTAATGGTCACTTCGCTCGTGGTACCGTCACTTGCTGTCACGGTATAAACCTCGGTTACGAACTCATCGTCATCCAAGTACTGAACATCATCGTTGTTAACTACGTAAGTCCACGCACCGTCGGGGTCGATGCTCAATATGCCTAGCTGTGAGTCGTTTGTTGAACCTACGAGGTTAAACTCACCATCAGCTGAAAAGGTGGGAGTGTCGCTGTCTACATCTGTAATCACGATCTGACCAGACGTCACCAATTGATTGGTGATGTCATCTACATCGATGTCCTCGGTCACACTGCCTGAGTCATCAGTGGCTACAGCCGCATCATCAGTACCGATTATCGTTACAGTGATGACTTGTTCGCCTCCATCGGAGGTTTGTACTGTTGTCGTGTCTTGAATTTGTTCGCCATCGGCAAGCTCATCATAAGGACTGTTGGCCACGAAAGTCCAAGTACCATCTTCGTTTACAACAAAGGTACCGAGATCATTATCTCCAACAACCTCTTTGCCAATAAAGGTAACGTCCGGATCATCGCTGATTAAGGCGCCGCCTGTCTCAATTGGTTCATCCTGCTCAAACTCAATAGCGTTAGTGTCACCTGAAATAAGCGCAAAAGCGATGATATCAAAAAGAGCATTACTTTGAGTTTCTGACAATCCTTGAGACTCAAACCCTTCAGTTTCAAAATTCGTGGCGGCTTGAGTTTCAGCTCCAGTACGTTCAATCCTACCGCTGTTGGTCAAACTCGAGCCTTCTTCACCAGCAGCAGTATCAAACTCATCTCCTAGTTCTGTTGGATCAAATCCTTCTTCAATAGCACGCTGAACTTGAGCGATCGCATCATCAGTGTCTAGCACATTTTGTTGGCCCTGGTTATCTACAAAACGTGCAGAAACACTTGGCACACTCTCTTCACTAGTATCAAAACTGATAATTACGTCGCTAGCGGCTGGTTGTTCGCCCGGAGACAAACGTCTAACTTGACCTTGAGCGTCGAGCACTACACTCCCGCTAGCAAGGCCTAGTATATTTAGGTTGATGTTTCCCATATCCATATTCCCACTTCTACCCAGAACACACCAAACGCGGATTCAATCCCACTCTGCGCTGTGGCTATTTCCTACAATAAATTTAGTAGCGGCACTATTGATAATCAACTCATTAAAGTAGTTCATATAAAGAACTTTGAAAATTAGTCAATAGCAATAGCGACTTACATTCAAAAAAAAACCAACAAACTTCGCATTTTTTTGCAAATGTCCTAAGCTTCGTTTAATACCCTTCTCTCAATTCAGCGGTAAACGTAGGTTGGGAAACGGATGAGACATTGAAAGTAGAAGGAGAGCTACTTTGAAATTGTTTAAATTATCCATCATGTGCTGCTTAGTTACTGCAACACAGCTAACCGCTCAAACTCTGGAACAGTCTGTAGCTATTACTTTGGCAACGAATCCAGAGATAAAAAGCATCTTTAATGAATATGTGAGCGTGAAAAAACGTAATGATGCCTCAGGAGGCGCATACAAGCCCAGCATCGATCTTGATGCTGGTATTGGGTACGAAGGTATAAACCCTGCACCAAATAACGGCCCCGATACCGATCTAACAAGAAAGGAAGCGACGATTTCCCTCACTCAACTGCTGTGGGATGGTTCCGCGACACTGTACGACATTGATCGAACTGCCGCAGAAGCCGAGTCGGTTCGTTTGCAATTGATCGCGGATGCCGAAGACAAAGCGCTTGAGGTAACACAAATTTATCTAGACGCAGTAAAAGCAACTGAAGTGCTGGCACTGTCAGAAAGTAACCTTTCAATACACAAGAAAATCTATAAAGATATAAAGAAACGAGCGAATTCAGGCATAGGTTCAACAGCGGATGTATCTCAGGTAGAAGCTAGGATTGCAAAAGCTCATGGTAACTTGTTGGCCGCACAGAATAATTTGATCGATACCCACACCCAGTTCAGACGAGTAGTTGGTCAAGAACCCCTAGGCTTAATTTACCCAAGAGCCGATATTTCTAGAATTCCTTTGTCATTAACCGACGCCATTGTTGATGCATTAGACCAGCACCCTGTAATCAAAGTCGCAAACGCAGATGTCGATTCAGCCCACTTCCAATACAAACAATCAAAGGGCGTGAACTACCCTACCTTCTCCATCGAGGCTTCTCAGTCGTGGCGTGATGATGCAGGTGGCGATGAAGGCTCAAGTCAAGAGACCCTCGCGATGCTACGCATGCGATATAACTTGTACAACGGCGGAACAGACAGTGCTAATTCAGAAGCTGCGGCATACCAATTGAACAAAGCCAAAGACCTGAGAGATCGCGCTTATCGACAAGTGGAAGAAGGTCTTCGCCTCTCATGGAGTGCATTGGATCTAACGTTACAACAAAAGAACTTTCTATCCGACCATGTTGATTCAGCTTCGGAAACTGTTATCGCATATGAAAAACAATACCGAATAGGCAAGCGTACTCTGCTTGACTTACTCAACACTGAGAACGAACTATTTGAAGCCCGTAAAGATTACCTAGATGCCCACTATTCAGAGCAGTACGCTAAGTACCGTGTGATGAACGCGACAGGTTCTTTATTGAATGCTCTACTGGTCGACATTCCAGAAGAGTGGACTACGCCAGTGGAGTATTAATGATGAAAATACCTTACTTATTACTTCCCGTGTTAACGATGACTTTACTTGCCTGTTCGAACCAGCAGGAAGAGGCCTATATCGAGACACCTGAAGCTGAGCAGATTGCAGACCTGCAAGACGATGATAAAGATGGTGTGGTAAACGCTCGTGATATCTGCCCTGGTACGCCTGAAACGTCACAAGTCGACAATGATGGTTGTGGAGAAACGATTCGTGCGGAAGAAGTCAGACAGCTAAAAATACTCTTTGCTCATGACTCATTTGAAGTGAATCCAATCTTCTCAGACCAGATCAGCACGATGGCAGAGTTTCTTGCAACCTACAAAAGTGCATCGATTGAAATACAAGGCTATGCGAGTAAAGTGGGTTCCAACGAGTACAACTTAGACCTTTCAAAAAAACGAGCAAACAATGTTCAAGACGAGTTACTGTCGAATGGTATCGAACCAGAGCGTGTGAGAATTGTCGGCTATGGTGAAGAACGATTAGAAAACGATGGTGATGACCCTACTTCACACGCACTGAACCGTAAGGTAACAGCGACAGTAGTAGGGTTAAGTGAGCAGATCGTAGAAGAATGGACCATTTTTACCACGCTAGAAAAATAGCGTGACATTGTCACTGAAGGTGTAACGTGGGTTATCTTACAAAGACTGCTTAGCGACAAGATCAATAAAGCCGTGATAGGGTTGCCTATCACGGCTTTTTGTTTTTTGTAACCACTGAATCTCGGGAATGACTCAGTGGCTCTTCTTGCTACTCAGGAATCGGCTCGATAGTTAACCGAACCAATTACCGGTTAAAGTTTTACTTCTTGGTGCTTAGTTTTCGGCAGAGAAATACTTAGCAGGAAGTAACCTAAGATAGCTGCTGTCGTAGATCCCATCAGGATGCCTAATCGAGCTAGCGTATCAAAATCTGCGTTCGTTGGACCAAATGCCAATGAAGAGATGAAGATAGACATCGTAAAGCCAATACCACACAGCACAGACACTGCGAAGATGTTCATGAAGTTCACACCTTCAGGAAGCTTAGCTACGCCCGTTTTCACAGCACCCCAGCTGAATAGGAAGATACCCAGTGGCTTACCAACCAATAGACCCATAGCAATACCAAGCGGTAGCATGCCTGTAAGGTTTGAAATTGAGATGCCTTCCAGTGAGATACCTGCGTTTGCAAATGCGAAGATTGGCAAAATTGCAAAAGCTACGTATGGGTGCAAAGCATGCTCTAGGTGTTTCAGCGGAGAATGTTCTCCCTTATTGCCTTTTAGTGGGATAGCAAAACCAATTACTACACCAGCTAATGTTGCGTGAACACCAGATTTCAATACAGCGAACCACAAGATCGCACCAACAATTAAGTACACACTCAGCTTAGTTACATGCTTGTTATTTAGCATGAACAACACACCAGTCGCGATGAAGCCAACCGTCAGTGCAAGCGTTGATAGATCACCTGAGTAGAACAGTGCAATGATAACAACAACACCTAGGTCATCGATAATTGCCAATGCTAGTAAGAATACCTTCAGGCTTACCGGTACACGGTTACCAAGAAGAGCCATGATACCCAGTGCGAATGCGATATCTGTTGCAGCCGGGATAGCCCAACCTTGAAGCGCTTCAGGGTTACTTGAGTTAAATAGCACGTAAATAAGTGCAGGAGCTAACATACCACCCACAGCTGCGATAGCTGGGAAGATTGCTGTCTCTTTAGACTTTAATGCGCCTTCCAAAAGTTCGCGCTTAACTTCTAAGCCGATTAGAAGGAAGAAGACAGCCATTAAGCCATCGTTAATCCAGTGAGACACAGACATACCAAGAACGTAACTGTGAAGTACACCTTGGTACATTTCGTTCAGTGGTGAGTTTGCTACAAACATTGCGATCGCCGCAGCGATTACTAGGATGATGCCGCCAGCAGATTCCATTTTAAAGAAGTCACGGATGACGTCGGTCATGATTTCGCCCTTATATTTATTATTTAAATAAACGAATAACAAAGAATAACCACGAGTTTATATCCAAGTCTAATTGATAGATAATCACTTCTTCGGATGTTTAACTTCGGTTTTTCCTACAAATACTAAACAATACGTCGTATATTCCATAATGTTGTTCTGCGCCATGAATTAAGTATAGATGAGATCATCGAACCTGTATGCACAATTCATTGGGGTTGGATAAAAGTCTCAGACATAAAAAAAGGCTATCAAATGATAGCCTTAGGTGTTTTTTAGTAGCCGGTTAATTGCATAAAGCCTGTCGCTTCATGACTCCCGCTCGCCTTAATCGGCCCTTCCCAATATGGTATGACAAAAGGAAGCCACATATCCCTGCGTATAATACGCGTCGTGAGGTTGATATCATGCTTAGGGACATTAATGATCCACTGCAGAGGCATCCGTCTTCTATTCTTCAACGTTGTATTGTGCAATGGTTGAATTGAAATATCGGATTCCGTCAATTGGTAAACTTTGCCAGAGCGCGTTGCTAATGTACCAAATACGTAAGGCAACTGTTGGTTATGACGATAACGGTTAATACTCAACGCAGTGCCGTCATCGAGATTAAACACAAACCAATCCCAACCTTGTTGACCCACTCCAAGTAAGCCACTACCCCACTCTTTATGTACCCACGCAGTTCCCTCCACCTCCTTGGTAACGCCGTCTAAGTTCAACACACCACTCAAAGATAAAAATGGAGCGCTGAAGTTATAAGACGCGACAGGTAATAAGTCGTGTTTTTTCTGATAGCCATTATCGCCGTTGAGCACATATGGCCCTTTTGCAATAGTGTCGAGCTCAAGTCCAAAAGTGTCAGTTTGCACTTGAAGACGGCCTGGAAATGGTGTGTTGCCGAGTGCACGCCAGTTCCAGTTATCAATCCAAAGTCTGAATGGACGGTTAGTCATCCCTGCTTGGCCAATGCCGCCACGAGCCATGCGCTGTTCTTTCCATACTTTGGACTTAGAAGAGACCACTACATTTGAGATATAGACTTGAGGGCTTTGCCACCCAGGAGTTTCACGTTCGTCCGTTGCAATACGGAAAAAACTCCACTGAACCGAATAGTCTTTGCCATCATCGCCTTTCAAAGACGCAAAGTAATGCCACCACTCATGTTGAAACTCTGGGTGGAACTTAAAATCTTGTGGTAGCGAAACATTGCGGTCTGGTAACACTGGCTCAAACACATTGAAATGTTCACTAACCAATACCGAGTTAACTTCATTCTCACCCTTTTCACCGGGATCGATGAAATAGGAGTAATAGCCCCAAACACTTAAAAAGATGCTGAAGAAACTGATTAATAGAAGAGAAGACAGGATTCGATGTCTTAACTTAGTTGAGCTATTCCGTAAAAACATACTAAAGCGCATCCCTCAGTGACTTCATCGGAGTGTTCCGAACCATTCTCATCACTGGTAAAGCACCAGCGAGCATCAATGCTGCCATGGCCCACGCAAATGTCTGCAAATAATCCCAAGGAATCACTTGTAACTCGAGTGACCACCCAAAAGACTGCTTTATCACGATATCAACAATTAAGCTCGCTAGCGCCAAGCCAAGCGGAATCGCAATCAAGGAGGAAATAAGCCCAAATACAAACAGCTGCAAGCTACCTGTCAGAATCAACTCTTTCGCCGAGACACCCAAACAGCGCTGCAAGGATATATGTCTTTGTCGAGACACTTCACCCGCTACGGTAGCAAAGAAGATACCGAAGACTGCAATAACCAAGGTGATGTTGCCTAATGTATCTGCAATCGCGAACGTTCTATCGAACACACGCATCGCTTGACTGTGAATATTGTTGTTATCGAATACACGCTCAGAGCCAAGCCTGAATACGCTTTCTAATCGGCTGCGAAGGCCTACCGAATTAACATCATCTTTGAGTATTACGCCAAGGCCTACATTACCCCGCCCTGCAAACCCATACAGCCAGTTTCGATGTGACATCATGACTTGATGGTAAGGGTTACCATAATCGTAATAAACTCCAACAACCTGCCAACCAGAGCCGAGGCTATCATAGAGGTCAATGTAGTCGCCAGGGCGAATCCCCAACTTGAGAGACATCGATTCGCTGATCAACACACCTTTAGAGTGGTGTAAGTGGTACCAGTAATTCGGAATACCTAATTTGATTGTCAGCGCTTCTAGTTCGCCTTCAGAAGGACCCGTACTGACAACCTGAATACTGCCGACTGGAGAAGCAACATCTTTCTCCCAACGCCACCAAACCGAATCTACTTCAGGTTGATCTGACAGCCAGTTACTCATACGAGCAGCTGCATTGTTGGTTGGGTAGATATAAAGATCGGCAGCCAGGCGCTGTGTTAACCATTTATCAGTAGTATCTCTAAAGCTACCCACCATGGTTTCTACACCAATATTGGCTGTTAAGGCCAACATAAAGGCCATCGTCGCCACGCCACGGTAGCTCATACTTGAAGCTGCATCAGCAAAGAACCAGCGAGCACGAACCCAGCGCAATGAATAAGAGAGGCTGTTAAATAACTTCCACATCAAAAACGGGGTAAATAGCGCCACACTAATTAGCATCAATGCGATAATCGCAAAACCCGTTTCTTGAGTCTGAGGGGCTTGATACACAGCGACAGCTGCAACCAAGAAGCCACAGCCAATCAATGCTTGCCAAGTAAACTCAGTACCCGCAAAGCGCATCAAAGACAATCGAGAGGTCAAACGAATCGGTTGTGATCTAAGCAAACGAACCAATGGCCAAGCACACGCTAAGAACGCTCCAAGTAACGCCATCAATAAGCTGTAGCCGCTCCAGCGCCAGTTCCAATCGATAGTTAAACCAACGTTGGCATCGTATAAATCACCTAAGCTTGAAGATACCGCAGGTAACAATTGGTTGGCTAACATGACACCAAAAACATTACCGCAGATCCAGCTCAGTCCTACCAATAGCAGTAGCTCTAAGCAAAGCGCTTTAGCCAATTGCCAGCCCGACACACCTGTTTGTCTTAAGATACCGACTAGCGGTTGACGCTGAATAAACGACAGCGACATCGCTTGATAGAAAATGAATAAACCAACCACAAACGACAGCATGCCCATCGCTTTTAGATTTAAGTGAAAAGCGCTAGTCAGTGACTCTAATTCCGCTTTAGAGCTGCGAGAGATTGTCAAACCATTGGGTAGCATGTTTTTAAGACGCTCAAACTTCTCAGGCGACATGTCTGAGCATGCAATCACCGAGAGGCCTGCGCTGCGTTTCAGCATTCTCAGTAGCGAGATATCAGCAATCAGCCTTGTACCATCAATGATGTTGTTTTGATCAACCATTAATGGACCAAGCTCAGAGCCATCCATAAGGTGGATATAGTCACCGTTTTTCCACTCCATGTGTTCGGCGAGATCGTCGCTCACAAGGATCGGATATGGCGGTTTCATTAGATTTAACGTATTGAGATCTTTTAACGCAACGCCCGGCTGCAGTTGAAGCATAGAGACTGGATCTATGCCAATCAGCATGAAATTTGAACCATTTTCATCAGTGATACGGTGGTGATCAAAAGGAGAACACTGCTGAAAGCCTTCACGTCGAAGATGGATATAAAAGCCTTGCGGAATTTTATTGGCGTTGTGTTTTGGTCGAATACGGTAAGGAAGAGGATTCGAAAAGAGTTTTTCGCCATGTGCATAGCTTTGCTTGGCGTGTTGGTTAATGGCAGTAACACCAACCAAAAGTGATACGCCTAGGGTTAAACCAAGCCATACCAAGATAATCTGAAGTGGGTAACGTCGATAATGACCGAGTAGTGCCTTAACTACGGGCCATAACATGCAGTTGCCCTCCTTGTAGGCGGATCCTGCCATCCATATGCAGCGCTACTTTCTCACTGTGTGTTACCAACAGTAATGTACATTCTAATTGGCGAGCCAAAGAGGTCAGCAAACGCATTACCGCTTCAGCGTTGCGCTCATCTAAGCTACCTGTCGGTTCATCGGCCAATAAGATTTTTGGTTCCATATACAGCGCACGAGCAATCGCTGCACGTTGTTGCTGTCCACCAGACGCCTCTTCAGGGTAACGACCAAGCAAAGGCATAAGATCTAAAGCAGAAAGAATCTGTCTCCAGAGCCCCTTGTCTTCAGGTAGGCCTTTTAATTGGCGGCAAAAACGAATGTTGTCGGCGATGTTCAATGTCGGCAGTAAGTTGAACTGCTGAAAGATATGGCCGATGTTGTTTCTGCGATAAGCGGTGCGGTCACGCTCGGTAGAGTCGTGCATATTGAAGTGAGGGAAAGCAATTTCACCTGAATCAGCTAGGTCTAACCCCGCAATAAGGTTCAGTAAAGTACTTTTACCTGAACCACTTTCTCCCATTAATGCTAGCTGGTCACCTTGGTTTAATGTTAATTCAGCACCTTGCAAAACAGGGTGAAACTCCCCCCCATCGACGTAGCCTTTACATAGGTCTGACAGCTTTAACATTAAACAGCTCACATTAGTTAGAATTTGGAAGGAGAATCTACACTAATTCCCTGTTAGGAGGAAGTATTTTGAAAGATAGATCACACACCAACGATAAAGTGATGTGATTGGTGCGTCCTACTTCAACTTCCTATCAAGTTTTTAATCCATTTTCTTGTTTTCATGCGATAGAGCGACCCGCCCCACTTAATCACTTCTTCAGTAAGGAACAGTAGGTAAACCCACTCAGGTGGAAGCTTAAAGTAAATAGCGGCGATGGCTGCCAAAGGAATACCTATCACCCACTGAGCAATCAGATCTTGGTATAGACAAAACTTCACGTCACCACCCGCTCTGAGTACACCAACGATCACTGTCATTGGAATAGAGCGGATGACAATACCCACACTCAGAATCAAAATAAACTTCTCTGAAAGCGCTCGGGTCTCTTCGGTCAGTGCGCTAAAGGCATTCAATATT
This sequence comes from Vibrio sp. 10N.286.51.C3, assembly GCF_003050065.1. Classification (NCBI taxonomy): domain Bacteria; kingdom Pseudomonadati; phylum Pseudomonadota; class Gammaproteobacteria; order Vibrionales; family Vibrionaceae; genus Vibrio; species Vibrio sp. 10N.286.51.C3. Next base: position 290,396 of record NZ_PIGC01000005.1, on the reverse strand, counting down.
GGCGTTTGTATAAAGTAGAGGAAAATCGCCACCACAATACTGGTAAAGAAGCACAAAATCGTTAAGCCTAGCGCTTGGTAGTAAACCGCTTCATTGTTCTTCGCACCGAGTTGGTTGCCCACCAAAACCGCGGCAGCATTCGACATGCCAATCAACAAACTCAACGAGATAGACTCAACTGGCGTCATCACCGAAAGCGCAGCTAAACCTTGAACGCCTGATTGCCCCATAATGGCGTGATAAGCGAATAAGCCCCCCGCCCAAGCCAAGAAATTAAACGTTGTCGGCAGAGACAATTTCAAGAAGCGAACGACTTTCTCCACCGTTGCCGCAGCTTTGATATCACAAAGTTTGAAGGCTAATAAATGTTTAGAGAAATAGAGGTAACCAAACAAGGTCGCCACTTCAATTGCGCCACTCAGTACGGTCGCAATCGCCGCACCTTTGATGCCAAGAGCCGGAAACCCTAAGTTACCGAAAATCAGCACCCAGTTTAAGAACACGTTAGACAGGATACCAATACCACTGAAGAAGGTACTCAATCCAGGTTTGTGTATCGCTCTTAGGCCAACGGCCATACTGCTGACACACGATACGGCTAACATGCTAAATGAGGTGATAACGATGTATTCAACGCCCAAGCTGATGACTTCTTGAGAGTCAGTCGTCACGCCCATGATTTGTGCCGGGAAAGAGACAAAGAACACGATGGTCAACAGCGCAAACAACGTCGAAACCAGCCAGGTTAGTGCAGTGCTTTCTCTCACGCCTTGTCTGTTGCCCGCTCCCCAATATTGAGCAGTAAGAAGAGCGCCGCCGGTGGTGACACCCACCAGCATAATGGTCGTCACGAACATCGCACGACTCGCCACACCCACAGCCGCAATGTCTGCTTCTCCAAGCTGACCTAGCATCAACACATCCACTAAGCCTCGACTCGAGAACATGATGCTCTGCAAGGTGATTGGCAAAGCTATGGCAATCAACCTGCGAACAAAATCACCGCGTGTGTGATGAATAATTGAAGAGAGCAACATAGAGAGACCTAAACGGAACGTATTGATGAATAAAGATAAATATCGCGCTATTATATCAATGTTCGGTTTTTAACCACAGATATAAATGGAGTAGTAATGAAGAAAGTACTGGTTTTAGGCGCTTCTGGATACGTAGGCTCACAACTCCTCCCTCTCCTGCTTGAGCAAGGCTATCAAGTCACGGCAGCAGCAAGGCATATCGACTATTTAAAGGCACGGACCGAGCCTCACGAAAACTTATCACTTGAGTATCTTGATTTGGCCGATCAAGCTGCGACACAAGCCTTAGTCCCCGATTTTGATCTTATCTTCTTCCTTGTCCATGGAATGGCAGAAGGCCACGACTTTATTGATTACGAGTTAAACCTAGCTCGCAACTTTGTCTCTGCACTTGGCCCTAAAAACCAGCACGTTATCTATCTAAGCTCGTTGCAGCCTCAAACTGGTGACTCAGAGCACCTTCAAGCGAGAAAGAAAACCGGTGAACTACTTCGTAAAGGGCCGGTACCGATAACCGAACTTCAAGCAGGCGTGATCATAGGCCCAGGCTCTGCGGCATTCGAGATCATGCGAGACTTTGTGTACAACTTGCCGATTATGATTGCGCCAAAGTGGGTCGATTCTAAAGCAAACCCTATCGCATTGCAGAACCTGAACCACTATCTGCTGAAGCTAGCACAAGACACGCCTATAGAAAGCCAAATCTTCGAAGTTGGTGGGCCGGATATTGTCTCTTATCGAAACCAATTTGCTCATATTGCCAAAACGGCCGATCGTCCACTCCGGCTGTGGGCTACATCACTGCTCACACCCAAGATTGCTTCATATTGGCTAGGCGTAGTGACATCTGTACCGTCCAACATAGGCAGAGCACTGCTTGCTGGCTTAAAGCATGACTTTATTGCCAGTTCGACCACTATCAGAGAAAAGTACCCTCAGAGGCTTATCTCGTTCGAGAATATGGTTGAGCAAGCTATTCATTCTGAAGGAAACTTCGTAAAGAGTAATGTGTGGGGCTTCGATAAAACTGCCTTCAAACGCTGGCAAGCGGGATACGGTTATTACCCGAAGAAAACAGGCGCAAGCATCATGTCTACTGCCTCACTAGAGTCACTTTGGCAAGTAGCTCAACAGATAGGAAGCCCGAAGCAAGGTTACTTCTTCGCTAACGCTTTATGGCGCACACGCGAATGGTTGGACCTTCTTTTCGGCGGCGGCGTACCTGTGCGACAAATGCCTGAAGGCCCCAAGCTAAAAGTGGGCGACAAAATCGATTCATGGAAAGTGATTCGCTGTGAGGAAAATCAGTTTCTCTCCCTGCTTTTCGGAATGAAAGGCCCCGGGTTAGGACGATTGGAGATTACTGTGTCTGACCATGGAGAGTCTCGCGAATTGAACATATCAGCTTGGTGGCACCCAAAAGGCTTTCTAGGTCTACTCTATTGGTTCGCAATGATGCCTGCTCACCTGTTTATCTTTAAAGGCATGGTGAAGGCGATTGGGAAGCAGGCTAAAGAGCAGATACGAGATTCGAGTGGCGAGATGCGAAAAGATTAAAAGCAGATACGGGATTCGAGTAGCGGGATGCCAAAAGACTAAAAGCAGATACGGGATTCGAGTGTCGAGATGCCAAAAGACTAAAAGCAGATTCGGGATTCGAGTGGCGGGATGCCAAAAGACTAAAAGCAGATTCGGGATTCGAGTGGCGGGATGCCAAAAGATTAAAAGCAGATACGGGATTCGAGTAGCGGGATGCCAAAAGACTAAAAGCAGATTCGGGATTCGAGTGGCGGGATGCCAAAAGACTAAAAGCAGATACGAGATTCGAGTGTCAAGATGCGAAAAGACTTAACAGAAAATTTGCGACACGCGCTATGAGAAGCAAAAAAAAGAGCGGATAATTCCGCTCTTCGTATCTCTCATCTCGTATCCCGAATCCGCTACTAGCCAATAACGCTAATCGGGATCTCAGCCAGTTGGTTGCCTTGGTTAGCAGGGTAAACGATGTATTCACCGTGATACTTCACTGCAGACTTATAGTCCGTCACTTTGTGAAGCATGAAGCCTGCTTCCATCGCTGCTTGAATAAACTCAGCGTGGTTGCCACGAACAAACCAGTTCATTGGCTTAACCATTAACTCACCATCGAAAGAGTCGTCACACTGTTTGCCACACAAGGCAAAAGAGTGCTCACCATCGGTGAAGAACTGAATCTTGCCGCCAGTCGTTAGCTCGTCTTCACTCGATACGCTCCAACCCATCTCGTACATTTTGTCCATGAACGCTTCAACATCACTGTCTTTTAGCGCTTTAGGCTCTTCGCCTTCAGGGAAAAAACGTCCGTAGAACGCAGAAATACGTTTAAAGGTAAAAGTTAAATCAGAGTTGTTGCCTTTTGAGCGACCCTGCTTCTGCCAACGAACTAAGTCAGGCACAATCACGCGATCATACGCTTGAGATTTAATCGCTTTTGTTACCCAGCGAACAAGGTAAAGATTGTTCGCGATAGGTGCGTCAATGGCTTTGCCAGACTTATGTAGAGCATATAGCTCGCCTAACGCATCGTTCACTAACTTCTGAATTTCAATATAGTATTTTGACATTATGCCTTCTTTCCTAATGTCCAATATAGTAATGCTGACAGTACTGCACACGCAGCCATTACCATAGCCATAGACCCTGCACTGTCACTTGGTAGCATCGCAACGATCGCACCAACGACAGAACCAGTACCAAATCTTAATGTTCCTGCAAGCGATGAAGCCGTTCCTGCCATGTTCGGATAACCACTCAACAGCAGCCCCATAGAATTACTGCCAATAGTAGAAATGGTCCCAATAAATAGCATCACAAACGGCACAATTCCCCAAAGCCCGAGATCCAATGCCCAACCGACAAGTAAACCTACGCCAGCCAGTAATTGGATGACCAGCGCTGCCCTCAACATTGTATGAGAACCGACCTTCTTAACGATTCGACCATTGATTGTCGTCATCAGAATCATCGCAACAATGTTCAGACCAAATAGGTAACCAAACAGGTCAGGACGTACGCCATAGACATCAATGTAGACAAAAGAGCCTGCGGTTAAGAATGCGAACATCCCAGAGAACGAGAACGCACCAGAGAAAATCAGCCCCATAGCGGTCGGGTTTCTACATAAACGAGCGTAATTACGAATCGTGGTTTTAAAGCGCAATGGTTGACGATTGTCGACAGGCAGTGTCTCAGGAATTTTGACTATCACCGCGAGAATCACAATCACTGCAAAAATCGCCAATACCCAAAAAATTGAACGCCAACCGAACCACAACGCTAAATAACCACCAATCATAGGCGCGATAAGCGGTGCAACCGTCATTACTAAGGTAACGAACGACATGGTTCTTGCGAAATCTTCACGGTCAAACATGTCACGTACAACGGCTTGAATTATTACCGCTGCCGCTGCACCTGCGAAGCCTTGAGCGGTACGAACTAGTGTTAGTGCTTCAATACCATGAGTAGTGGCACTCACAACAGACGCGATCGCAAAGAAGAATACACCAATCAATAGGACAGGCTTGCGACCATAACTGTCGGCTAACGGACCATGTAACAACTGACCGAGTGCAAAACCTGCGGTATACGCTGTAAGTGTGATCTGCACTTCACCCGCTGTCACGCCAAGATCTTTGGCGATCGTTGGCATAGCGGGCAGGTACATATCAATGGCGAGTGGTGTCAGTGCACCAATCGCACCCAGAACCAAAAATAGCATCCAACCTAACTGAGGAGTTTGTGGTTGTGAGCTTGGTGTCTGTTGGGTAGATGTTTGCATAACTCTCCGACTAAGTACTAGGTTCTATGTGAGCACGAGCATCCACACAGTGATACACGAATACGCACAGTGATACACAAACATGCGTACAGCAATAATGGCTGAAACTGTCCTAGTACCAGTCAAAATAATCAGCCGACGCTATCCTTGGTCGGCTACATCTTCGATAGAAAGGGTTACTTCCAGATCGAGTCGACTTCTTCTTGTGTTAGGTAACGGTATTCACCCAATTCCAAAGATTCGTCCATCTCAATTTCGCCAATACGTTCACGATGCAGTGCTTCTACTTTGTTACCAAGTGCTGCAAACATACGTTTAACTTGGTGGTATTTGCCTTCGTGAATCGTTAGCAGCACTTCACGCTCTGCACGAACTTCTAGGTGTGCAGGAAGTGTTAGGCCATCTTCGCTCTTAAGCTGGATGCCCTCTTTGAATTTCTCAACGTAATCGTCTTCAACAGGTTCAACCAACCACACACGGTACGTCTTCTCGCACTTGTGCTTTGGCGAAGTGATACGGTGAGACCACTTCCCATCGTCGGTAATCAACACAAGACCTGTTGTATCGATATCTAAACGGCCAGCAAAGTGCAGCTTGTCCATTTTGATTTCATCGAGTAGTTCAAACGCGATACGATTTGCGCCATCTTCATGCGAGCAAACAAAGCCTTCTGGCTTATAAAGCATGATGTAACGTGGGCCATGAACATTCAATTCATTGCCTTGCCATTCCACGACACACTCTTCAGTTACTTTGAGTGAACCGCTTTTTTGAATGACATCATTAACTGTCACTGCCTTGGATTTTAATAAGTGTGTTGCTTCTCTTCGAGTGACGCCTAATGCATCGCACAGAAATTTATCTAAACGCATGAATACCTCAACTAATCTAAGTCGGGTATTATAGTCATCTTTGCTCAATTAGTTGAGCTATTTCACACTATTTGTTTTCCTTCTTACAAGACGCGATATGTATACACTCCGCCCGTACCAAGCTGATTCTGTAAAATCAGTGATTCATTACTTCAGAAAACACCAAACTCCGGCTGTGCTCGTGCTTCCGACTGGTGCAGGAAAAAGCCTTGTAATTGCAGAGTTGGCAAGGCTTGCGAAAGGTCGAGTGTTGGTACTTGCTCACGTAAAAGAGTTGGTTGAACAGAACCATGAAAAGTATGAAGGCTATGGGTTAAAAGGCTCGATTTTCTCTGCGGGTTTAGGCCGTAAAGAGACAGACCAACAAGTGGTCTTCGCATCCGTTCAATCTGTGGTTCGAAATCTCGATTCATTCTCTAACCAATTTTCACTGTTGGTGATCGATGAATGTCACCGTGTTCCCGATGAAAAGACCAGTAGCTATCAAAAAGTCATCACTCACTTGCGCGAGAATAATTCGGGTATCAAGGTGCTTGGCCTAACCGCGACCCCTTATCGTCTTGGTATGGGTTGGCTTTACCAGTATCACACCCGAGGCCAAGTACGATCTGAAGAACCCAGGTTTTTCAGAGATTGTATTTTCGAACTGCCGATTCGTTACCTACTCGACGAAGGTTTCTTAACTCCAGCGCGCATGATAGATGCGCCCGTATTGAGCTATGACTTTTCACAGTTAAAGCCAGCAAGCACTGGTCGCTACAAAGAAGCAGAGCTTGATATGGTGATCGAGCAGTCGAAACGCGCGACCCCGCAGATTGTCGACCAGATAATTGAACTGGCCCAAGACAAGCTAGGCATCATGGTATTTGCCGCCACCGTTCGACACGCGCAAGAGATTCTCGGCTTATTACCAGAAGGTGAAGCATCGATTGTGATTGGCGATACGCCAACACTCGAACGTGACCAAATCATCAATGATTTCAAAGAGCGTAAAATCAAATTCTTGGTCAATGTATCGGTATTAACCACAGGCTTTGATGCGCCACATGTCGATTTAATCGCAATTTTACGCCCTACCGAATCCATCAGTTTGTATCAACAAATCGTCGGCCGTGGCTTACGCCTATCCCCAGGTAAGAAAGAGTGTCTGGTGCTCGACTATGCGGGTAATAGTTACGACCTTTACCAACCTGAGGTCGGCGATCCAAAACCCGATTCAGACAGTGAAATCATCACCATCCCTTGCCCGGCGTGCGGCTTCAATAATAACTTTTGGGGCAAACTAGACAGCAATGGCTTCTTGCTTGAGCACTTTGGTCGTAAATGCCAAGGCTACTTTACCGATGAAGACACGGGCGAACGCGAACACTGTAACTATCGTTTCCGAGCGAAATACTGTGGTGAATGCGGCGCTGACAACGACATTGCCGCACGCATTTGTCATGAGTGTGATGCAACTTTAGTTGACCCAGACAAAAAGCTTAAGGAAGCGTTAAACCTAAAAGATGCGTTGGTGTTTGAGTGTTTAGAAATGGACTTGAACGTACTTAAGGACGACAAAGGTAAATCACAACTTAAAGTCACCTATCGCGGTGAAAACCAAGCGCAAGTGCATGAGTTTTGGTCATTAACCACCAAGAAACAGAAGCAGAACTTCAAAGACCAGTTTGTTCGCCCTCACCTAGCAGACAGACATCGCCCTTTTGAAGAAGCATCACCATCGAAAGTGGTTGCTCACCAACATAGGTTCCGCCCACCTCAGTTCGTGATTGCACGTAAAGTCGGACGCTTTTGGAAAATGAGAGACAAGATATTCGAAGACGAACTACAGCAGCGTTAAAGTTAAGAATAAAGGTAAGTCTTACGTTCTTAACACTCGGCAGTTAGTGTTATGTATTAAAGCCTACGCCATTTAAGCGTTAAGTTTTTCGGTATCAAATTCTCATTATTAATCAGGTTCACTTTCTGTTCAGAATTACTTTTTTATACTGAACGCTATCAACCTTCTCTAGGATTCGCTATGTTTAGTAAAGCTATGATTTCTTTGTTTTCTATAAGCTTAGGCTTATTTGTTTCTACTGGCGCATGGGCTGACTCACATCATAATGGTCATGAATTAGTGCAGGACGTTCATAAAGCAGGAACCAGCATCGAATTTGAAGAAGATCAAGACGAAGTCTACGAAGCCGTACGAGAAGGCTACATTCGCCCTTTCTCAGAAATGTATGCCGCGGTTGAAAACGATCTTCATGGCAGAATCATAAAAGTAGAACTAGAAGAAGATGACGACATTTGGGTGTATGAACTAAAAATCAATTACCAAAACAACATCATCAAAGTCGAATACAACGCTGAGACGTTAGAAATGCTTATGATCAAAGGCCGCAACTTTAAAGACGCAATTAAACACGGCGACTAATTAAGCACGACGAATAGTTAAGCACTACGAACAGTCATTACAAGAATTAAGAAGAACAATTATGAAAATTTTAGTCGTTGAAGACGAACCTCGTTTGGGCCAACAAATTATTGAAACACTTGAGGGAGCCGACTGGGTTCCGGAGCTTTCTCAAGATGGTATCGACGCACTCTACCGCGCAACGTCAGAAGAGTGGGACGCGATTGTCCTCGATTTAGGTTTACCTAAGCTTGACGGCCTAACCGTATTAAAAGGCATTCGAGACGAGAACATCAACACGCCAGTGATTATCTTAAGTGCTCGTGACACACTAACCCAACGTGTTGAGGGCTTAAACGCAGGTGCTGATGACTATCTAACTAAGCCATTTGAGATGGTCGAGCTGATTGCCCGTATTCGTGCTCAACTACGCCGAGCGTCAGGCAGTGCTGCCCCTATACTTCAAATCGGAGACCTAAGCCTAGACACACGCAGTTCTAAAGTATTATGGCAAGGCCAAGCGGTTAGCCTAACCGCGCTAGAATATAAAGTTGTCGCGTACTTCATGCATAACCAAAACAAGGTTATCTCGCGTACAGAACTGGTTGAACACATCTATAAACAAGACTTCGACCGTGACTCAAACACAGTTGAGGTGTTCATTGGTCGTATTCGCAAAAAAATCGCACCAAAGATCATTAAAACTGTTCGTGGCCTTGGCTACCAACTGAATGCTGAATAGCGCCCTATCTAATTACACTATAAGCAACCGTCAACAAAACTCAGTGTAATAGCCAATTAAATGGACAGCCTGTTCTGATCGTCGCAATACTGATAAGTCACGATGAGCAAAGGCAGGCTAGAAATGCATGAATCTAAAGAAACGAACACTTAAAAACATCAGTCTAAAAAGCCGCTTGCTCCTCGCTGCGGCTTTTTGGCTAGGTGCGATGATATTAGCGGCAGGTGTAGGGATTCCGAAACTGGTTAACGACTACCTCGTCGATGATATGAAGCAGCAGCTTGGCTTAACCATGGATGAGTTAACCGCCAATATCGAAACCAATGACAATGGCAATTTGATCATGGCAGAGCGTCTGTCTGATCCTAGGTTCAACCAGCCCTACAGTGGTATTTATTGGCGTGCCGCTACCCAAGAACAGATCATTCGATCTCGCTCGCTATGGGATAAAGACCTCACCATTAAGCGTTCGCCGATTCACACATCAGTCAAAGGGCCTGAGAAAGAAAAGCTGATTTACATCGAGCAGGATATCTACCTGCCTGAACTGAGCGACCCTGTCACGATTACTATTGGTATTGATGAAGATCCGCTAGAATCCACACTGACCGAGCTTACTGGCCAAGTCTGGTTAATCCTAATGCTGTTGTTTGTTGGCGTGCTTATGTTGATCGGCATACAAGTCAGTTGGTCGCTGCTACCGCTCAGTAAAATGCAGCGCGAACTGGTGATGCTAAGAAACGGCGAGCAGCAAGGGCTAAGCGATAACTACCCGAAAGAAGTTTCGCCATTAGTATCAGACCTCAATGCTCTTCTTTTTCATTACCAAGAATTACTGGAACGAGCTCGTAACCACGCTGGAAACCTATCTCACGCATTAAAAACGCCGCTGTCGGTTCTGAAAAATGAGATAGAACGACTTCCTGAGGATGACAAGGCACTGCTACAACAGCCTATTCATCAGATTCAAAGCCAAATAGACTATCATCTTGGCCGTGCGCGCATGGCGGGTGCAATGAACATTCTTTCGGTGAAGTCTTCACCTTGTGAGCGTGTTGAAGCTATCTCAATGGCGTTTGATAAGGTGTACGCTGCCAACGAAATTACTATGATTAACGAGCTAGACTCAGAGATTGAAGTGGCGGTCGAAAAAACCGACCTTGATGAAATGGTCGGCAACTTACTAGAGAACAGTTACAAGTGGGCGAACAATATAATTCGTGTCCATGCAAATGAACTCGACGATGGCAACATTGAATTGGTGATTGAAGATGATGGCCAAGGCATTCCTGAAGAGAAGCTTCAGCAAGTGACCAAACGTGGTGTTCGACTTGATGAAACCACACCAGGAACAGGCTTGGGGCTTAACATCGTGAATGAAATGGCACACAGCTACCGAGGCAGCCTAACGCTCAGCAAAAGCTCAATGGGCGGCTTAAAAGCTTCTCTGGTGTTTAAACTAAGCAAAGGCTAACCACGTTCAGTAAAAGTTAAACGCAATAAGCCCTAGCGCAATGCTAGGGCTTAGTTCAATCGACCTTATATACGACCCTATATATCGTTCACAGCAACATCCAAAGCTTGCGATTCATCACTCAGGGTCGTTGATCCAATCATTAAAATCCTACCATCTGTATAATAGTCATGATCTTCATTAATCACTTCCACCGTTGCCAATGGGTACTTGTCTAGCTCGATGTCAGGTAGTGACATTCGTATCTGATTAGCGAGCCTATCTCGCTCTTCATCAACATTAGGGTCAATGTTATGAAGTACGGTCACAATGCCTGAGTAAGGCGTGACTTTAAGGCCATCGTCATAGCTAATTGCGCCTAACCACTGAGGCTGGTTAGTTTTAATATCAACACCTGCACGCCACCAGCGAATATGGCTGCGCTTCATCAGGTTACCCGGCAATTGAAACGCCATATCTTGTGGCTTATCTCGCCAATATAAATCAGACACAGGTGGCGTTTTGTCTCTAAGCAATGCGAGATAACCAGCCCATTCAATCTCATTTCGAGAGAATGTTTGATTCTCTATCCAGCCTAATTGCTTCATTAAGTCTCTTGGGGTTGCGCCAACATAAATGACGTTGATCGCTTGCGCTGAATAGAATGACGATTTGCCTGGGAATGCTTTATAGGTAACCGAATTCCAGTCGACTTTGTTTATTTGAGCCGTCTCTGGTTGATTCTGAAAGTCATCCGCTTTCCAAAAAAAGTGAGCGTAGTTTGCAAACAATACCCATGCCAATAACAGCGCACTCGACTTAAGTACCAAACGTCGCCACTTCATTCGATAACCAATAATGGTGAAAACCAATACCGCTAATACCCCGACGATCAAACTATGATGCTCAGAGATAAATATCTTAAGGCTATTAAGCCACGGAAAGTTTTCAACGCCGTGTGCCAGTAACATACCCCAAGCAACAAACTGTCCGCCACCAAGGGCCAAGCCGATAACGGCTAATACACTGAAGTTGCGCCACGGTACACGATGCGAGCCCGCTATAAATGGCACAACCCAAGCGATAGGCCCTAATAAACGAGCCAAAAGAATGATGTACGTGCCTTTGCGAGCAACCAGATAGCGGCAGCGCGCAATTAATCTTTTGGTTTTAGGACGAAACTTAATGAGCCTTCGTTGCGCCTTAGCACCGTATTTATAACCAATGAAATAACTGAGTTGGTCACCAAGCAAACCACCTAGCATCACCAAAACCAACGCCATCCATGCACCTGAATACAGTTGAAAGCCCGCTGCGATAAAAAAGGGCTCTCCGGGTACAAATAGGTTTGGGCCAATGAGAGCATCACCCAATGCTCCCAGAAAAAGCCCTAGTCCATCAAACATAACAACCTCAATGCTTACTGTTCTTTGTAGTGACCAAACTTGTAGTTCATCTCGTTGTTACGCATTTCGCCTTTAAAGAAGCGTCTTACATTGGCTTTAAGATAAGTAGAGCCTGTCTTCACAACGCCATCTTGGTCTAAACGACGTGGGTCAAAGCCAAAAGTCATATTCAGGAATCTAAATCGCCATGTTTTGCTCGCACGTTTTACGTAGTCACAGTCTTCACACAGTACGATCTCTTCATCGAAACCGCCGATCTCATCATGCGCTCGTTTCGTCGAGAAAATACACGCGCCAATCGCCGTTGGGAAAAAGAACTGGGTAGTAAACAAGCCTGCGTTAAATAGCCCGTAACCAAACTTGTGCACAAGCGGCAGACCTTTCGAACTCATGTACACTCCGGCCACTTCAAGCTTCTTCTCTTCTAGCTCGTAAAGCGCTTTCGCAAGGAAATTTCGAGGCAAGCTCACATCAGCATCTAAGAAAAGGATCCTGTTGTATTGCGCCAATGACGCACCTGTGTTTCGGCCAAGGCTCACACCACGATTTTCCATATGATGAACAGTTAATTTTGGCAACGCGTTTTCATAAGCTTGTGCCACTTCTCTTGTGTTATCTTCACTGTTCGAGTCGACAACAATTACTTCAAACTCTTGGTGGGTTTGCACGCTCAGCTCTTCCATTAAGCGGCTAATGCGTTTCTCTTCGTTTAGCGTAATTACGACAATGCTTACCGGTTCCATATTTTCACCTATTCATTCTGCTGTTTAATTAACACTAAGATTAACGAACCAAGCCTTAACCAAGTCTTAGGCAAACATTCATTTTCCGTTCATTAACTTGATGATTTAGCAGTGATATAAATAGATGAGAGTGGTGCTGTAAAAGGGGTTAAAATACGCGAAACAAGCGTTAGCGAACGTTTTATCTCCAAATGAACCCATTATCTAAGGAAATTCACTTTGAGATGGGCTTCTTACTTGCTCATATTGGAATGTGATGTTAGTATCCGCGCTCGCTTAAGCATGAACTCGTTTGTGTCTAAGCATTACCACACACTCAAGGTCGCATTGAGGTGTGAAGTTAATTTTTACTAATTTGAGAGTAAAACTATGAAATTTGAAGCAGTAGTACGTACTGAACTAGGTAAAGGTGCGAGCCGCCGCCTACGTCACGCTGGTAAATTCCCAGCTGTAATCTACGGTGGCGAAGCTGAAGCTGTAGCTATCGAACTTGTTCACGCTGACGTGATCAACCAAATGGACAAGCCTGAATTCTACGAAGCAATCACTCTACTGATTGACGGCGCAGAAGTTAAGGTTAAGCCACAAGACGTTCAACGTCACGCGTTCAAGCCAAAAGTTGAGCACATGGACTTCATCCGTATCTAATTCCCTACCAAGGAATAAGATTGGATTAATCCAGCCTTCTGCATAGAAAAGATAATCGATCTTACCAGTCGAGAAATCTAGAAATTCGAAACCCCGATGCTACCAACATCGGGGTTTCACCGTTTTTGAGCCCTCAAAAACGTCGTAAATCTCGCGCAATACACTGAAAAGAATCAACTTTCCCCTTCCCCACTTTATCCCAATCTTGCTTGGGTGGATTAAGGGTGGACGAAAGGTGGACTTATACAGTAGTTTTTCTTGATTAAAATCTTAGGCGCGTTTCTAACTAAATTCAACTACATGTAAAAAGAACTCTAATAAACTTTCACCCTAAAACTGAATATACTAATGGTTCAACCACTTCTTGCTACCGTTGATTAGCACGAGTAAAAGAGCTATCCAAGTGCAGCACATCTAAAAAGATGGGTTACAGTGTAAACAAACATCTCAAATTAATAAGCTAGGGTATTGATTTATATTGAATATCAAAGCTAAAGAAAGCATTATATACCCACATAATACGATTCTTAGTCGTGTAGAGTTCTGATATTCCAACTTGATTAACGATAACAGTACGAACCTAATCAAGCCTCCTTAGAATGTAACAGTTGCGAAATATCCAGCTCTGCCTCTAATGCAGACTTATCTCGGGATGTAAAAAATTAGCAACGATTGAATATGGAAATATAAAAAGTGGTATATGGTGATTTAACCAACCTCGAAATGCCCAAACCAAAGTCTGAACAAAAATCAGCGTCATCACAAGATGTAGAAATAGGTAAACTACTTCCTCCTAAGCAACATTTACTTCTCTTCTATGCAGAAGATTGGGAATGCTTCATCGAGGAGTGGGGACAGTTTCAGAAGTCTAAATACACATTAGTCACAAGATTGGGTGGAGCTAATGACCTAGGTGTTGATGTAGCATGTTTCTGTAGTGAAAAGGGCTTTACGGGCGATTGGGACAACTTTCAATGTAAATACTATAAAGGTGAGCCGTTAGCTCCTTCGACTGCAATCCCCGAAATTGGTAAGCTGTTATGGCATGTTCACAATAAGAGATTAACTAAGCCTAGAAATTACTATTTTTTTGCACCTAAAGACTGTGGACCATCTCTCAAAAAGTTGCTTTTAGATTCTGAGAAGCTTAAAGATAAGTTAATAAGTGAGTGGGACTCATGGTGCTCAGAAAGTATTACTTCGTTAGAAAAAATAGCTCTTGACGGTGCATTTAAAACGTTTGTTTCCAACTTCGATTTTAGTATTTTTAAATATAAGCCAGTAGCGGACGTTATTGAAGAACATAGAAATACTCCTTATTTCTCGATAAGGTTCGGTGGAGGCTTGAAACAACGTCCAGTGGCAGAAAAGCCACCAGAAAGTATTCAGAGTCTCGAACATAAGTACATTGAACAACTGAAGAAAGCTTATGCTGATAGTCTTGGATTAGATATTAGCAAGTTTGATCTAGACAACCACCTGGAGTTTTCAGCCCACTTCAAAAGACAAAGAGAAGCATTTTATCATGCTGAATCTTTGAGAAGTTTTGCAAGAGATTCTGTCCCTCAAGGCACTTTTGATGATTTAAAAACTGATATGCTTGACGGCATAATCGACACAGCAGAAGAACCACACCCTAATGGCTACATTAAGGCTAAGAAGACTTTAGCTGAATCAAAACTAGTTCCATTAGACGCTAATGGTTTATTCCAAGCTATCCGAGTCAAAGATAGATATGGTATCTGCCATCAATTGGTTAATGATTTGGAGTTGAGGTGGATAGATGACAAAAAATAAGCACTTAGAGTCGGATTATATATTTAATAGCGCACTAGAAACTGGTATTCGTGCTGTTTGCATTTTATCGGTCAATCTATCTAATAAATTTGATATTCATCAACTTTTGGCATTCGATCACTTGGTTGTTCATACCGGGGATATAATCAATGCACCTCCGAGTCTGCATCCGGCTAATCTTCAAAGAAATGGAGAGCTTTTAGTGAGAAGACCTTTAATTGAGGACGGATTAGCTCTGATGGTTCATAAAAAGCTCATAAAGAAAGAGTTTACTCGTAATGGTTTTTACTATAGAGCTACAGAGCTGGCTTGTGTTTTCATTGAAAGCCTAACAAATCGCTACATTGAAGAAATGAGCGAGCGTGCTAAATGGGCTATTTATATGTACCAAGACTCCGGTGATAAATTATTCTCCGAGGTCTTTAATAATGCATTTGAACGATGGACAAAAGAATTTCATCTTGTAGAAAAATCAATCGAACAAAATTGGAATTGAAATGGAAATTAGATTTATTTGTTTCCGTGGGCCGAATAAAAGCCCTGCGGAAATTGAATTTGGAAGTGGACTAAACCTAATATATGGCCCTTCAAATACAGGAAAATCATCTGTTTTAGATGGTATCGACTTTATGCTTGGTAGGGATAGTTCTTTGAAAGAGCTTCCAGAGCACGAGGGTTATAGTCAGATATTTTTAGGAGTTGAATTTTCAAACTCAGAATATTTCACATTTGTTAGAAGTATATATGGTGGTGACTTTGAATGTTTTGAAGGCTTGCACAAGGAAAAGCCCCAAAATATCGACCCTATAATATTAAGAGTTAAAAAGCACACAAAAAAAATAAATAGCATATCTAGATTTATCCTAGAAAAAGTATCACTAAAAGATAAGAAACTTAAAAAAAATGCAAGTAATAAACTAGTAAGTTTGACTCTAAGAAACTCACTAGATCTTGCTATTATCAACGAAGCGTCTATTCAAGAAGAACAATCACCTTACATTAGCTCACAATATACAAAAATAACCGAGCATAAATCTAGACTTAAGTTTTTTCTTACAGGCGTCGATGATAGCTCACTTTTGCCAGCAGAAGTTGAGAAGAAAGCTCTATCTAGAAGTGCAAAAATAGAAGTATTAAAAGAACTAATTGAAGAACAACTTAACTTATTAGATAACACTCAACCTTTTGAACAATTGCTAAAAGAACTCAAAGAGCAAGATGAAAAATTATCAACAACAATATCAAATGAACGCTCAGTGCTTGATGTTAATGAAGAGTGCTACAACGAACTAATTAATTCAAGGTCAAACTTTCGGAAAAAGTTAGATATTCACAATGATAGAAATAACGATATCTCTGAAATGTTGTCTAGATTTAATTTACTCGAAAAGCAATACTTATCAGACATATCAAGACTCGATAACATTATAGAAACAGGGACTTTACTTGATGCTCTACCAACAGACGACTGCCCTACCTGTGGAAGAAAAGTATCACAGGAATCAGCACATCAAGAATGTAACCTGAAGATCAGTAAAGTTGTTTTAGCTGCGAAGTCAGAAAAAAACAAAATAAACGGATTGCATGATGAGCTTTATAAAACCATTAGCTCTTTAAGTATGGAAAAAAAAGTAATTTTTGAAGAAGTTTCTAATATTGAAAAAAAGATCTCTCTAATAGTTGATGAATTGAACAAAATAAATCCAGAGCTAACTAAACAAAGAGCTAGATATTCTGATTTATTCTCAAAGAAAAACGAGGTTTATAAATCGATTGAACAACTTGAACAAATTACCCTCCTAAACAAAAAGAAAGAAGAGCTTGAACAAGATATTCCTCATAAAGAAACCCTTAAAAAGAGTGAGACTGAGCGCACTCTACCAACAAGCGCTTTGTTTAAACTTTCACAATCCGTGAAACAATTATTGCAAGAATGGGGCCTACCTAACTCTAGCGATATACACTTCGATAAAGAAAAAAGTGATTTTGTGATTAATGGAAAACACCGGATAAGCAACGGAAAGGGCCACCGTGCTATTACACATGCTGCAGCTAGTCTTGGTCTCATGAAGTATACAGATAGTAATTCTTTACCTCATTTTGGTTTTTCTATTCTTGATTCTCCACTGTTGGCATATGAAGAACCTGACAATGACGAAGATGATCTTACTGGTACTGATGTAAATATTAAGTTTTTTGATAGTTTATCAAAATGGCAGTCTAAGCAAATTATTGTTTTTGAGAATAAAAAATCTATTCCCGAAAAATACAGTTCTGGAATCCAAATTACTGAGTTTACTAAAAACAGCTCAGGACGTTATGGTTTCTTTCCAATATAATTAATAGTATTTATTATATCCATATAGCCCTTAAATAATTAAAGTCAATTATTAAGGGCTATATGTTTTTTAGCTTAGCCTAATTTACTACGTTTCGCTAAGTGGTTTTATCTTTGATAACTGTTTTTCACTCCCTCCATCGTACTATATTTTCACTCCGACTCAAAAACAGTACAATAGAAGAAACTATAATTCGGATGAAAAAACATTGTAATACTTCGCCGATAAGTCAACTAAATTGAATACCACTTGAAAGTTACAGCGTACGTACTTCAAATCTCAAGGTGAAGAGATCAAATAGCACTTCTGTCAAAGCCTGATAGCGATGCTGATATTTAGCTCCAAAAGACTGGTGAATTAAACCTTATACAAGATAAGCTCTGGAACACTCGCAAAGTAGGAGTACAAGTTCTAAGAGAGATGTACGGTGTTATGATCGCGAACTATACCAATAAGATGATTATTATAACATCGGGGTAGTTTACTTCTAAGGCTATTAATTTTTATCAAAACGAACGCCTGTGGTTGATTCACGGCAGCCAACTAGTCCAGGACCTTCCAGAGTAGCCAATCCCAGTCATACATATATATAAGCGAAGAGCTAAATCAAGCATGCTTTTTGATTGTTTCTCTACGTATCTAAAGTGTCGTTATACCTGTAACTGTTGAACTTTGGACTGCGAGTTAGACATCCATTATTTAAGAATTCGGGCGTTTTAACACTACTAATAAAACACTATAACACTTTGCCGATTGGTGAATTTGTCTCAAAAACACCCCAAGATTAGAACGATACGTACACATTATCAGATAGTTATTTCACAATTATGTTTCATATGGATTAATTAATTTGGCTATGACCTGCAACTTTCAAAAATCTCGATATCCGACAGCACTTCAACTGGAGTAAACTGTCCTTCCAGCATTTATTTCTGTTGCTGAACACCTGAATGACAAAAATCAATTTTACTTCTCAAGGGCGTACTCGTCCTGAATGGCAATAAACATGGCAACCGACCGATTAGATTACTTAATAAAAAAATGCAAGCTGCAGTTAGACAAAAAGCGGAAGTCGGAGGCACGCGCATGGCTTGAAATTGCGTTGGATGAGTTCCCTAGTAACAGAGAGCTTCAACGCTTCGCTGGTAGAACCTATCTACAATTAGGTTTGACCCAGAAAGCCATTCACTTTCTAGAATTCAAGCATACCGACAATATCGTTTACGACTCTGCCGAAGGATACAAGCACGATCGCGTCACTCAAGACGATCTCGCTATTATTCAGCAACAGCTTGATAGCACTACTAACGTTCCTTCCTTCGTTAGCCCTATCCTTGACGTCGAGAGAGCAACTCCCACAAGAAAAACACTCGCTCTTAACAATAACGTTGTGCCTTCAAGAGCGAGGAATATTGAAGAAAGTAGCGTCTATTCAAGTCACTCGGGGCAAAGTTCTGTTTTAGTAAAGCACCTGAAAACGAAAAAAACTCCGAGCGCTAGCAGAACTTCCGTAACAAACAAAAGCAGCTCAGATACGAAAGCTTCTCTAAACGAGATTGAAACAAGAGATAAGGAAACTATCCATGCGCATGTAGCTTGCACACCTTCAGAATCATCTGTTTCCAAAGCTGAGCCAGTTAACTCACTATCTGAGCATATGGAAGATTGTGAATTCCATACTGAGTCCGAGCATGATGCCTTTCATGAACATTCAAATATCCATAAAGACAATACTCAATATGAAACAGCTCAAATTTACACCTCCGAGCAAACTCTGTCGTCGCAAGATATTTTCCAGCCGTCAAATTGCGAGTTGGAATGGACACAAGATCCACTGGATTTACAGCTCTTTCAAGACGACGAATTCCTACTGGATTTTGATGAAGAAGGTTTTGATCTGTTTGATGCTTCAGATGATGCATTTGTCTCGGCATTCAGGGAATTTAATTTCGAGGAGGAGTGTGAGGAAGAGCAGCAACCTTTTGCTGAAGAAGATGATGGAAACAGCTCCAAGCTGACTCGCTGGGAGCGCGCGCAACAAATAGCTGTCGAAGTTATCTATTCAACAAACTGGTCTGGTAAAAATCTTGCGTTTCTAACTGACGTTTTCTACGAAAATGGGTGGGGAGCAACAAGGGTCACCATGGAAAAAGAGATTCTCAGTGGTACTACTATTGATGAGTTAATGCTCGCGCGAGACTTCAAAGATATTTGGAAGAACTGCGATCGCTACTGGATCACACTAAGTAAGCTTGGCCCCACCGCACATGTAACAGAAGCCACCCACCGACAAATGAGTTGGGCTCAAACAATGAAAATAATCCGCTGCTTCAACTGGTTGCCAAGCATTGAGGAGTTAGAAGTATTTTTGGAAGACGAATTCGAATATTGGTATCAACACACATTGATGCGTAGAGTTTTCCCCGTCTTTATGAAATATCTCTGCTATTACAGGGCAAAAAGCACCCCATATATGGACTTTGAGTCTAGACCATATCAACCAGATCTGACTGATGACCCAATGGATAAAGGCGACTTCATTAACTGTAACTCTGAAAATCGACAGCGCCTGCATGAGATCGGACTCGATGCAATCAAAGTGAACATTCACTGACATGAATAGTCAGCTATCAAAGGAAAAACCTATGAAAGATACATCTGACAGGCTCACGCCAATCACCGGGACTGCAGTGAAGTATGGTGAAAGTTGGGGAATCATTGAATCTATATCTGAAAACACCGGGGAGCTTTTAGCCACAGTTCAGTGGTTTAAAGGTGGCGCATCAACTGTTAGCGTAGAACATCTTACCTGTGGGTTTCAACGTAATATGGAAGTACGCCATAAACCCTTGTCATTCTCTCAACAGTCTCTAGGCTGTGGCAATGTCGTCAGTGTTCGAACTATTGCCAATCGTGAACAGGTGCTTGTCGACTTTCCCAACAAAGGACAACAAATATGGCTTCCATATGAGTCGCTCAAATTTATAAAAGGCCCCAAATTAAGGTACTTTGGGAAAGATACAGGGGCAGCAGATGCAGCTGAAAGATTTCGGCTTAAGTCTTTAGCACACGCTATTGAAACATGGAATGAAAATTCCGGTGCTTTGTCGAAGCTAGATATTGATCCTCTACCACATCAAATTCACTTGGTACACCACATACTCGCTCATGGAAATCTGAACTGGATGATTGCTGATGACGTCGGTTTAGGGAAAACCATTGAAACGGGAATGCTACTCAAAGCTCTTAATCAAAGGGGGATGGCACGTCGAATTTTGCTAGTAACTCCCGCAGGTCTTACCCAGCAATGGAAAGAAGAGTTACATGAGAAATTTGGGTTTGGCGATTTCCGTATTTACGGTGATAACTTTAACATCGATGAACCTCGCGAATGGGGTATGTACAATCACGTAATTGGGTCTATTGACAGGTTTAAAGATCCCGAACATCTGATGAAATTAATGCACGCGGATTCTTGGGATATCATCATTTTTGATGAGGCGCACCGTTTAAGCCGTCGTCAAAACGGTATGAGCTTTGATAGTTCAATGCGTTTCAAACTAGCTAAATCTCTGCGGAAGAAGACTGATGCTCTAATTTTGCTTAGCGCTACACCTCACCAAGGAAAACACGACAAGTTTATTAGCTTGCTTGAACTACTGCGACCAGACCTAAAAAAGAAAATCGACACTTTAAAGCTCAACCCAGAGCTTTTGAAGGAAATGCTCTACCGAAATAACAAATCTGATGTAACTGATGCTGAAGGCAATTTCATCTTTGAAGGCAAGGTCACTAAAGCTATTACAGTTGAAGTTGATGAAGCATTTTCAGCTTTTGATCGTGATTTGCAAAGTTATCTCCGTAAAGGCTATGCACAAGCAAAATCTCTCGGTAGTGCAGGTAACGCTATCGGTTTTGTTATGACCATATACCGGAAGCTAGCAGCTTCAAGTGCTAAAGCAATAAACTCCGCACTTCAACGCCGTAAAGCACGTTTGGAAGGAGAACTAGGGCAACTACCAAAACTTGAAGACCTTCTAGATGCAGACCAACGATATATCGGTGAGTCCGAAGAGAATTTCGACCACTCTGCTAAAGAGTTTTTCGATGGTGAGATAGCGCTTTTGGATGAATTAATTGCTAAAAGCGAAACCCTACTTCTCAATGATAAAAAAATTAACGAATTTCTAAATGGAATTATCAGCCAGATACTTAACAATAACCTCAACGAAAAAGTTCTAATCTTCACCGAATATCGCTCCACACAAAACTACCTACTTGAAGCATTAACCAAAAGGTTTGGTTGTAATAAGGTCGAACTGATCAACGGTTCAATGAAACATCCAGATAGAAGGGAAGCGATAAAACGATTTGAAGAAAGTGGTCAGTTTTTGATTTCTACCGAAGCTGGTGGAGAAGGTATTAACCTCCAAAAAAACTGTCACATTATGGTGAATTATGATCTTCCTTGGAACCCTATGCGCTTAGTACAGCGGATTGGGCGCTTATACCGCTACGGTCAAAAGAAGCGTGTTATTGTTTTTAATATCCATTCCCCTGGAACAGCTGATGAACAAATCATTGAGCTCATGTACGAACGAATCAGTGAAGTTGTTAACGATCTGTCCACCGTCGGTGATGAATTTCATGAACGGTTGAGCGATGACATCTTGGGTGAGATCGCGGATTTGGTAGACGTTGAATCTATTCTACGAGAAGCGACTTTAGAAGGAATTCATAGAACTCAGCAGAGAATTGATGATGCATTAGAAAAAGCTAAGAGTGCCGCTAATGTTCAGCAAGAGTTATTTGAGCATGCATCAAGTTTCGATCCAAGCGATCTTAGAGGCGGCTTCATACCAAGCGAGCACCACTTGGCTAGTTTTGTTGAATCAATGTTTGGTTACCTTGGCATACAAATCATAGATAAAACGCATGGCGGACAGGTGTGGCAGGTTCGCTTGTCCGAGGAGTTACAAGACTCTTTAGGAACGCGAAAATCTCGTTTGGATTTAACACTGAATCGGGATATTGCATCTAACCGCGAGAACATTGAAGCTCTCGACCTTGACCACTTGTTGATGCAACACATGTTGGAAGTCGCTAAGTCCTACAGCTTCCAAGGGCAAACTGCGTCTATCCTATCTCCTGCCCCATTATCGGGTTCTCTGTTCTGTGGATTTCTGAGATGGCAAAATAATCAAGGAGTTAGGCAGCGCCAAGAGTACATGACTTGGTATGTAGACCCTAACGGTGATACGCGAGAAAACGACTCTAGTGTAATAGATATGTTTAAGAACCAATTCTCATCGTCTCGTTATACTCATGAACCTGAGCAAAACAAATTCGACTTCAAACTCTTGGAGATTTCCGTTGATGACAAATTAGCGGAGCTTTCAAGCAAATGGATGCAGCCTGAAAACTCTGAGCTAGTTGCTGCTGCTTGGCTAAATTCAGACAGTTGATGGTCTATAATTCTCTCCAACAAACGCAAATAGGCGAAAGTATTTAGGTCTAAGTAATTAAAAAGTTCGGATTCCGAATAAGGAATCCGAACTTAACTTACAAGCTTTAGCGGCCTAGGTAAGCCGCGATAGCCTCTTCTCTTCCATGCCCTAACTTTTCGGTAGTGACCATTCTTGCTTCAAAGTCGTGCTGTTTGTCCATTCCGGTTAGTCCCTTGGTTGACGGCCCCCTCCCGCAGCAGGAGCATTAAAATCCGTCAATTCAAAGTATCGCTGATACGCATGCAATGAACCATGCACTTTATCTGAGCCTATTTAGATAAAAACTCTTTTGTATTTTTTCATCTAAGAAGCATATTTAGTATTACTGAAATCATTACCCCTACACATATCAACAACCTCACTATTTCAAGTACTTATAACTTGTGCTTTAATGCACCAATATGCTACTGGGTGAGTTTAAATGGCAAAAAAAAATGATGGGATTATATGGCACTTAATGGATGCTCCATGGTGGCTAAGCGTATTGCTATCAGCATGTATTTATTTTGGACTTTCATATCTATTGCCTAGCTTAGCCATTGAAAGTGATAACTTTATCTTTAAAGCTATAGCTCCAAATTTACCCTTGATGGCACCATACTTTACGTTCTTACTTTTGCTTCCTGCACCGATAGCGTTTTTCAAGCAGTACAAGAGGAAGAGAACCTTTCTTACGACGAGCTCTCAGCTTAGAACGCATCAAAATACCTCACCGCTAAATAACCTAAACTGGATAGAGTTTGAAAGTTACATTGGGGAATACTTCAAGTCTCAAGGATATTCAGTAAAACAATCCTTCACTCAGAAAGCTGACGGTGGTGTAGATATTTGGCTGACAAAGGATAATGCATTAAGCCTTGTTCAATGTAAGCATTGGAAAACTCGCAAAGTGGGAGTGCAAGTTCTAAGGGAAATGTACGGTGTCATGATCGCGAACAATGCCAGCAAGATGATTATTGTAACATCAGGAGACTTCACTTCTGAGGCCGTTACCTTTTCCCTAGATAAACGTCTGTGGTTGGTCAACGGCAGCGAACTAGTTCATATGATTGAAGATGGGCGCAGCTTTCAGAATAAACCATCAATACCTACTCCAGCACCACGAGCTATCCGTGAGTCCAGGACCTGCCCACGTTGCCAATCTAAGCTCGTAATACGTGTCGCTAAGCGGGGAGCTAAATCTGGAATGTCTTTCTATGGTTGCTCTACGTATCCAAGGTGTCGTTATACATGTGACTGCTGATTACTATGTTCGAAGTTGCCAATGTTTATTGTAGAGAGTGTCTATAAACAGCACTGACTGTAGTTAAAAGTACCCCAATCCTGTTTAGAGTTGTTACTCATAACATTTCTGAGAACTCCTAATTGAACACACATGACTTAGCCCTATATAGTGCAACTAACTACATAAAAGATGGTCACACACAGATTATGGGCAACAGAAAAATCGCA
Source organism: Vibrio sp. 10N.286.51.C3 (assembly GCF_003050065.1). Classification (NCBI taxonomy): domain Bacteria; kingdom Pseudomonadati; phylum Pseudomonadota; class Gammaproteobacteria; order Vibrionales; family Vibrionaceae; genus Vibrio; species Vibrio sp. 10N.286.51.C3. The sequence goes on along the minus strand of NZ_PIGC01000005.1, from coordinate 266,182 downwards.
GTACTAATCGACTCGGAAAACACTCCACACTCAAAGCTAAACCTGATTATTGAAGAACTATCTAGCTTTGGGCAAATCATCGTTAAACGTGCGTATGGCGATTTTTCTGCTGAACAGCTAAAAAACTGGAAACAGCCTTTAAATGAGTTAGCCATCCAAGCTAAACAACAATTCGCCTATACATCTGGAAAAAACTCGACAGACTCGTTAATGATTATTGACGCTATGGACCTTTTATATAGCCAAAGGTTTGATGCTTTTGCTTTGATCTCCAGCGATAGTGACTTTACAAGTCTTGCTACTAGATTGAGAGAGTCAGAGATACATGTCATCGGTGTTGGAAAAGCAATGACCCCTACTTCGTTTAAAAACGCTTGTGACGACTTCGTAGCTATAGAAAACTTAAACGCTGATGTTGACCTTGAAGAAGTACAATCAAGCACGAATCAAGATGCAGAACGCGAATTATGGCGATTAATGCACCAAGCTTGGCAAAACTATAGAGATGAATCGGGGTGGGCGAAGCTAGGCGAAATTGGTAAATATTTGAAGAGATTGAAGCCTGATTTTGACCCTAGAAACTACGGTTTAAAAAAATTGTCCGACTTTTTTGATAAGTATCCAACGCGCTATAGAATCCGTAACACTAAACGCTCTGGTATGGAATTTCAGTTTATAACAAAGGCCAGTAAACAAAAATGATTTACTTCCTTCACTTATGGCTCAAACGAATTGGATAACTCAAAATTGTCCAGAAGTGAACGTTAGGCACTTTCTAGCTTGGAAGCGCCTCTTAGTTTGTTAGTTCTTTTACTCACCCATATCTTGTTAACCCGTACCTGCCCTACTCAAACTTGTCTGATTGAGTTGGTAAATCAGAGTCCCGTGATTGCCCCATTAATAAAAGGCGGTGGGTTACGCCATTAGATTTTTACTTGTAAGTTAATGGTGCAGCTGCGGTCGTGTCATGGTGGGAGAATATTTCAAACAGACCACATCTACATTTCAGTTGTTATCACATAGTCATGCATCATTCGTTCTACACTATTTACGTGCCGTAACATATCAGCATTCTTTAAGTAGAAATTGAACCTGTTTGCTTCCGTAGGAACTTTGCAAGGAGTTGTCCCTGAGTCAACTGCCCACCTTTCTAGCAATGACCAAGCAAATACGGCTTTTTCAACCACAACTAGGTCTTCATTGTTACCCATTCCAAACTCGATACGAATAGCTTCTTTTCCTTTATCATCGAGATTGGGGTGCAGGCTCAATTGGATCGGGATCAGTGTATTCCACTCATTATCATCATTAACTGATGATAATGAGTCTTCATTAGTATGCGTTATGCTTTCAAAGCGCGAAAAATGGAAACTTTTGAATATTGAAAGATGAGGGGCTTCTTTAATATCTTTTGCTCGAAAAACCCAGTTTAAACCATCAAAGAAAACTGTAGAGGGCTCCAATGTACGGATGTTACGATTATCACTATTAGCAGATATGTATTCTCCTACAACACGTTTTTTGTCTGTAATAGCCCTCGTAATTACAGCAACTGCATCTGGATCCAAATCAGTCTTCAAATCACAAGCGCGTTTGTAATAGGGTGATTCGTTAATATGTAGTTTATGGCGGCAGAAACCTTCAAAATGCATTTCTAATGCCTTACGGGCATCTATCGCAACTAAAGGACGATAAGTATCGAGCTTGATCTGGTGAGATTTGGGATGAATGTTATTTTGTTGAGTCAGTTGCTTGTACTCATTGAGATCTTTAGTTGCTAAAGGTTCAGACACACCAAATTCCTCGACTATTTCTGTTCTATATATTCTGCCACTAAATCTAACCTTAAAGTCGATAAACGCAAGTCGGACCGCTCTTGATTGGTTTTTGGTTTCTTCCATTAAGCCATTGATAGTATACATCTTACATATCTCTTTCAGTTTTTATTCAACTAAATTTAACAATAAATATAGCAAAAAATGGCAACACATCTGCGCACTGGTTAACATTTTTAATTATTTTGAATTAAAAAATTAATATCTATAGGTTAATTTTTTAATTTTAGATTGATTTTTGCTCAATTGCTATGGCATATTATTTGTGTGGTCAATATTATCTAGCTTTGTTCCACGAAACTTTATTTGAATTTATAGGAGGCTAAAATGGCTACCAACGGGAAATCAGGTGATAACCGCCGTCACGGCATGGTTCGTGAGCGTTCACAGACCCAAACTCCATCTGGGAATTGGGTTAAGCGTGACACTAACACAGGTCAATTTATGGATGTGAAACAAGATGGCAAGCCATTTAAAGGCGTCCGAAAAGAAAAATAAAAAGGCACTTTCAGTTAATACTAAAAGTGCCTTTTTACAGTGAAGTGAATTAATAGCTCTGCACCAACAGAATTATTAAGGCCCAACACTAAGAGGTTTCAAGCCCTGTTAGAAAGGCCGATTGCTCTGATTTGTCTCGCAATCATACCTTTCTAATGTGTTCACTTCAATTGTTGAATTCCCTCTCTGTTAAGCAAGATGGAGGAATCTCACATGAGTATTCGACCAAAAGTTGTCCCAGTTTGGGCATATAAGCGCTACCGAAATGGTGTCTGGGAAGGTGTGTGTTCGCACACTCGTTCACTTCCGCAATAACTTGAATTTTCAGGCGAGCCTCGCTCGCCTTATTGAAAGGTAATCAAATGATGTTGGATTTTCTAATGAATCCATTGTTGCTCGCTATAGTCATAGGCCCAATAGCCGGTATCCTTTGGACAAAATTTTTAAACAACGACTCTGATAACGACGAGTCTGACTTTTATAACAACTTAAATGTGATCGGTAATGGTGATATCACGGCTAATCAAGGGAGTAATATCCAGATTGGCAAAGGTAATCAGGTTACCAATAACAATCACCACTACAGTAGCGGCCAGCCGCCTAAATCTGAGGGGGACGGTGAGTTCGCATTTTTCACTGTTGTCGGCTTTATTACTGCTTTTCTCTATATTCGCTATAGTGATTGGGCTCTTGCAATTAGCTTGCTATTCCTCTTATTTAACCTCGCGTTCTCTCTGGTTTACCGAGAAAATAGCCAAGTTAAGTTGATAAAGCTTATTGGCTACAGTGCCCTTTTTTATATCCTCTTTCTTGTATACCGTTCGCCCATAGACCCTTATTACATTGCTGTCGCGGAGAGTTTGAAGGGTCAAGGTTTAAGCTCTTATATTGAAGCCTTCCGTACTGGTGAACTGCCTTTCTCTGTAATTAAAACCGCGTTAATGCAAGCCGCAGCCCTACTTTTCTCAATATTGTCGGCTCAGATGATTAGAACCGCTCCTTTAAATCGTGGGCTTGTACACAATGCGAAGCGATTGTTTGTGCTAAGTATAGGTGTCTCCATACCATTCTACCTGCTTTATATTGATGCGGCTAATGGACACATTATCGCCCTAGTAGGAGAGTTAATATGAAGAAGTTATGTTTAATCGGCCTATCACTGCTGCTTTCAGCCTGTGCGGCAACAGTCCCAAAAGAAGTCGTTGAGCTGTCATACAAAATGAACCAGGACATGACGCATGTAGAACATGCCTATACCGATTTAGTCCGTCAGCATATTGCTGTACTCAAAAAGCAGCGAGAAGACTATCTGTATAACGAGTGGGTCCCTGCTCTGTTAGAAGATTGGATTGAAGAAGGTATGTTGATTGAAATGGCTCAAGGCAAGGTTGTTTATGACAATCAGGTAGAGGATTTTGTTTCGGTTGATAAACCAGACCGAATCGCTCAGCTAAACAGTATTAAGGACTGGGCTCTTGTGGCAACAGATGAAATCGAGGCCAAACGTAGAGAACTGATTGTCCCACTAGAGCAAGCAGAGGTCACCATGATTGCTGATATTCAGCAGAGCTTTGGATTGATGAAGCAAGGTAATCAAACCATTACTGCTCATCTTAATAGCATTCGTGAAGTACAAGATGTACAGAATCAATTGCTGGAGAGCGTTGATTTGGAGCAACTTAGAAATAGCATTAATCAACAACTTAGTGAGTTATCGGATCAGGCTGAACAGGGCTTAGATAAGGTTCGTGAACTCGATAGTAAAGCACAACCTTATCTGGAGAAAACTCAATGAGTATGAGAAACCGAATTAAAAAGTCAGTCGCTGCTGCTAACAGTAAAAACGCTGTGCGAGAAATGCAGCTATTACTCGATAGCCGATTTGATGCAGAGAGCCTTAGCCCTGCAATAAAAGACCATGAAAAATACCGGGCCTTAATGGATGTGATACAGACGGCATCTGAACGCAATTTGAGTGTGGCCGAATTAGAAAGCAATGTTCGCCAATTAGGTGAAGAAGCTTGGGAATTAACACAAGACATCATTAAAGCAGTGAGCTAGGGGGATTTATGCAAATTGATATGCACTACTACGGTACTTATAGTCTAGCTCGCGCAGCTGGACTTACTCGAGAAGCTTCACGAATCATCGCAACCTCCGCGCAATTCGTGGATGATAATGCCAAGCAAGGTGGTATTGATTTATCAGACGCTTCTAGCTGTCAGGTAGAAGCTACCGCACATCATACAACGTCTTTAGAAAACTTAGATATTACTGATCAACGTAATGTTTGGGTCCCATTTCATTTTTTACCTGGTGATGAAGGTGATTCATTCACTGAGCGTCTGATCTGCAGAAAAGATAGCAAAATCGCCCGAGAGATGTGTGATAACCACCTGACACAATCAACGAAGCCCTATTTCTTAGAACTACTTGGGGTAATGGCTCATGTATATGCTGATACCTTTGCTCACTATGGATTTTCTGGCGTGAGCTCTCGCCGTAATCGCGTAGAGCAGTATTCTTTTGAATTTAAAGATTTAGATGGGGAAATAAAAGATTACATTGTGACTAAAAAGAACAGTGTTTGGGACCGATTTAATCCCATTATTCGGAATATTAAATCAAGTGTAGCTGAAAGTGTTTCCAATGCGCTTGGTCACGGTAGCGTGGTTACTTTTCCAGATAGGCCTTACCTTCATTGGAGTTTTGAGTATGAATTGTCTGGTCATTCTGGTTGGAGAGATAATGTAGCAACCTTCACGGAGTATTGTGAGAAAATCCATCAATTTTTCGTGGATATAGCTAATAGTAACCCTGATTGGAGAGATGAAGAGCAGCAACAATCTTGGGAGCAATTAAAGCCTAAAGTGGTAGCGATACTTCAATATCAAGCGAAAGGTGATGACCGCATAGTTAAATGGCAGCAAGAAACAGAATTTGGAGAATTGTTTAATGCAGCTGAAGCTATTCCAGTTTATTCCGATTGGAATGTTGATTTTGAGCAACTGGAAACGCTAGAGAGTGAAGAAGCGATGTCTACATCGGTCTACAAATTCTATCAAGCTGCGTCTTATCATCGTTGGTATGTTTTAAGAGAGCTATTGCCTAAGTATGGTTTGATGGTGGTGTAATAAGTAGCAAGCACCTGACCTAAGTTGGGTGCTTTGCATGACTAAGTATAATGAAGTTACTTGTCTCATGGAGTGCGTTTTATCGCTTTTACTAAACTGTCGAGTTCATATTGAATAGTGGCTACGGTTGGGTCGTTGTCACCATAGACCGCCTTTGTAGTAATAATTGCTTTCTCGTAACTGTTGATAGCCTCATCAAATTCTCCTGCTAGTGCGAACGCATGAGCCAAACTATAAAGATCATCAACTATGTATGAATGGATTTCTCCCAAGGTATTAAGATCAATATCCAATGCTTTCTCTAAATGATTAATGGCAATGTCGTATTGGCCGTTGGTCACAAATATTTCGGCCATGTATGCGTGAGTCGTTGCCACATTGGGGTGAGGTTTATCACTGGTGTTCGGATCACTAATTAACGAGCGCTCATAGCATTCAAATGCTTTCTCAAGCTCACCTTGGTCATGCCAGACCCTTCCAATAGACCGCCACAAAAGTATGAGATTCGGGTGGGCATCACCCCATACAGTTTTGGCACTACTTAATGCAGGTTCGTAGTATTCAAGTGCCTTATTGTGCTGTCCTTTAGCATGCCATGCTTGTCCAAGGTTATGGCGGCGAGTGATGACCTTTGGATGGTCTTCATTAAAGTTAGTTAAGTCAATAGTAAGCGATCTCTCTAGGTAACCAATCGCCTTGTTGTAGTCGCCCTTATCAGCCCAGACAATAGCCAACCCATTTAAATCCCTAGCAACATCTGGGTGAAATTCTACATTGATCTGCTCCGAAATTAGAAGCGCCTCATCAAGGTACCTAATAGCTTTGTTAAACTCCCCCTTTTGGTGCCACGCTAATCCTAGACCACCTAGAATCCTTGCTACTTCACGGTTTTCTTCTCCATATATTACTACACTGCGCTCCAACGCCTTATCGTAGTAACCAATTGATTTATCGTAATTTCCTTGTTTATACCATGCTAGGCCTAAGCTGTAGTGAATATTTTCTAGAGCAATGCTGCTTTCCTTGTTTTCTGAGTTAGTAAGAATGGTTTGCTCATAATAATAGATTGCCTTGGCTTGTTGTCCTAGCTCATAATAAATTCCTCCGAGTGCATAAGCGTAGGCAGCTACGTCGGGGCCTAGCTGAAAAGCTCTTTCGTAATGCTCTAGCGCATTTCGATATTTTAAGCCACTAAATGCAATCAACCCTCTCTGATATGCCGCCTCAGCAGCAGCTTTTATGTGAGTTTCAGCATCTTTCTCTATTTCTGAAAACAACTTATCTGCTAGCGATATATTTCCTTTCGCCAGCGCAGCTTTTGCGTCAATTATTAAGTTAAGTGGTGCTATGCCCTTTAATTTATCAATACGAGCAATGGTAACTTCCTGCTCTTTTACATAATTTTTATAGCTTTCATGTGTTTGCTCAAGATCTTCGCGAACCCTTATAAGTTCACTCTCAAGAAGTGATTGTTCTGCCTCGCTTCGAGTTTTACTATGTAGTGCCTTTTGTATTTCTGTCTCTTGTTTAGCCAACATTGCAATATACTTCGCTTCGGTTAAATGCAGTGCATAAAAATCATTGGGGGGAGTTTCGGGGATATAAATGAATACGATTACAAATATTGCCAACCCTCCACCTGCTTGTAGCTTAACTTTTTGAATAGCCCCTTGGACTTGGATATTTCCCGTGAGGATACCTCCGATGCCAGAAGAACCTAACGCTAGTAAAATCTTAAAGACAATCCATTGATAGTAGTTGGGTGGTCCCATTACCACAACCAAAACTAATACCGTCAAGAGAAGTACTATTCCTGATAAGTAACCTACAGTTTTTTCTGAAATTTCTGCTTTTGAAATTGGATTACCTATTTTTTCCATAATAAGGCCCACCAGTTGACTTCTCTCTAACAATAGGACGTAAATCCAACACCCAACACCATGAAGTAGAAAAAACGTCACTAAAGTGTAGGTGACTCAATTAACTTTGATTTGGATCAACCTATACGATTAGGCATTAGGGGCATGGTTGTTGTAACTAAGTAGTTTATTCGGAGAACATTCAGAGTTAACAGGTTGTTTAATAAAATTTGTACTGAATGAGTAAACTTGTCCAATTAACTAGAGGTTTTGCAATACTTCAGGTAATCCGTAAGAAGCTAATTTAGCAAGACCACTACCAAGGTTTGTCCAATACCGAATTACAACTATTCGGATTCCGAATTAGGAATCCGAACTTAAGTTTCAAGCTCTAGCGGCCTAGATAAACGGCGGTAACCTCTTCTCTTCCATGCCCTAACTCTTCAGTGATGACCATTCTTGCCTCAAAGTCACGCTGTTTGTCCTCTCCTATTAATCCCTTGGTTGACGGTCCGCCCGCAGCAGGAGCATTAAAACCCGTCAACTCAAAGTATCGCTGGTGCGCATACGCATGCCGTAACCCATGAGCTTTGTCTAAGCCCATTTTGATACAAGCTCGTTCGTATCTTTTCATCTGAGAAACGTACTTAGCATTTTCTGGAATTAAAGAGCTATTCCCTACCCACTTTTTCACCTCATCAATTAACTGACGTTGTTCCAAAGTGCGAATAGGCACATCTCTAGGTCTTGCACCTTTGGTTTTTACTAGATGTAAATGGTCGCCTCTATCTGCTAAATGAAGCTGGACTTTCATACACTCTTCTCGGCGCAAACCAAACGCGGCTTGCAAACGAAAACTCGCGTCAAGATACCTGTCATTGAGTGTTGCTAATTTTGAATTTACTAAGAATCTGGCTTTATTCTGGTTGGTGACATATTTGCGGTTTTCAATACCAAGGGAAGCGTTGCTTTTAGGAACTAACCCTGGCTTCCCTATTTTTTCAGAGAGCCAACGCAGGTGAGTCATACGCGTCTTGATTGTGCCCGCCGCTAGACCTTGAGTTTGCCAATGATTTACAAGCTTCTCGATATGCTTTCGGCCCAAGTTCCTTAGCTCAAGCTTTCTGACGTTAAGCTCTCTTAGTTGTTTGTCAGCTAACTTTAGTATCTTCTTTCGCTCTGCTTGAGTCGCTTTAGAGCCATCGGGGTTACGATTTAGAACTCGGGTAATTTGGTAAAAAAAGTTCGTTGCCATAGTGCTACCTCAATATGTTAATTCTAAAAAAAGAGCCGCTTTCGTTAGCGGCTCTTATCTCAGTCATTTCAAGGTTCTTATTTCATGGGTACAGTAGTAGGTATCAATGCGATTTCAGATTAGTGTTATTGCTCCCGTTCATTTCGAATGAACGCCTACTGCTTAAATCAAGTCAGTAGGTAATGAAGCGAGACTACTGCGCGGTTCAGAAATTCCGAACAATTGAATGACTGTAAGCCATGTGCAATTGCTAATTCCCAGAAGCCCGTTGGGCGTTTGAGATAAGAATGCGCTGGTAATTAAAGGATTTCTTCGTCTAGTAGTCTTTGCAGCAACGGCTGCTTTTTAGTTCTCTTCCATTATTGTCTCAGCCCATTCTACTCGCAACTTTTGAGGCGCTCTCAGCGCCATAGATTCTCGCCGTCATTCTTTTTCAATTCCGATAATTCGCTTGTAGCCCCCTATTGGTGAGTGCTGCCCGTCCTGTCACTCCCCAAATTTTGGAGTGACAGGACTAGATACCCTTTTAGCTAGGCGCAAAAAAGGCCGAATATATTCATATTCGGCCTCTACAATAGAGCTATTTCGACTGAAGTCTTTTAGCTTTATGAGATTGGTATTAACCTACTTCATTTACTAGGTTTTCTCTTAGCCAGATGTTTTGTGGATCATTTTGATTTATCAAAACATCAAGTGGAACTTTTACTCCACGTATTAGATCAGCACTTCTTATCTCTTCCCTTAGGGTGTTCATCTCATTTGCTAAGTTTATTGGAAAGTTAACATTTGAAAGCTGTATTTCCCCTGTATACCCTAAGGTTTCAAACTGCTTTGCAAGCACTCCTAAAAAACCAATGACATAATCACCAATCCATTTACGGCTCGAAATATCTCTATATCTATTCGGATACTTAAACATAATATCGAGTTCGCGCATCTCAATACAGACGGTTTTACCAGAGAAGTTATAGTAACCATATGCTCTGATACCGAACGATGAAAACTCTATCCAGGGGTTTACTTTGTTTTTGACTCTATTCATGACAATTCGACTTGCCAGTACTGTCGATACAGTACCATCAACAAATTCAAGTTCATTGATGACGGATTTAGCATCGCTCCAATCAAACGAGTCTCCCAATGAAAGGAGATGGTTCACAGCACCATGAGATATACAATTTAACCTATTGTTTACTACTGCTCCCAATACGGAACAATCCAAATGGATATCGGGGTTCAAGTGAGCACGAATAGCAGGTAAGTGAGGTTGTAACAAGACCTTCAATATTTCTAAGTCCTGCTTGTTTGGAATTGCCGAGTATTTGTTCTTACTGTCGAGTACCGCTAGATCAGAGCTACTGCATAACTCTTTAAAATTGTCACAGCCATACATAAATGCGACAGCTTCTTTTGCAAAACTGAGCTTGATCTTTAAAGTTCTTGAAATGTACTTTGCGTGGGCCTCAGATTGGCTCACTGATGGGTATTTAAGCATGATTAAGCATCCTATTAGATTTACGGGCTCACGAACCGTAATAAAGATACAAAATCGATGAAGTGATAATTCACTTCGCGCTGCTTTCGCTTCATCCGTGAGCTGATAGGTCGCGCATAACCTATATCTGACTGTATTCAGTAACCGTTTTCGAGTCAATACCATGTGCATAGATTCAAATTAAAGTTAATAAGGTAAAGCGACCCTTTATCAAATTCGGATTCCGAATTCCTCCAAAACTAAACAACTGACAAACATCACTTCTGGCCACTTTTAGGCATCACCTCAACAGGTGGTACTTGGTGCCAAATAATGTCACTTGTGCCTGTATAGATTTTTGTTGTTTTCGCGTTCGCATGCGCCATTCGCTCGGTAGCACTCTGCCCTTGCTGTTCAATCATTCGGGCAGCTAGTCCTCGAATTTCATGATAGGTCGGCCTTAGCGATTTCTTTAGGTGACTATAAAGCCCTAATGAGTCTCGAACCTTACTGAACTCTTTACTTATATTGTGGTGATGTACTTGGTAGAGGTGATCGGTTTCTTTTGAAATGCCACGTTGCTGCTGTTTGGGTTTACGGTGAACGATATAAGGACAAATCAATCTCGATGTTTTAGAAAGATCGACAATGTCTTTAATCGTCTGAGTGACAGGAATGGCGACAGTGGAAGCATCGGACTTTTTCACCTTTTCTCGGTGAACATAAAGCATTCCATACACTGCATGCCCATCCACATACTCCACCTCTTTGTCAGGGTTCCATAGAATCCCACAAACGCCTTCCCGTGGTTTGTATATCCGATAACGAAGCCTATAGATCTCTCTCACAGCATGAGTTGTCTCAAGAGTTAGGCTCATTGCTACCTTAAGAAACAGTGGCGCTGCATCGTAGACCTTTTGGTAATTTTCGATATCTAGGTCGTGGCGAGCTTTTGTGTAATCTTCTCTGGTCAATCGACGCTGTTTTTTATTGAGTACAAAATTACTCTCAATAGCACTTTCATCGGCAAGGTAGGAAAACACCTTTTTAAGATTACTGATCTTATTGTTGAGCTGACGATTACTTAACTCTGAATAGTATTTCGAAAGGAATTCATTGATGTGCTGTAACTTGATCGATTTGGTTGGCAACCGCCCCATGAACTCATCAAGGCGGTAGCAGTCCCTCTCCAAATTTCGATAAACGTCTTTGGAAAGCCGTTCTTCTTTCTTCACTCGAGACAACACTAATGGAAGCCACTCTTTTAAAGGCCGATTGAATTTGTCCTTGCGGCCTTTAGAGACAGCTTTGCGAAATGGGGTCATCTCAGAAAGCGAAAATGCGCTTCCTAGCTCAGGACGATATTGCAAGTTATAAACATGCGCAGCTTGTATCGCTTCTTGCTCTACAGTCCCGATAGGAAATAGCTTCTTCACACCATCTACGGTTGTAAACCGAAATCGGGATTGACCCCTATGGCTCATTTTCACCAAGAATGGAGGGTAATGAGCCGTTTCTTTGCTTCTAGCTCTACCAACCATTTATGACTCCAAGAATCTTAGAAGTTCACTGACCCTGTCTGCAGGGTTCCCTATCTCGTCGTCAACACAGACTAAATATCGGCCCGTTGGCGTTCTAGTACCCTCGAGCTTGCCATGTTTAATCCAGTTTATGATGGTGGTATTGCATATCCCTGAATCAGGGTAAAACTCATCAATAAATTGTCTAGGTCTGATTTTACGCGTTGCCATGTCGTTCTCCTTACCTTTCTCACTACATGAAAATTAAGATTTTTCATCTACTGGTAGAAAAACTATGCACGATTTTTTCAGTGACATTCTATTTGCGCAGCAATTAACGAAAAGGATTCCCGAAGCGTAAAACGATTCAACGAATCGATTTCAAGCCCACTTTAGGGTGGACTAATACAGTAGTACCGAGTTGCTAATGCATTGATTTTATTTGACTATTTCATTGGCCTTTTTAACCGTTTTTTAGGCCGATTAGAGCTTAACCACCAGCCCTAAATACATGAAACGCATATAAATCAATACCATACAGCTAAGATTACTACCAACATCGGGGTTTCACCGTTTTTGAGCCCTCAAAAACGTCGTAAAGCCTCTTAACACCACAGCTCTAAAGAAACATCCCCACTCGCTCCACTTCTTTCAAAGCGACACCATCGACAGTGATGCCGGCAGACGCTGTATTCAATGGATACCACTCAATGCTATCGGCTTCTTGTGCGGTTATCTTCCCTGTCCATTGGCTCACAACAAAGTAATGAATCAACTGTAGCTCTGATGTTGGGTGATAGAGTGAACATAAGAAGGTGTAATGAGTTGGAGTAACGTTGAGCTCTTCTTTGAGCTCACGAAACAAAGCCTGCACCTGATTCTCACCGTGCTCAATATGACCACCTGGAATGGTAATTACGCCGGGATCCGTCTCCTTAGACTCACTGCGCTTTTCCAGCAATACTTGTGATTCGCTGAGCAAGATAAAAGAAACACACTCGTGTACATCCATCTGATTTTCCTAAAACCGTTACAACGGTAGTTAAGTTTGCTGTTCTAGCTTGTGTTAATCCTTAATTTACAACAAGCTTTTTGCTTAGCCTTTCATACAATTCAAAAGCCTCTGTTTTAGATATCAAGTTTCCAAGAGCATATTGATGCGCCAACTCAATATCGTCGCTTTGTTTTGGGTAATAGCGCTTGGCTACTGAGGCACACTGGCTCAGGTCTGTGTACCAACTTCCGTCTTTCTCAGCCACAAAATAATACGCTGCTCGCACTAACTTCTTGCTAATCACCTTAGCGATATCCCCGTCAGCCATTGTTTTGAAACTCAGGCTCATTTGCTCAAGAAAAGTAGGCAAGTCGCCATTGAGAGCTTGGGCGATTTCAATACTGGGCTTATATAGCGGAAGCTCTGTAGATAAATCCTTACCCCAAATACAACAGCAACAGTGCTTGAGCCAAAAGTGCCAGTGATACTTTTCTGTGGGTTGCAGAACATCGCGCAGGAAGCCGGGATCGATATCAAGCTTACTGACTTGGGGATATGCTTCAGGAATGGTGTCAGAGAGATGCTTAAATACTCGCCTCTCTTTTGGGCCAATAGGCGTAGTCAGTACGATAGAAACATCCAAACCTGAACGACCAACAATGGCCGTTCCTCTTGGTACACTTCCATACAAGTAGATGCCATAAATTTGCTCCGGAAGTTCACTTAACAACGAATCAATAAAAGCATTCACGACACCTTGAAATTCAGGAGCAATGTTCTTAGGTGAGTATAGGTTTTCGATAAACCCGTCTTTATCGAGGCCTCTAGTTTGATTCAGCATGCCACTTTCCAGCTATATTAAGATCCGTTTCACAGCCCGAATAGTACATAGAACAATGCCACTCTCTTTTGATTTTGCACTGATCACGCGCTCTCCTTGCGAATTCCAAACCGAACTCTTACCACACGTTCCCCAGCCTCCCGTCAAAGATATATGGTTACTCAGTAATACTGGTATACCGTGTTCCGACGCAATTCCAGCTAAGATTTTAGAATCCGGATCAAAGCCATTCTCAGAGATTAAAGCGCTCGCTAAATAGATATCAGCGCCTAGAGGTTTGGCTCGTTGGGAGTGATCCGCCTCTATGAAGTCAGCACATATTGCTAGCGCGATTTTATGCCCATTCACATCAAAAATATAATCAACATCGCCAGCGGAGCAGTAGTTGCCCTCTCCATCATGCAGGTGCTGTTTAGAGTAGAACTCGACTCTGCCGTCGGGAAAACAAACAACGGCGCCTATGGTGGGGTGGGATAAGTCTGGAACTCGCAGGGGACAACCAGCCACAATAATCGTCTCACTTTGAACCGAAGCTCGGGAGAGTTCTTCAAAGTTTGATGGCTCAAGAGACAACGCAAGTTCTTCCGCCAAATCAAGCTCATAGCCGGTTAGTGATAGCTCGGGGAAAACAACCACATCCGCATTGTACTTTGACGATTGCTCTATCATTTTTAGATGTTGCTTAAGGTTTTCTCTCCAGTTGCCTCTTACGACAGGAATTTGGGCCAAACTAATAGTGACACTCATTTCAAACTTCTCCCAAAAACAAATTTACCGTTTCGACCATACTCACTACAACAAACTCCTTGTCTATCTAAATTCAATATTGAAGTGAGATATCCGGCTCTTAAGTTATTTCTCGATTGGGTTTTATAAAATAAGACCATGTAAATCACAACATTTATGATTGGTTTATAAAATTACCTCTGAAATATAGTAATTTCCTTTGGTAATAGTCACTTATGGTGCATAATTTCCGCCTTCAAAAGAGGTGCATAATGAAAAAGAGCGGTTTTACAATTATTGAGCTTGTTGTCGTTATTGTGATTCTTGGAATAATCGCCGTTACGGCAGCGCCCAGATTCCTGAATGTGAGTACAGATTCGCATATTGCAGCCGTAAAAGGTACTGGCGCTGCTTTCAAAGCAGGTGTCGATCTTGCCTACTCAAAAAATTTGACCTTAAACGGTGGCGGTCCATCTACGAACATCCCTATCTATGATGACTCTGCCACTGGCCAGCTTGACTTCAATGAATGGGGATACCCAGTACAGCAATGGCCTTACGCAGAAGATTTTCCAAGGTTGGATAACCCGGAAGACTGTATTTCGGTATGGGGAGCTCTCCTGATTGATCCACCAAGCGTTTCTAGCTTCAACTCACCGACTGATACTGACTACATCGCTGAGTACATCCACACCGACCAATGCCGTTATCATTATCGAGTCGTACCGGGGATATCTATTTACTACAACTCGATGAATGGCGATGTCACCGTGGATGACGAACCAGACAGCTAAGCTCTAGTTTAATACTGAACGTGTTGGTACACACAAATAAACTTAGAGAATGCCACGCATCAAGATTCAACCATCCCAGAAATTAAGATAAGCACGTTTTGGCATAAACCAGCGTGCTGTCTAACTCTCCAGAAGGTAAACGCCGAGCATTAGCATAGCGCACTTCTGCGGGTGACCACATCATTCCCATTCAGTACTAAGAATCGCCAATACGACGGTATCCCACCACTTATTTTTGAAGAATCGGTGCTCTTTAAAGCAAGCTTCTTGTCTCATTCCAAGTGACTTGCACAGCCTTATCGCCGCTAGATTCTCACCAATGGTTTCCGCATAAATTCGATGAACCCCTAACTCTGAAAACCCAAAACCAGCCAGAGCTTTGGCCGCTTCTATGGGTAGCCCTTTCCCCTGAATTTCTCTCGCAAAAGCGCAGCCCATTGAAGCTTGCTGGTTATCTTCAAGGCGTAAACACACGGTTCCGATAAACTTCCCTGACTCTTTACTTTCAACAGCTAATTGATAGGACTGACGAGGATCTTCCTCAGCCTGTTCAACAAACGATTGGGTGAGTTGATAGTATTTACTAGGCTCACAATCAGTCTCATCATAGAAGCGCTGATATTTTGCGTCCTGTGACATAGCCACAAACGCGCTTTGATCCTCAAACGTCATGTCTCTTAGAACCAACCTGGCAGTGTCTATTTTGAACATAAAAATTCCTTTTTATCTGTCCCCTAAACTGCATTGCGTTACTGACAGTCAAGCCAATAACGAGCAACTGGGCCAGGAAAGACTTTACCAAAAACTATTTTTTCAAACTTACCCCCATTTGCCTCAATGACTTTTCGTGAAGATATATTGTCTTCGTCTGCGGTAATCAAAGCGTGTTTAATACCCAGAGAGCTCGCTTTTGGAATAGCGAATTTGAGCATTGCCTTGCCGTAGCCAGAACCTCTCTTTGAGGGAGCAATATCGTAGCCAATGTGCCCCGCTTCAAGTGACAGAAACTCATTATCGATGCGATGACGGACACGAATGGCGCCGAGTATCTCTCCTTCATCATTTACCAACCAATAATGATTACATGGCACATAACCATCGGGTAAGTTAACGCCTCTAGCCTCATCATTTAAGCATTCAATATAACGAGAAAAATCAAGAACACCGTCTTTGTAATAATCAGAGTTATCGATGTCTTGCTCCAAGAAGTCTTGGTAGTACACCTTAAAAGCGGACTCAAATTCTTTTGAGGGCGATACTAGTTTCATTGTTATCTATTCCTCTTAAGATAAAATTAAAGGATCTTTCTAATAAGCACGATGAATCTGATAGGTTCCAATCGGACTGCAGGTAAGTTTGAGCTCATCAAACCCATTTACGATCAAATCTGCTGATTTTAATTCTTCTCTGGTATGGCTGGTTAATAGAGCGATCGTGAAACATCCTGCCTTCTTGGCCGATAGTACGCCAGATGGTGAATCTTCAACTGCAACGCAATCTTCTGGTTTTGCGCCTAAAGCTTCTGCGGCTTTAAGGAAAGGATCCGGTGCTGGCTTACCTCGTACCACATCTTCGGCACAAATCATGACCTTTGGCAACGTAAAACCGGAGGCTTCCAAGCTTGTTGTTGCGACGGCTCTAGGTCCACTCGTTGCGATTGACCAGCAATCCGGGCCTATTTTTGATAAAAAATCATGAGAATTTGGTATAGCCTTGGCGCGCTTCATCTCTTGGGTCGCAATAGTTTTGACTTTATTGACCTCAGTGACATTGGAGAATTCCATGCCAATACAGCTCAGTGTCTCTTCGATTTTTCGCCCGTGTATATACTCACTCATGGTTTCAAAACGAACACCAACAGTCTTGCACCATTTTTTCCAAATATTGTCGATAACCACTTGGGTATCAACCAGTGTTGCATCGACATCAAAAATAAACTTCTTACATTCAACCATGAACTCTACAACCTATAAAAATACTCAATTTACTCAAGCTCATTAATGATGTCGCACGCACTAATAGATTTACGTAGCTTGATTCAAAAAATTAGTGCGCCCGAACGTGGTGTGATGAGTGTCTTTCAACTCAGCATTAGAGTCCACATTTAGAACTAAAAAAATGCCAAGCCATAAGATTCAACCAATCTATTAACGACCACTACTCTAGGCGCTTTACTACGTCATAAAGTTCCAGTAGTTGCCTACCATCACTAGGCATCCCTTCATAGGCCCCAAACGCACTAGGGTAATAGATAGGCAATGCTGTCATCACAAACTGAGCCAATGAAAAATAGACACCAAAGTTAATGACGTAAGAAGCGATGTAAGGGAGTTGATTGCTATTAATAAAATACAAAGATAGACACAGGAGTAATGAGGTAAGTGGCCCCATAACTAGAGACCATGCTTGCAAGGATTTACTGCCCTGCTGAGTTATTGAGGCAAAGCCAACATTCATTGAAAAGCTTGAAATTGAAAGTGTGAGATTGCCAATTTGAACAACCTTGGCCTTTTCGCTATTCCCGAGGGTCACCTCGGCTTTGTGACCCGCAATAAGCTGAGGGATTGCATGCCCCAATTCATGCAATAAGGTGGCGATAGGCATCACAAACAAAAAGCCTATCGCTAATCCAATCAAACTATTCAATCTCAATCTCCCTATTTAGAACGATAGCCACTGATAGAAAGAGGTAAATGGTTGGTAGAAAACCTACTGCCGCTTATATTGTGTTGGGCAATAACCTCTCGACACTTCAGAGCTACGAAGTTTTACATGTTTTGTCGCACGACCTGCGACGCGAGCGCGCCACAATTTGAAGCTACCCGGCTTCATATGGCTGCGCATAAAACGAATTACCTGTGATTCATTTAAACCAAATTGGTGTTCTATTGCCTCAAATGGCGTTCGGTCTTCCCACGCCATTTCAATAATTCTTGATTCATTCTCTTTAGATAATTTCATTGTCTACTCATCCTTTAAAATCTGAGTAGAAGTACGCTCACTCTCACTTTTTAGATCAGGGTGTTACTACTGAATCGATAAGGAATCATCAAACAAAAAACAGATATTTGTCGCTATCCTCTCTCCAGCCACTCGCTACGCAGCACCCCATACTTCAACGAGTCATAATACTCGCCTTGGTAATATCGCACCTTTCTCAGCCTCGCCTCTTGCTGGAAACCTAGCTTCAAAGCGAGAGACATCATGCGCGGGTTACCTGACCAAGTCGTTAGCCCCACACGCTCAATTTGTTTGTTTTCGAATAAGTAAGTAATCCAGAGCGGAAGTGCTAATGCTGCGATCCCCTTCCCCCAATAATCAGAGTTATAAATGACTACGCCAGCTTCGAGCCAACGTGTCTCTTCACACTCCCAGTAGCAACTCACGGTTCCAACAGGTACACCGTCGACGACCACCAGCTGCAGGTCATCGCCCTCAAGCAGTCGTTTAAACGAATGCGCTTCAAAACTTTCTAATGACGGATGAGAATACGAAAAATAAGGGCCATTAAACTTAGTCCACTCATCGTTTGAGATAACCAAAGCATAAATGGTAGCCAATTCGCTCGGCATTGCTGGTCTTATCGTTATGTCCATTCACTTTCCTTATCCTGTTTTCAAACGCCATCGTACTATTTGATTATTCTCGGCATTAGCTCGACTAATTTTTGTTGGAGTCTATTAGCTTTAAATGAGTATTTGCGAACTCTCTAAGCACTCTCGCATTATTGTGATGCGCGTTATCCCCACATTGCTGTCCGTTCACTCTAATTTCAGGGCTAGAGTAGGCAGGAATAATATCACGCTCATAAGACATTACAGTGCCTCTCTCTGCACATGTAGCACCGAATGAATATGCGGGCGCTTTCGGGTACCTGTCAGCGATAAAATGTTCGATAGTCGCGTAATCTTTTAACACCTCTTTATAGTCATGGTTAGCACCGCTCAAATGACCAATTTCATGTTCCATTGTCGAGTCTGGGCAATTTATAGCCAAAAAGAAAAAACGAGAGACCTGAGATGCGATACCACAATATCGAGACTCGAAAGCAGAATGATAATTAGAAAACACAACACCTGTAAAAACAGGACGACCGTCCTCTGTGATTTCTTCAATTGGCTCTTTCATTGATAATTTGAGTAGCCTCTCTGCCGCACTCAAATCTTGAAACCAAAGGCTATCGATAGCAGGTGTATAAGTAATTTGGGTTACCTTTCTCCTCATAGGAATACATGAGTTTTTCAAAACTAGGTTGGAGTAACTTTCCCATGTGGCAACTTTACTAGCGATAAACGCCCTCGAGTATTCCAACAACATAGACTCGTCAATGTAAAGGTGAACCTCGGTGTTCAACACTTCACCTTCAACACAAGCAGGGAACTCAATAGTGTCGGCATTAGTGTAAAGGCTGAAGCCGAGAAAAATGACACCCAAGGCTACTCGCATTTGCTTCATATCGTTTTTAATAAGTCTTGCCTTTCCAAAAATAAAAAGCTCGCCAATGATGACGAGCCTTGTTTAGGGTTGAACCATGCTAACTGCGAGGTCGCACTTAGCTTACAACTTGTTCTCGCAAATTCACTTCGACACTTTTTAAGATCTTAAACTCTTCACGAGTACAACCTCGAGCTACAGATACCCAGTGATCACCAGTTTCGTCTGATCCTTTAAACTCTGCACGAAGCTCGTATTTTCGCCACGAAACAAAAGCCAAAATAAAGGTCAGAGCGAGCATAGGTAACCCAAACTGAGGTACGAACGCCCAAGTTGCTGCAGATAGCATCAAGGCCAATGAAATGACGTTGATTGCGTTTTCTTTGATGCCCAGTTGTCGAGTTTCTAGCTGTTTGATTTTACGTAAACTATAAACATCTTTCTTGACTCGAAGTTCATCAGAACTCACTAGAAAGTCAGATATTTTGTATGGTCTACGCAGCCTCAATAAATTCGCTAACCTATTGCATGTTGGGTTCTTATTCATCGCCTTTCTCCATGTTATTAAAGGTTAGTAAAAACTAATATAATCATGAAGTTATCGGTGAATCCTTATTTTATAAATCAAGAGAATGTAAAAAGCAAGAATATGAAATTAATAACACTTATAACAACACTGCTTTGGCATGCGAGATTTCAATAAAAAGGTTCATTAAAAACTCTACATATCATAAATCGATGTACTTTAGTTAAGCTGGAGATAGACCAACAATGATTCCAATCACCGACCTAACATACTAAACGGCGAGTATGATTCCCCCTGTTTTGTAACCACTTATTTCAACGCGATTATTACAAAAAATTTAGTTCTCGATTAATGCTGAACTGTGGTCACATAACACTCTACTTATCATAACTAACGCAATCGCACTCCCACTTACCCATTGTATTTTTGAATATCAAAATCATTCAATTGAACACATCAATACAGCTTATCTATTAGGCAATTGATCTCATAGAAAAGAGGCTGTACGCTTAAAAAATACACACGGTTACCTAATATGGAGATAACGATGAACGAACTACTGACATGCGCAATGGAACAGAAACAACGGACAACGGTAACAAGTTTATTTGCAAGGAATGGATTTAAAATCGCGGCTACTGACTTTGATGATGTAACTTTCGAACGTGAAAGTGTGTTGGTCAATGTTCGATTTGATGCCTCTTCAAACGTTGAATCTATTTCGGTAGTGAACAATTAAGTACTGACTTTAACCTCTTATATGGTGAATACATCCCAATATCATTCACCATTTAAGAGATGAGCGTTGCACCCTCCCTACATTACATCGACTTTCTCCGCGCATCCCTCAATTGTTGATAACAAAAGTTACATTTATCAAACTACCTAACCAGTACGATAAGCATTACTTATTACAAATATTCAAAATGCTACTTAGCCAATGATTCAGTTCACAAATATTATGTTCTCACCAAAGGAAAGGCGCCGATGAGCAATCGAAAAATAAAGCTTATCAACCTATTAGGATGCTTTTAATAAGAGTAGAGAGTAAATTCACAATGAAAAAATCAGCTTTATTTGTCGCATTGGTCGCAGTATTACTTAGCGGTTGCAACAGTTCAGATAGTTCAGACACCACTGGAGGTACAGCACCTCACAACCCGGGTAATCCAATATTGCCGCCTGGTGGGGGCGATGGTTCAGGAGATGATCAAACCAATCCAGACGAAGACACTGGCTTAAATCCACCTCAAACTGACTTGATCGCCGAAGCAGCAAAACGCTGGGGAACGACTTACGATCAAATGTACAATGCATGCCAATTATGGACATGTAACCTTGCAGATCTGCAAGAGAGAATCACTTTTACGATTGAGCGTGAAACACTATTGCTGGAAGGCACCAGTAAAGTAACCTTCACTCTTTCTCACAACAACGCAGATTTATGGCCTACTTACGTGTTTTACAGCGATTTAATTGGAAATACCGATATCGAAATTGAGCACGTTTCATCGACTTTTCATCATGTAGACACAGAAAAGGTAATCATTGAAGACTCAACGTTGCTAGGCTGGAAAACTGGATTTGATAGCTGGGCAACTCAAAGTCCACGCGATTGTGTTGAAGCGTACTGCGCTGAATTCAAGACGTCTTGGTTAGAAACCGGCACCTATTCTAGTGCAATGGCGGTATATCGTGAGAATGGGGAGGTAATCAAAACTCAACGTGGCTACCTTGCTCAAGATGAATTACAAGTGCTGTTCCCAATATTTGATCCAACATTTCCAGAGCAATATTAATTAACCATAACACGGTGTAAACGATAAAACGGAGGGGCCAACGATAACTTAGCCCCTTCATTTTCATCTTACTTTAAATCGTTTCGCGCCCACCAATAATTAGCAATTCCGTGAGCTTGGCTTATATTTATTAGTACCTTTTGAACAAAATTCGAAGTGATGCCTATGCGCCTAACTCGGTTAATTTATGTCAGTACGCTTTGTGAAAGCTGCGACTCGAAGGCTTTAGATGAAATTCTCAAGATCTCACACGATCGCAATAAGCAGAGCCACTTAACTGGCCTTCTTAGTCACAACGATAAGTATTTCCTACAATGTATCGAAGGTTCACGAACTGCGGTTAACCATACCTACAATCATATTCTCAATGATAAGCGCCACAAAAACGTCATGATCTTGTATTTCAAGGAAATAGATTGTCGGCAATTTGGAGACTGGTCAATGGGCGACATTCCTCAGTCGAGCCTAACCGAGCTGGTAAACTTACAGTTTTCAACATCCAACCAATTCAACCCATATGAGATGTCCGGTGAAAGTGCTTATCAAATGCTTCTAGAATTGAAGCAGAATTTGCCTTCTGAGTAGATTAACGCCCCTTTTATCAGAAGAAGACATATCAAAAAGCCCCAACGGATGGGGCTTTTTCACATTATTTAAAAGATTGCTCTTTATTCATCGCCATGCTTCTGATCGCTTTCACTACGAAGAAAACCTTGCTCACTACCTGATAGTGTTTGCTGTTCCTGCTCGGCAGTAATATCCGACTCTTTGAACACAATAAACGCGCGGCGGTTTAATGCATCGGCTTTTTCAGATCGTTCATTAATCGCAGGCTGCAACTTACCAAATGACTTCGCTTCCCAGATGAACTGCTTAGGGTCGAGTTTGGTTTTGAGGTATTCAACCACCGTTTCTGCGCGGCGCTCTGCTAATTTCTCGTTGTAAGAGACCGAACCGGCTTGGTCTGTATGCCCTGCCACCATGATACTGCCTTGTAAGTCACTCAATTGAGCCGCAAAGTCATCTAACTGAGTTAAGTCCTCTGGTTTTAGCACTGACTTATCAAAATCAAAGTGTGGCGTCATCGCCATGTAAACCTTACGCTCAGGTTTTGGTGGCTCACAGAAAGGCATCTCTTCGTACTTCTGTGCCTCTTCAAACACGATAAACGCACGGCGGTTCTCTGCTCGGTCTTTATCGGTTTTACCCAGCAACAGAGGTTGAGTCTCACCAAGGTGCTTCACTTCCCAATCGTAATTCGTTGGGTCGAGGTGTGCTTTCAAATAGTCCGCGACCGATTTAGCACGGCGCTGTGAAAGGTGCTCATTATATTCGAGAGAACCTTTATAATCAGTATGGCCGACAATCGTGATGCGCCCTTTGAGGCCTCTGATCTCTTTAACAAAGGTATCCAAGTTGATCTTGTCGAGGTCGCGTAATTGGTATTTATCAAAGGCAAAATGCTCTGCGATGGCGATGTGCACCTCACGCTCTGGCGCCAAACACTCGCTGATTAAAAACTTAGACACGTCTATGCCAGCAAACTTGTCTCGGTTCTCCTGACTCACGTACGTGTCGGTTGCACAGCCAGAAAGCAACAAAGTACTCATCACTGCGTTTATTAGGAAAATAATTGTTTTCATCTTACTCTTAACTGTCACTTTGAATTCTCTACTCTTAACTTTCAACCCACTTTGGGGCAGGCTTAGATCTTACCGACTAAGTTAATGAACACACCGGATGCATCGTAGTCATCATCATTGGTTAGATCGCTATCAAACGCAGAGAAGTTATAGCCAATGCCCATTTTGAAGTTATCGCCGATGTGCTTATTCACCGAAACTAACGCGCCGTGCTCTAACTCATCGTTGAGTGTGTCCGTTTTCCAGTGATATTCACCCGTGATATCCCACTCTTTCATCACGCGGTAAGAAGCGCTCAGTCCGTATAGGTCGATATCGCTTTTAACCAGCTCATTCGAACCAGATGCTCGTTCAAAAGCTTGCTGTTTGTCTTTATGGGCGTACTTAGTACCGACGTCCAAGTGTTGGTCGATCGAATAGATCGCTTCAACTTCAATGATCTGGCTGGTTTCGTCTTGATAATCCACATCGCGATCCAGTTGGTCGAAGTCCGCAATATAGGTGTAACGGCTAAGTAGGTTTAATCGATCGTTGTAGATCGGACGATAAGCTAGACCACCTGTTGCTTCGGTAAATTGAGCCATGGTTTCGCCAGTGGTTTCACTCTCTGTGATTGAGTAGTTGTACTTGCCAAACAGCGTGTACTCCTCCGTTAAATGGTGTGTGTAACGGTTGGTGGTCACGATTTGTTGCAGCTCCCTTCGAGCGATTTCTGGGTCGTCTTCACTCTTATCCAATCGGTATTCGAATTTGTGGCTTAGAGTGATGTCATCTAGGTCAATTGACGCATTGAAGCTGATGGACTCACGCTCTGTGGTGATGTTTTCGTCATCTTCAATTTCACCAAGCTGATAACCGATGCCCATCTCAACATCTTCCGTCACGTCGTAACCAAAGCCATACGAATCGATACGGCCGTGACCATCATTTTCATCAACGAACTGGTTCTCTTGGTAGAAATCGACACTGCTGGTGAGGTCCGCTCGTTGCCCGACAATCACGTTGTTTTGGCCTTCGTAATTGTCATCAACATAAGTAAGGTACGTTGAGTGATCATCCGACACATCGTAAGTTACGGTCGCTTCAGCAACTTGCCCACGATCACCATCGGTATATTCACCACCTAAAGACAAATCTTCCAAAACTTGGAATTCAGCACCGATCGAGGCGCTATCGTTTTCGTCGTAGTCATCCGACTGATCGACAGTCTTTTGCCCTTTAACGTAAACGCTATTGTCGCTGTCCCACATGTATTCCAAACGTACACCCGCTAAGGTCGCATCGCTGTGCTCGTCGTTTTGGTTAAGCTCTTCAGTTTGTTGCCCTGCCGCCGAAACTTTGATGTGCTCGGTGATTTTAACTTGAGTCTCTACCTCAATAGTCTCGGTGTCTGTTTCTAGATTGCCGTCAACATCGCGCTCTTCGTTGGTCGAGAAACGAGACAGAACCGCCAAACGATCGGTCGCTTGCAAACGAAGTTCGGCGCCATAGGCTTCTTGCTCTAGGTCATCGCTGCTGCTCGCGTAGCTATATCCTGCGTCTTTGTCTCGATACCAAAGCTTGAAGTCATTACCTACTGCACCAAAGATAGTTGGTGCAAGGTCATAAAGGCTGGTGACAGCTGTGATTTGGACACTGTCACCTTTACGGTCTTCCAATGTATCGCCAATTGGCGTAAAGGTTAAACCACCATCAGTAGAGACGAAATTCGACTCGGTTTGCCTACCTTCACTGCGCGCGAACTCAGCCTTAATGTAGGTCCCCTCAGTAGCACGTAGCGTTAAGTCGGTACCGTAAGACTCGTAATCTTGATTGTCTTTCTCTTGGGTCGCGTACGTCACGCCAACGCCAATATAATCGTTGATCCAGCCTTTGGCACGACCACCGTAAGACATCGCATCTAATGAGTCAGAACCTTGTGGAACATACTCATAATCGACAACCAGAAAGTTTTCGTAGTCATCTCCGTTTTCAATCACGCTACCAAAGCTGTCGGATAGAATGTTATCGAGTGGCTTGGTCAAAATAATTCGACCTTGGTACGGGTCAAAGTCATAGTCGACGCCCGGCTCAAGCGGGATTTCATTTTGTACTAGGCCAGATTCATCTTTTACTTTGACGTAAACTTTGTCGCTTCCCGGTACCGCTTCACCGTGGCGAAGGAAATACAGAGAGCCGCCTGTACCCAAGAACTCATCGTGTGCATACAACGAATCTGCTTCTGCAGCAAAACCGACCACGTTCAAGCGATCTTCACCGTATTGTGTAGTATCGCGAGTACGATAATCGGCTTTGAAACCATAGAGGCTACGATTGTAATCGTTATTCTCGGTGCCTGTTAAACCCGTGTTGTAGTTACCCCACAAGTATTGAGACTTATCGTATTCGACATTGAGGTAAACCTTGCCCTTGGTGTTGACCACTTTTTCGATGTTTGAGCTATCGCCATAGTTGCCGTAATAAAGCTCATCGTCGTCTTCGAGGATATCGAACACATCCGAATCGTCCGAGGCGAACGGATGTTTGAACATGTCTTTGATTTCACTTTCTCGCGTATCAAAGTGAGTCGTAACGCGAAGCTTATCGCCAAATTTACCCTGACCAAAGTACGCCAAACGCCCTTGGTTATAGATGTCATCTTGATATTGGTCATCGACGCTCAGCGCACTGTTATTACCAGAAACATTGTTCTTACCAACATAAAGATCAGCCAAACCCGTTTGAGCGTAGTAGGTATCTGGAATACGGACGTAAAGCTTATAACGACGCTCATCGCCGTTATCAAACACAACCTTGGTTGGGAAAATGTAAGAGTCTGTCGGTAGATACTGTTCTGCGTATAAGTTGCCATCTTCAACGTCAAATTCGTCTTCACCGATGATGACTTTATCGACGCCTTTCAAACCGGTACCAATGAACTTGGCTAAGCCCGCATTGGTCGGGATGTTGTGACGCATCAACTTAGCTTGGCCGTAACTTTTGTCTTTGCTCTCTTCATCGTCGTTATCGTTGCGATCGATATCGACTTCAGAGTCTGGCTTCACCAAATCCGTCACACCAACGGTGGTCACGTCCATGTTGCCATCTTTGTCCCACGCTTTTAGACGGAACATCAGCTGCTCACCCACCTCAAACTGGTAGTCGACATCGGTTTGACCATCCCAGTTAATATCAGAATCGTTTGCTAGCTTTTCGCCACCAAGTACAGCGATGGGTTCAGACAGCCCAAAATCGCCGACACGGTACACTTCTAGCTGATACTTCTTGATGTAATAACCATAGTTAGTCGTGATGGTGAAACCTACGCTATCGCGCAGTGTACCTTGTTCGACTTCCAGCTCGTCACTGACACTGACATCTAGAACAGGGTCAAAGCGAGTGATATCACGGCTTGCCCAAATAGCACCTTGTTCAAGGTAAATACGCGAGCTGTCTTGGTCTTGGTTCGGCTTAGTGATTTCAATGCCCGTTGTCTCTGAACCAAGCTTTTCCAGCTTACCCGTGTCTTTCGCTACCGCCATCACAGGAATGGCAGTCAACACACACGTCGCTAAACGAGACTTACTAAATACTTTCATACAATTTCCAGATACGGTTCCAATGGCTTACTGCTGTTCACTTTCTTGCTCTTTGCGATGAACGCTAAAGTTGAACTTGGTGAGCTTATTCGGGGTAATTCGCAACACTTTCGGGTTTTCGCTCACCACTTCCATGGAGGTGGATAGCGAGTCAGTGTCCAACTTCACGAGGAAGTTCTTACCTTTCTTATTGAGTACCCATTGGTCGGGCACGTGGTAACGACCGTACTGGTCTGTGTAAATAACGATTCCCTCAACCGTCATCAACTTAACGCCCGGAATACCATCTTCGTAAATGCCTTTGTTCTCGATAACGATTTCCCACAGGTAATCCTCGCCATCGCGATACAGGTTTCTTGTTACGTTGAGGTTTTCCGCGCTCAGTCCCTTCTTCTTATCGGATTCATGCTTAAACTGAATCTGACCTTGTGCATCAAACTCGATACGAGAGCCCGCATCGGTCGTGACATAGAAATCAAAGCTCTGCTGTGTTCGAGTCCTGAATTGAATCACCACTTTGCTGGTTTCTGGCAGTGTTCGGTTCACTGAGTGACCCCAAAGATCACCAAGATCCAAACCTTGCCCAAGTGCAGTGGTTATTGCACCATCTTCGACAGCAACGTCTTGCCCATCACGGATGATGTGTGTCGAATCAGCGATGTAGCCTTGTGTTGCTAGGTTCGCAGTTAACTCAACATCAAACGCAGTGGCATCCGCTTGGAACCCATCTTTGTTGTGATCTTCAAAGACTTTGCCGATGATCGATGAGGTATCGAACACCTTGTCCGGTTCTACGGTCACTTTGGCGGTGTCTTCATTAGAAACCGCTGAGCCATCCACTTTCGCGACTGCGGTGTTGATGTAGTCACCAAAGGTCGCACCTACCGATACTCGCAATAAGTAACGAATACGCAGTTTCTCGCCCGGGTCAAAGTTCAACGAAGTGAACATAAGCTTGCCTGT
Source organism: Vibrio sp. 10N.286.51.C3 (assembly GCF_003050065.1). Classification (NCBI taxonomy): domain Bacteria; kingdom Pseudomonadati; phylum Pseudomonadota; class Gammaproteobacteria; order Vibrionales; family Vibrionaceae; genus Vibrio; species Vibrio sp. 10N.286.51.C3. Next base: position 238,309 of record NZ_PIGC01000005.1, on the reverse strand, counting down.
GTCCGATGGCTCTTGAGAAAGAACCTGATCGTCTTCCGTACCAAACTCACCATCAATACCACTCAACACGATTTCTGACGTGTCCACGATGTATTTCAAGCCACCTGGGTAACGGTCTTCTACCGTCACGTTCTTAAAGTAAGATTCATTGTTGTTTTCAACGATGATCTCGTACTCAACCGCATCACCGACTTGCGCGGTATCTTGCAGCGCCGACTTGGTCAGCTCCAATTCCCCAGAGTTGTCAGGAATCTTCTTGATGTGAGTGGTTACGCTGTCGCTAGTTTCAGTACCGTCAGATTCAGTCGCCGTAAAGGTATTGGTGATGTCGTCATCTAAACCTTTACCTAATGTACCCACCACTTCGAACGCATAGGCATTTCGCTTTTGGGATTCTAGGTTAACGGTGGTATCTAGATCTTTACTCGACGGGAAGCTATGACGCTGAATCACCGCGCCTGTGTCATCGACTTCAACACCTTCAATCGTCCAGTCAGTAAACACTTTGTTGCCAACGCTATTTTGCAGTTCGCTGATCTCATCAGTGAGTCGCACGTTCGCTGCATTACCTAAACCATTGTTGGTCACAGCTAGGTAATAAGTGACACTGTCGTCGTCTTCGGTGTATTCAGGTTTGTCTGAACGCTTTTCGACAATCAGATCTGCGCCCACTGGAGGTAGATCCAGAGCTGATACTTGGTCTGCTACTGCCTGCATCGAGGTTTCTGATGCCAACATACCTTTAGATCGAGCACGCATCGTCGGGCTACCCGTTAGATCAAGGTAGTAGCCGAGTACATCGATGTTGGTCAACATGTCTTCGTTGACGGTCAATGTGAAGGTGTAGTCAATCTTGCCACCCGGCGCGATGTCGACCAAGGTGAAGAGGTCTTTATCGTTATCAAACGTACCCGGCTGCGTTTCAGCCCCTTCCGATGATGCTGTTAGGGTCCAATCATCAAAAGCATTGCTGCGGGAGCCATCTATGTAATCACCCATTGACTCAGAGAACTGGGTGTAAAGCGCCACATCTTTAGCGATACCACGGCCAATGTTTTGTACCACTAAGTGATACTCAACTTGGTCGCCCGGCACGTAATAAGGTGCGTCTGTATAGAGCTCAGCTTGAACAACCGCCGCGACAGTGTTAACCGGAGGGCTAACCACATCGCCGCCGTCAACTTGCGCTGTATTGACGATACGTCCAGTCGCAGTATCGACCACGGTGCCTTTTGAGCGGAATACAACCGTACCGTGCGGTGCAATATCCACACTGTATTCAATCGGGCTAATTTGCTCTGTCGTCGTGCCTAGCGTGGTTGAGTCAACAATCAAAGAAGTGGTTCCGGCAACAAAGGCAGGGCCAGTGGTGCCATCGTAATAGCTCACCTCTATCGTGCTCATATCATCGACAACACTTAGGTCACTAATGTAGTTGTTTGAGGTGTTCTCAATAGTAATCAAGAACTCCAGCTCACCACCCGGCTCATACTCGGTTTGTACGTTGGTTTTCGTCGCAACAAACTCAGAGTCTTTCGGTGTCATGACTACCGTTGAGTCTTGTGGTGCGCCGTTGTAAGTGATGGTTGCCGTGTTACTGATATCGCCAATCGCCGTAGTACGAATCAACGCCTTAACATGGAATGTCACGGTACTTTGTGGCGCAACATCCATATTGACGTCGATGTCTTCACTCAATTCAAACGTCTTCGGCGTCACTACAGTGCGGTCATCTGAAGCTTCAATACTCACTTCCCACATCAGGAATGCCGACTCTTGTTTATCCGCGGTCGTGTCGACTTGAATGTCACTGATGATGTCTTGAAGTTGAACACCAGATGCAAAAGCATCAGAGCTGTTGGTTACGGTGATGTCGTAGTTAATCAGCTTGGTTACTTCATACGATGGCGTATCAACCGTCTTCTTGACCGAAACCATCGCCAAAACTGGTGTACTGGTAGCACTGTCATCAAATGTTGTGCCGTCAAAGATCGCTGATGCGATATTAGTAATATCGCCTGTCGCCAACGGATTAGTCGTCACTTGAATAGTGAAAACAATGCTGTCTTCCGGTGCGATATCGAGCGTCTCGTTTAGATCTTCACCACTGGTTACGTCTGGTACGGGCGTTTCACCTGTTGTCGAGACGGCTGATATTTGGATTGAAGCGGGGTCAAAGGCTTGCTTCGTCTCACCACCAGCAATCGTGGTTTCTACCGATTTCAACGCATCTTCAATCACAACATCTTCAGCCCAACCTAAACCGTTATTTTTAACGGTCACGGTGTATTGAAGTGTTTCTCCCGGAAGGTACTCCGCTTTATCAACGTCTTTTGTGATCTCAACTTGTGCGTCTTCTGGAATGTAGGTCGCGTCTGCGGTGTATTCACCATCATCGCCAACCACTTTAACAACGTTAGTGATCTCGCCTTTGGCTTTGTCATTCACGGTATTTGTGACAACAAACGAATAGCTGTCACCGGGATGAATGCTGTAAGTGGCGCGGTAACCTTGAGCAGTGTTAGACACATCTTTACGAGCATTCAATGCTGGGTCACCACTACCATCAATCTGTTCATCGCTGATGATCCAGTTGCCGGTAAGGGCTTGTTCTTGATCTGGGCTGTTCGCCACTTCGGTCATGATGGTATCGATACGATCCGTCAGGACTTGATCCACAAGGTAACCTTCACCCGTGTTAGCCACGGTGATCTTGTAGGAGATAGGTTGGCCCGGTTGGTACTTAGCATCAGGCTCGGCAATCGGGGTAGCTTCTTTGGTTAACACCAACTGTCCCGGTTGAGGCGTGATATAACCCTCTCTTAAGCGAGCTATTTTCGAATCGTCTAAGCCATGTCGTAGATATGCAGTATTGGTAAAGCGACCAATCGCATCATTACGGACCTTGCCTTCAACATGGATTCGAACAACCGTGTACTTATCACCGCCGCCAGTACCCGCATCATCACGCCCTGCCATCTTGACTGACTCAGCAGGCAAATCGATGTCTGGGCTGCTTTGCCCAACGAGCTTGTCTAACTCTGAGAAATCATTCGCGTCAGGATCCGATGGTGCTGAGTTGTATAAGACATCGTAATCAACGCTCCACTCAGTGAGTGCGGTTTGCATTGAACCATCGACAGTTTCGACTTCGAAGCCACTGATGATGTCGCGGATTGAGAACAGGCCAGAATCCACATCGTCATTGGTAATGTCGATGTAGTAATTCACCGTGCCACCCGGCACGTAAGTAGGTGTATCTGTCCACTTATCGATTAGGATATTAGAACGACCAGGGTCAAGTACGATGTCGTTGGTGTCATCACCGTTCACTTGTGCCGTATTGGTAATGGTACCTGTTGCCGATGTTGAAACTGTGCCTTTGACATCGAACACGATGCGTTCACCTGGGCGAAGATCGACAGTCGCATTCAATGGCACACTGCCATTGTAGTTGCCTTGCACGTCATAAGTTCCAACCGGTTCAACCGCAATCGCTGTTGCCCAATCAGAGAAAGCATCATCGCCATCTTCGGTTTTGAGGGTATGGATAGCATCAATAACACGTACATCATTGGCGATACTATCGCCGGTGTTATCTAACGTAACTTGATATTCAACATCACCACGCGGTGCATAGGTACAGCTGCTGCCATCGTTTGAAGGCACTGAACAGCCAGCTGATTCACCATCGGTGTATACCAAGGTTTTGAAGTAGTCGAGTTCAGCCGCTTGTGGCGGAATCGTTTCTGATGTTGCTGACTGATTACCTGCCGTCACTCGGTTGGCTTCGATAGTCCCCAAAGCATCATCACGGATAACACCTGTTAAGTTGAACGTCAGCACTTCACCTGCGGCAATATCGGTTTCGATATTCAGGTTATTGTTTGGGTTATAGCTCGGAACATAAGTATCGACGTTAGCATCAATACCATTGCTAACTTCGTGAGTGATATCGCCCGAAACAAAGGCGGATTCCATTGTTCCACCAATAGCCTCAACTTGAATATCCTTTACCGTGTCTTTGATCTGAATATCATTTGCCCAACCGTTTTCTGGGTTAGTGACCACGAATTCATACTCGACTTCGTCACCCGGCAGATAGGTATCCCCATCATTGAACGGGTTGCCGTTAATCGACACCACGCGTTTTTCAACACTGATATTACTTCCTAGTGGCATTAGAGTCGCAGTACGAACCATACCGTCATAATTCGCTTTGTTTTGAATATCGCCCAACGCATCCTCACGAATCTCAGCATGGATGGTGAACGTTAGGCTTTCTTGAGGCGCGATAACAATGTCGTTATCAATATCAACGTTGTTACCAGAAACAAAGTCAACCGCGTCCGTGATCGAACCTACCGCTGCCGTTTTTTCTAGCTGCACTTCCCAACCAGATAAAAATGGTTGCCCGACAGGGTCAGCGCCAGACGTCGAAGCATCTTCTGCAATGCGAGTCTGAATTGCAGAAATGGTATCTTCAAGGCGAGAACCATACTCAATTCCGTTGCCCGTGTTCTTAATTTGAACTCGGTAATAAACTTCACTCTCACCCGCAGCTTGAGAGTACTTTGTCTTTGCCGAAGAGAAGCCTGCGTCATAGAACGCCTTTTTCGAGAATGTTATCTCTGGCTCTGACATCGACGTTGGGGGAGAAACAGCAATTAACTGGTTGCCATCATCTTCATCGATATACGCTCGGTTAGTGAAAGAACCTACTGCTTTGGGACTGATTTTGGCTTTGATGACATAACGTACAAACGGTGACGATACTGCACGGCCAAAGTTATCTGCCGATATATCAAAGTGCGTATCGATCGGTTGATTGTCTTTGATCGAGTTATCAACATCAGGGTCAGAGATCCCTAAACTGTCTTCAGACGTTTCAATAGTCCAGCTATCAAACGCCGGACCGCGAGTTCCGTCGTAGTATTGAGTCGTTATCTGGTCGATGTCATCACGAAGGCTGATATCATCAACGTGCGCAGTTGCGATATTTTCGATATAGATTTCATACTCGATGTAACCACCAGGCATGTAGCTCGTTGCACCCGGAATCTTGTTTCCATCAGCATCGTAGTAGTCCAGAATATTTTTTTCGTAATCAATTTGACGACCAGCTTGCGAGATATCATGAGAGATCGTATCTCCATCAACAGTCAGTACATTGATAATATCGCCATTGGCTTTATCGTTAATGGTTGCCACTACTTGGTACTCAAGCGTTGCTCCCATCGGAATATCGGCTTCTTCGTTTAGGTTGTTGTCTGTTGATGTATAAACCTTACCTGCACCCGCACCTGCATCGACATACTCAGAATCAGTGCCCGTTGCGATAGAGGTAATGGTCCATGTTGAATACGCAGGTCCAGTTGTACCGTCTACGAGATCGACGGTAATATCTTTGAGGTTATCGACAATTGGAATGTCGTGAGCATTGCCTTTACCGTCATTCTCAATCACCAAGTGATAGGTCACGGTTTGAGCTGGCTCGTACACCACTTCATCAGTCGTTTTATCAAAATCTAAATGGTAATCATCGGGAATCACGACGGTATCTCGGTAATGAATATCACCGACCGCATCCGGTCTTACGGTACCTGTTACTGTGTAAATCACGTCTTCACCAGCATCGATATCAATCGAAGTCACAATGTCAGTGTCGTTCGCAACATCACCGTCTTTGGTACCATCGGTTGTACCCGCGTTTGCAGGATCGCTCTTAGCAACTACCACCGTAAACTTGTTGGTACCCACCGCATCGTCGAAGAATGGATTGCCTGATGTGCCATCTTGTAACTCAACAGAGATATCATTGATCAGTTCATTAACGTCAACGTTGTTGCGATAGCCGTGACCATCCTGAGAGTTGTATTTGATGGTGTAAGTCAGTTCATCGCCCGGAGAGTAGCGGTTGATGTTGGTTGTACGAACCACGGTACCGTTATTGTGAACTTGATGGTTTTCAGCCACGGCACGCTTAAAATATTCGCAATCTGTCATACACCCAGAGTCTCTACTATCGAGGAGTAAAGCTTCATTCCGAATAACATTTAGCCCATCCGCGTCAACCCCATTTGACACCGCATTATCTTTAACAAGGGCCTTAATCTTTATGGTTTTCAATTCACCGGGAGCAAGTGACAACGGAATCCTTACATCATGGGTAGATTGACTTCCATAGCCACTCCCAGTATCTATCAACCAATGCTCGAATGCAGACTGGTTTTCGACATCCTCAACATACGCATCTTTATCATTGGCAAGTGTTGTGAAGACCTTCGTCAGTTCGTCTTTGAGCTCAACTTCAGCGAAGCTTTCTTCATCATTGTTCTTAACCAAAATGGTGTATTCAACGTATTCACCTGGTGTATAGCGGACTACATCCGTCGTCTTTGTAAGGGAAACATTGATATCAAAAAGGCTATCTGCGTTATTAATTTGCGCGGAAGAACTGTGCTCTCTGTCTGTAATAGGGTCATAGACATCTACACGGTTGGATACTTGATCATGTGGATAATCAGCATTAACAATACCACTCACCTCATAACGAACCCAACCTCCTGGAGTGATATCAACATCAGTGTTGATGTCTGTATTATCAGTAATATCACCGTAGCGAGACCCCGGCTTATCGGTGTTAGTCGATCCGACAATCGTCCAGCTATCGAAGAACATGAGTGCTGAAATGCTGTCTTTTACCGTTGCGTCGTTCGCGTAACCAGCTCCGCGATTATAGATATCAATATCGAACGTAGCACGCTCTCCGACCACAAAGTCGGTATGTCGAGCAGTCTTAGCGACTACAAGATTCGGTTCGCTAGGATAGGTACGTACCGTATCCGATAGATTAGTATCTGGTCCCGTCACTGTTGCGGTATTGGTGAATGCTCCCCAAAGAATCTCACTGTCTACGTCGCGATCGAGTGTCCCAACAACGGTATAGGTGATAGTTGCACCTGGTGGAATTTGTGCCGTGGCATTCAGGTCAGTATTATCTGAGAATTCTCCAGGATCGGTGACCGCTTTGACCCAAGGAGAAGCCGCATCTCTGTCAGCAGTGATCGTCCAAGATTTAAACACAGGCTTGGTTTCACCCGGCTCATGCAGTAACTCAGCCTCTATCGTGCTGATTTCATCTTTAATATTGATGTTAGACGCGAAACCATTCCCTTCAGGGTTGGTAACGCTGATTGTATAAGTGACTTCCTTTGTCGTGTCGGTGTAAGCGCTTTGCTCGTTGTTGCCGTCGACACGCTTGTCCAAGACTAGATAGTAGTCTCTTGGGTATGAACCTCTGTCAGAATAAAGCACGCTATCTACCGTCACTTCATTTCGAATCTCATCATCGGCAATCGGGTTTACCACCGCTGCAATGCTATAGATGATTTTGTCGTGCGGGGCTAGCTTCGCCTTCACATCTAAGATGTTCTTATTACTCTGATTACCTGAAATTTCACCGCTAAAACCGAGATCACTGTTTATTGAGACTAAGTCATCAGAGCCATAAGATTTTGCCGTCACAACCCAGCTCAAGTACGCTTTAGTTGGCTCATCCGTGATTGATTTGGTCATGATTGATGCAATGTCATCATAAACAGGTACATCAATCGCGTAACCGTCACCGTTGTTTTCTACCGTAATTTCATAGTTGAGTGTGCCACCTGCAGAGTAGTAGCGAGAATCCACTTCCTTCTGTACTTTTAACTTGGAGTTTGGCATTTGCACGCCAGAACCCGCCTCACCCAGGTTATCTCCCAAACACAAACCTGCATCGGTACCATCATCAACAATTTGACCCACACTGGTATCTGCTACTTTGGCTGTCAGTTTGTAGTGAACAAAGCCCTCAGGAGCAAGATCGACTTTTAGGTTGATGTCGTTCGTAGTCCAAGCCCCATAATTAAATGAGCCATAGTTAGAACCCTCACCGCTGCTTTCATCCACTTCCAACTTCCACTCGGAAAACGCAGAATCGGTAGTACCATCGGCTTGCTCTGTCACGATACAAGAGAATTTGTCGATCACTTCAACATCGTTCGCGAAAAATTCAGTGTCTTTGTTGGAGATAACAATGTCGTAGACCACTTCATTTTCACCCGATATCCCAGGTACATAAGTGGTATCTGTTGTGTTCTTGTTGCGGGTAATCTGGCTTGATGAAGAGTTTAGGACTTCTTGTGTATCTAGAGGGTTAGTCACCACATCAGCAGAATCAGCCGTGCCTTCGGCATTCACTACACGTGCGATAACTTTAGGAATTTCGCCAATTGAAACAGGGCTTACATCGACTTCAACCGAGTAAAGGATCTCTTCGCCAGGGTAAATAGAGACTACATCATCCAGTGAATGGTTGGATTCTACGCCGCTATCAGCCAGTTGAGAGGTACTGTTAGGCCCAATAGTAATAACTTGATTGGTCCAAGATTCGTAAGGATTCCCCTTGGTATCGGTAGCATTTTTATCATTGCTGATGTCGTTACCTAAGTCGGTCTCTAAGTCAGCAAGTAACTGCTGAACAGAATAGCGATAAGCGATACCGGAATTTTCTTGGTTGGTTACAGTAACCGTGTAAGAGAACTCATCATCAACAACATAGTTCTCTGTTTGGTTCAAGGTATGTTTAAGAGTGACATTAGACGCTGTGGGGGGCGTAGTGATTTCATTCCCAGTGACTTGCGCATCTCGTGTTTCTACCGTTATGTTGTCATTAACAATATCGCCGACGAGTTTGTCGGCAACGGTCGTTCGAATTGTGTAGGTGATAGATCCACCAATATCTATCGACGCATCAGTGACGGACAAATCCCCTGAAGAGTTGAATTTACCTGCATCACTTTCACCGCCTTGTACCTCGGCTGAGTTCACATTGTTTGTGAAGGCCTGTTGAAGAACACCATCAATGTCGAGTGTCTTGATATATGAAATAGCATCTTGAACATCAAGGCTTCGAATCACCATATCGCCAGTATTTGATACCTTAATCGAGTACGTGAGTTCTTTATTCAGTTGGTAGTTTGTCTTATCTACCGACACCAGAATATCGTGTTCGTACAAACCTCGTTGAATAGATTCCGTATTTGATTCAGCAGATGAAAGAGGCCCAGCGCTCGCGCTTGCGACGTTATCAATCGTATCGGCTGCGTCACCAGAAACTTTGGCGGTCATGGTATAGGTCACCGAGCCACCCACAGTAATACGTACGTCAGTCGCCTCTAAACTACCAAGACGGTTGTAAGTACCCGGCGATGAAAGAATCGTCGCCTCCGCTTGGATCGATGCTTGAGTAAAGGCGTTAACATCATTCCCTTCATCGTCTGTCGTTAAGATATTTAACAGATCATCTTTAACATCCAACCCTGCAATGGTTTTATCCGACTCATTCGTAAGAACAAGCGTATAAACGACCTTTTGCCCATTGTCATAAGACGCACTATCAACGGACAGATCCATTTTTAGCCCCGCTGTTTCAGCTTGGACGGAGAATGGAAACAATAAAATAGATAAGAAAAAGGCAAGGTTGTATCTGAACATTAACGCGTACTTCACAGTAGATTGACAAGTCTCCAGGCTAAATGCCATAGATTTGACGTCACTATTTTGGCATCTCGCCTTTTTAGGGACATGCGCAACATACAGTTCAATCAACCCGAACAATTAACATCCGTAAAAAACAAATTACTGAAGATGTTAAATATAGAGTCTGATGTCTAAATTAAAATCAAGACATTGAGTTAATTATCATAAGGTTAATGTTTTAATGAGTGAGTTTTCACAGTTGTTACGTAACTTCAGAAAGGAACTTCAATTTACACAAACAGAGTTTGCAACCTACTTAAATCAGCTGGACGATGAGTTTAATGCGGTTGACGTCGTAACGATAAATCGTTGGGAAAACAGTAAGGTAAAGCCTAGTACATACAAAGCACTCAAGATCTTACAGTACCTTGGCGGAGATTTGTTTGAGACAATAAAGAGCTTCAAGTCCGAACAAAAAGATACACTAATCGAACCGTTTTTTAACGAATCCCATGGCTCATTTCAAAGTAGAATTTCAGCTCTATCAGGCCTGAATCAACAACAAGGCGAACGCAATTTTAAGTCACAGCCTTTAATGTCAGAGCCCTGTGACACTAGCGTTATCGACAGAATCAAACTACTTTCTAAGTTCACTAAAGTCGATATTTCGCCACTGGACCAAATTGATTTATATCTCTATTACTGTGAGAAAAAAGCACATGGTCACAAGCTCATCAATACAGATGGCGACATTGTGAGTCACAACGTAGGCTTTTTCTTTGAAGACCATCAATTTGAGACATTAAAAACTCAAGAGCTAGATCTAAGAATGGCCAGCTCTTTAAATTCAAGCAAAAGCATAAATTATTTTAATATAAGCTCACACTCAGAGAAAAAAAATCATGTTATTGAGCATATAGTTTCAGATATAAAGTTACTTTCTCAGAACAAAAACATTAAAAAATATTCTGTTTTAGTTAAAGACCCCAACATGATGAAACTCTTGAAGGGCGTGGGGTTTGAAGTATTTAAATTTTCAGAACCTTCTGCTAAAAAATGTAATATCACATTCAAAAATAAACATTATAGCTACTGTATATTAACGATTGATAAAATAGACTATCTGACGAATCGGAACGTAATGTCACTAATCAAAGATGAATATTCTACCATGATGAAATTTCCGCAATTACTGCGCGAAGCGCGCAAGAAATTGAAGTTAACGCAAAAGGATTTTGCGGCATACATTAATCACTTAGATGATGAATTCAGCTCTGTAGATGTCGTAACGATAAATCGATGGGAAAATAGCAAAGTAAAGCCAAGTAATTACAAAGCCCTAAAGCTATTGGACTGCCTTGGTCTGGACTTGTATACAACGTTGAAATCCTTTGATTCAGAAGTTAACGAAGACAGTGCACTACTTGAAGACTTCCTTCGTGAGAGGTTCTTTTCGTTTCAAAGCCGAGTATCGTCTATCACTAAAGGGGAGATAGAAGAAGGCTGCGACTGTCAGATCATGCCATTGATGACAGATCAGAATGACAAAGCAGTAATAGATAGAATTAAGCTGATTTCGCAATATACAAAGGTGGATCCTTCAGCTCTTGATACTATCGACCTGTTTCTCTATTGCAGTGAAAAAAAGGCGCATGGCAGAAAAATGGTCGATGTTAATGGCGATATTGTTAGTCATAGCCTAGGTTTTTTCTTCAACGAAGAGGTATTCGAGCAATACCAAAATAAGCATCTACATATTAAGCAAGCCTGCTCTTTAGATTCTAATCAGGACTTAAATTATATAGTCGTTAGCGGTCACTCTGAGAAACGCGAACAATCTATTGCGAACCTGATTTCCGATATGAAGCTTCTTGCAAGAAATACTAAGATCAAGAAATTCTCTATGATGATCAAAAATCCAAATGCACTGGAGCTGATGAAAAACCTTGGGTTTGAAATCTATAAATTCTCAGAACCAACAAAAGAAAAATCGAACATTACCTTCAAGAAAAAAAACTACCGCTATTGCGTACTGACTATCGACAAGATTGAATTACTTAGCAATAAACATGTTATTGCTTTTATTAGTAAACATGGTTAAGCACCTGATTTTACTAACTATAGAAAGCTTATACTAAATTCTTCTTAAGCTTCTCTTCTAAGGCTTGAACACACAGTTGGATGGCAATCGGCGTGTTGGAAGTAAATGGGTTCAATGCATAAACCGTATTGGTGGGTAATTCAAAGCTTGGCAGCACGTCGACAACTTCATTGGATAACTGAGGAACACAGAAGTCTGGAATCACACCAATGCCAACACCCGATTTAATCAACGCAAGACAACTGTGAAATGAATTGGTAACGCAGCTAGCTTGTTGTTGATAGACAAAGCCTTCTTCAGTTAGAGAACTGAAATGGTGAGTCACCTGCTTCCCCTGCCAAGAGTTTGCAATGTAAGGAATCGATTCAAGCTCACGTTCACGCATGCTTGTGACGCCACACAACACATCTTTAAACTCACCTAACCGTTTCTGTTTTAGGTTACTGTCTCGTGAACTGCCAACTCGCACCGCAAGATCAATATCGTGCTCCATGAAATCTAAGTGTTGATCATCACTGATCAATTCCGGCTTTAATTTTGGATACTGTTTCATCAGATCGGCAATAACAGGCGCAACCAGCAAATCCATCAACGCATTAGGAGCCGTGATGCGAATCCGTCCCTGTGGCTCTTCCAACTCCGATTTCGCCATATCCCATGCCGATTCAGCGATCACGTTAATATCCTTACAACTTAGATAGAAGCGCTCTCCCATACTAGTCAAGGTTTGTCTTCGCGTTGTTCGTTTAAGAAGCGAAGCACCAAGCTCTTGTTCCAGAATTTTTAGGTGCTGACTGACGACAGATTTAGACAACTCTAACTTTTCAGCCGCAGCCGATACTGAGCCTTGCTCTACAATATGAGCGAAAATCGACATCTGCTTTAGCTTACTCATTTTATTGTTCTCTTTTTACAAACAGTATTTTCTATTATCTCTGTTTTTCAAATTAATTTCCAAGACTAAACTGAATCCAACTTATCGAGATACCTAATCAAAGAAACAGTGTTTGAAAGAAGACTGTTATGGAGAGAAAACAATGTTAAACAACCAAGTATTAGAAGCATGTAAGCAAGGCATTAACGCGTGGCAAAAAGCATTCAATAGCCAAGATGCTAAAGGTTGTGCCGACCAATACACAGAGGCTTGTGTGATGGAAGCTCGTCCATTCGGCACTTTTGAAGGCCGTGAAGCGATTCAAGCATTTTGGCAAAACATCATTGACCAAGGCTTCAAAGACGTTGATTACACAGATGTTAAGTGGGAAGAGCACCCAGAAGGTGGTTACATTCTTACCGCTAGCTGGACAATGAACAAAGCGTTTGGTGTCGTACACCGTGAACACTGGGCATTAGAAGCGGATGGCTGTGCTCGCCTAGTAAGCGATGACTTCGAAGTTCAAGGCGAACGCTAGAAGCTAGAAGCTAGAAGCTAGAAGCATAGAAACAGAAAAAAAAGCCAGCAATCCGAATGGACTGCTGGCTTTTTAATGTTCACTCTGTCGCCATTTCACTTGATTTGAAGGTGATTCAATGACTCTACACAATCATTCAAAATGTCTGGTAAGACAGAGCAAATACAAGTCAAAGTTACAGTGCTGCTTTCTTCGCTTCTGTAATCCAACCATCGAACGTGCTTTGGTTCGCTTTGATCCAACCGTTTACGTGCGCTTCGATATCCGCAGAGCTGTTCTTACCTTTACTCATCATCATGTTCTGAGCACTTACATCATTGATGTTAAGTTTGATGATCTCGAAAAGCTTCGCTGCTGATGGGTTATTCTTAGCAAACTCTTTGTTCGCAATAATGCGCATTGAGTTCATTTCGAAGCCGTAGTTTTTGCCGTTAGATAACGTCGTATCAACATCCGAACGCTCGCCAGGAAGTGAAGAGAATGGCACTTCTAGCCATACTACGTCTTCGTTAGGCACCAATACACCACTTACCCAGTACGGTGTCCACGTGTAGTAAAGGATTGATTCACCCTTTTGGTAACGTGAAATCGTGTCTGCGATGATAGCCGCATAGTTACCTTGGTTATGAGTTACTGTATCGTCCAGTTTGAATGCTGACAGTTGATGTTCAATTACCATCTCACAACCCCAACCTGGGTTACAGCCTGTTAGGTCGGCTTTGCCATCACCATCTGCATCAAACAGTTTTGCAATTTTTGGATCGGTTAACTGACCAATATTAGTGATGTTGTACTTTTCTGCCGTTTTCTTATCAATCAGGTAACCTTGCGCTGCACCACTTACATATTGGCCTTCGCGGTAGAACTTTTCATCGCCGCCCGCCATTGTGTATTTGTCTGCATGAAGCGGGAACCAACCTACCGTTAGGAACGTTGCGTCACCTTTTGCAATTGAGGTGTAGCCTACGTTGTAGTCCACTTCTTGCGTTGATTTCACGTCGTACCCAAGCTCTTCAAGAGCGCGGTTAACAATCAACGTTTGGAATGTTTCTTCTGCTACAGACGATTGAACAGGCTGAACAGGTACACCTTCACCCGGTAGGCTTGCTGCCCATACGTTAGTTGATACAGCCAGTGTAGAAACGATGCTCACTGCAAGTTTGCTCTTCCATGAATTATTCATTGGTGTTTTTCCTTAATTGAAGTTCTGATTTGTTACCGCGATTTAAAGCATTAAGTACTAGGGAAACAGGTCCCATGCGGTACCAGCGTAATTTTGTATTGCCCGCATTCACACCCAACACTTGGGTGATACGATCCAATAAGATGGCGAGAATAACGATGCCTAAACCACCGACTGCAGCCAGTCCCATATCTAAACGGCCGATACCTCTCAGTACCATTTGACCGAGACCACCTACCGCAATCATTGACGCGATAACCACCATCGACAGTGACAGCATCAGTGTTTGGTTTACGCCCGCCATGATGGTTGGCAGTGCTAGTGGCAATTGAATTCGATAAAGCATCTGCTTTTTGCTTGCGCCGAATGAGTGACCTGCTTCGATCAACTCTTCCGGTACTTGCTGAATACCTAAGATGGTTAAACGTACCACTGGCGGCAGTGCGAATATGATGGTTACAACAACACCCGGCACGTTACCGATACCAAACAACATGACGATTGGTACGAGATAAACAAAGGCAGGCGTGGTTTGCATGGCATCCAGAATTGGACGAACGAATTTAGCCGCCGTGTTGCTGCGGGCGAGCCATATCCCCATGGGTAAGCCAATCAACAGACAGAAAAAGACCGATGTCATCACCAACGAAAGCGTAGTCATGGCTTCAGACCAAGCGCCAATCAAGCCAATGAACGTCAAGGATACTGCGGTAGCAACACCAAGCTTCAAGTTTGAAAACTGCCATGCGACTAAAAACAAGATGATCAACATGAATGGTGCTGGCGTAGAAACCAGTGTTGTTTCAAATGAACTTAGGATGAAATCGATCGGCACACGTATCGCCTGAAACAGTGGGCGTCCATGTTCAACCAACCAATTAAGACCAGACTCAACCCAAGTATCGACTGGTAGTACAGCTTCAGCAAAAGGGTTCAGTGGGTCAAAAGGCGTAACCTCAACGGTTTCACTGCTTAGCCAATCCGCTGATGGTGCGGTCTCAGTTGTTTGGCCCCAAGGATCACTTGCCGGCTGAGTAGAGGGAGCTGCTTGCGACCATGGGTCATTATTTGTTTGTTCCGACGACATGATCTATCCCTTATCTAATGTTTGTAGCAGTCGTGACTTAGTCACAACGCCAAAGTAATTACCTTGCTCGTCCACAACAGGAACGGAATAAGGCACACCGCCAACAAGGCCAAGCACATCATTGATTGGTAAATCTGGATTCAGAGTTAAGCCATCACTTAGCTGAGCGCTAACCAATGATTTGTTCTCTTTGTGGGCTTTGCGAAGGGAGTCGATAGAAACAATGCCTGAGTAGTGACTGCTCTTCTCAACAACGATGCCATATTCACGGTCGTTATCCATCAAGATTTGCAGAGCCGAAGCTGGACCATCGTGCTCAGATTTCTTAAATACCGCTGCAGGTTTCTTGCGTGCGATGTCTTTAACCGTAAGGACACTTGCGACATTCACACCACGGAAGAAAGCTTCAACGTAGTCGTTCGCTGGGTTATTAAGAATATCGTCTGGAGTACCTACTTGAACCACTTCGCCATTTTGCATAATCGCGATTCGGTCACCGATACGCATCGCTTCATCCAAATCATGCGAGATGAAAACAATGGTACGCTTATCGTCATTTTGAAGTCGGATTAACTCGTCTTGCATTTCAGTACGGATCAGTGGATCGAGTGCAGAGAACGCTTCGTCCATTAACAGAATGTCCGGGTCACATGCTAAAGCACGAGCCAAACCAACACGCTGCTTCATACCACCAGACAGTTCATCTGGGTAAGACTCCGAATACACGCCAAGGCCTACTCGCTCTAAGGCAGCCAGTGCTGACTCTTTTCGTTTATCAACATCGACACCCGCAAGCTCAAGGCCAAACGCTGCGTTTTCGATCACAGTCATATGCGGCATCAATGCGAAATTTTGGAAAACCATGGAAATGTTGTTGCGGCGGACTTCGCGGAGTTCATCTTCTGAGATGTGGGCAATGTCTTTGCCTCGTAGAAGCACATTGCCTTTGGTAGGTTCAATCAAGCGGTTAAGAAGGCGTACTAGGGTTGATTTGCCAGATCCTGACAGTCCCATTATGACGAAAATCTCGCCTTCTTGAATACTAAGAGAAACATCGTTAACGCCGATCGTTAGCCCTGTTTCTTCGAAAACTTTATCTTTGTTCGCGCCTTCATTAATCATTGTAAAAGCACGATCGGTGTCTTCACCAAACACCTTGTACAGTCCCTTAACTTCCAGTATGGGATCCATATAATCTAATCCTTTCTTAGCTATTTTAACTTAAAAATGGTTATTTAAGCTCGAAAAACGATTAGCACTCTAAGTAAATAACCAGTGTAAATCAAGGGGTCTCGTACTGTAACTCACCCACAAAACCACCAATCCCCTAGAAAAATTAATGATTAAGAACAAAGCAACAAACACCCAACACACTGAAAAAAAAGATATTAAAGCAACAGGACCGCTTGCGACATTATGTGTTACTTACTGATAGATTATTGAATATTTATTTTACATTTGAGCAATTAATACGCGAAACAGACCAAGAACAGCATCAAATAGTTCGTGCACAAATAATTCGAATACAAACTATTTATTAAGATTTAATGACGTTTCAGAGTTGATCATCCACCCTGCTACAGGGATAAGATCCACACTCGGCATCGACATAAAATCCAAAGGTGAACTGGCTAAAGTCAGCGAGATAAAATCGATCTTTTTCAACCAAGAGTTTCAAAACATCACACCAACTGTGACACTTGCTACAAACTATTAAACGTCGATTACCCAAGCTAAAAGACAACTTGTAGAGTCCTCACTGCTGAGCCATTCTTTATAAAAGAAATTGACATTTCCCCGCGATGAATTAGAGAAAAAGACAAGGAATTCGAATGATAAAAATGCTGGTGTGTGACTTTGACGGGACGCTGGATGGAGGATCTTCTCATGGGGTGAATCAGTTATTTAACTACCTAACCGAGCAACCTGATATTCGTTTTATCATTGCGACAGGAAGAACTCTGCCGTCAATTCGTGTTGGGTTGGCGTCTGATAACTACCCGAAACCACACAGCATTATCAGTGATGTTGGCACTAGAATTCATCACGATCACTCCCAAAAACCCGATCATGTTTGGCACAATCAATTAGAAGCGTCGTGGAACAAATCCAAAGTAGAGACAGCACTCGCACCACTCGACTTTATGGGCGAACGCTTTGAAAATCATCAGGGTGATTACAAGATTACTTTTGAAGGGAAGCTGTCTGAACCTCAACATGAGTTGATTGAATCAAGCTTGGAGTTGCACGGGTTAGATGTACACCTCACCTACTCCCACGACTGGTATTTGGACATCACACCAAAGGGCGTCAATAAGGCTACTGCGATTCATCACCTGCTCAAGCAGCATGATTTGAGCGTAGAAGAAGTGTGTGTCGCGGGCGACTCTGCAAACGACACATCCATGCTGACGATAGAGGGTGTAAACTCGATATTGGTCGCTAACCATTACCCAGAAGTGGCGCACCTATCCGACAGAGACAATGTGTACACCAGCACAGCAACGCACGCTGAAGGTGTGTTAGAGGGGCTCAAATACTGGCAAAAGCGAGCGTCGAGCATCCGATAAACGCTAGTTAGCCATTAACAACAAATTCTAATCAAACAGGCTTCCGGTCCTACTTCCAACCTGGAAGCCAATTTTGATTATCTGTAAGCTCTCGCCAATTGATATCTTCTTCTCGTTTGGTCATTACCGCCTCTATCATGCAGCGCACGACCTCCCCTTCATCAAATTCAACTTCTGTGACCATAAAGTGCTTTTCTTTCTTCACGGGGCTAACGGCTGTCCATTTGCTACGAAGTAATTTCTTTGGGTTGATCCGATTCATGGGCTTCTCTCTTGCTTTAACGTCGTTGATTATCATGAGTTGTCTACTCGACACAAAGTAATAGTCTTTCCATCGCAAAAAAGATCATAAAAAAAGCCAGCGTTTAGGCTGGCTTCATTCGATTAGCTATTTCTCGTTAAAGATTAGCCATTTTTAGGTGGATCAAATGCCGTCAGTTCTAATACTGGGCCTGTGTATTTTTCAATTTTCACAAGCGCAGAGTTCGCTGCACAACCATTTGCCAAACGAGAGGTTGGAATATCCAACGTAAGTACGTTACAGCCACCGTTTTTACATAAGCCTGTATCTTTATCTAAATCTGGCCAACCACCTTCATGGATACATACAGAGCCTTGTTTGATGCCATCCGTCACTAGTGCACCAACCAATACTTGGCCACGACCATTATGTGCACGAACCAAATCACCTGTTTTAATGCCACGCGCTTTTGCGTCTTCAGGGTGGATTGAAATCGGCTCGCGGTCTGCAATCGCGTACTCTTCACGGATCTTCGCGTAATTAAATTGACTGTGTAGACGGTGAGCCGCGTGCGCTGTCATCAATTGCAGTTCGCCATCTTTTGCATTGCCGGTGTACTCTGTTGGCTCCATCCAAGTTGGATGTGGAGGACAATCGTCTAGTTGGTAACCTTCAATCGTTCTTGAGAAAATCTCGAACTTGCCACTCGGTGTACCTAGTGGGTTCATGATTGGGTTCTCACGGAAATCAGCGTAACGAACGAACTGTGCGTTCTTCTCGTTCCACTTCATCTCAATGAGTTGGTTATCATCCCAAAACTTGCTGAAGTTAGGCATTACGATGCGCTGACCACGACCTCCTTGCTGTGCTGTTTTGTAGAAACCGTACAGCCATTCCATTTCGGTCTTGCCTTCGGTGTACACATCACGGCCGCCCGGAGCAAGCAACTCAGACATGTCTGCAAACACATCGAAGTCATTACGCGCTTCACCTTGAGGCTCAACGACTTTCTTCATTGGCACTAGGTGCTGGTTACTGTAGTCACCTGTCATCGTCATATCATTACGTTCAAACGATGTAGTAATTGGCAATACAATATCCGCGTGTTTAGCTGCTGCTGTCCAGTAAGGTTCTGAGATAACAATCAGCTCAGGCTTTTGCCAAGCTTTGATCAAGCGGTTGGTATCTTGGTGGTGAGTAAAGTTAGCACCGCCTGCCCACCAGATCATTTTGATCTCTGGGAACGTTAGGTTGTGGCCATTGTGATGGTAGCTTGAACCCGGATTTTCTAGAGCTTCAACAATACGCGCGACAGGAAATGCGTTCACAGATCCTGAAACAGCCCAATCGTTACCCGCCGAAGAACCACCACCAAGCGACGCTGAAATCGCAGGAAGTACGCCTGCATCACGAGCAGGGTTACCGCCGTTGGAGTAGTGGTAAGAAAGACCGAAACCACCACCAGGTAAGCCAACTTGACCTAGCATTGTCGCTAGCGTAACCAACATCCAGTGACGTTGTTCACCGTATTGTTGACGCTGCATACCCCAGCCAGACATCAGCATAGTACGGTTCTTACTGAAGATATCAGCAAGTAGTTCAAGCTGCTTCACTGGCACACCACAGATCTTAGACGCCCACTCAGCAGATTTTTCAACGCCGTCTTCTTTACCCATTAGGTAAGCTTCGAATACGTCATAACCTGTTGTGTATTTGCCCAAGAATTCTTTGTCGTGTTTACCCTGCTTCACTAATGTGTGCGCAATACCCATCATCATGGCTACGTCAGTCATTGGGTGCGGAGCAATCCACTCTGCGTTGTCGCCAAAGAACTCGATAGTTTCAGAACGCATTGGATCAATCGCGATAACCGTTTTGCCCGACTGCTTCAACTGATGGAAGAACTCTAAGCCTGCACAGTCCGTTGAGCTCCAAGCGATCTTCAAGGTATTGATTGGGTTTAGACCCCAAAGTACTACCACATCACTGTGTTCAAGGATGACTGGGTAAGTCGTTTGTTGTTCATACACTTCAATCGAACCCACCACGTGCGGCATGATGACCTGAGCTGCACCTGTTGAGTAATCACCTAAGTGACCAGAGTAACCACCAGCCATGCTCATGTAACGTTGTAGAAGTGTTTGTGCTTTATGTAGCACACCACTTGAACGCCAACCGTAAGAGCCTGCGAATACCGATTCTGCACCGTGCTCTTTACGAATACGTGAGTGTTGTTGATGAATCAGTTTGTACACTTCATCCCAAGAGATGCGAACAAACTCATCACTACCACGTACCCCTTCAGGTGCAGACGGGTTAGCCAAGTAGCCTTTACGAACCATAGGGTATTTAACACGCGCTTTGGTATGTACTTGGTCAGGGCCTGTAGTTTGTAGGCTGTTTGGAACAGTTTGTGCCAGTGCATTCGTGGTCGACACTAACTTGCCATCTTTCACTTCACACAGCATTGGTCCCATACGGCCTGATGTTAGAACACCAGAACCGCGCTTGTCAGAAGCCATTGCGCTCATCGGCGTCAAGGATGTGAATGCCAACGCACCAGCAGTGATACCTGTGCCTTTCATAAATCCACGACGGGTCATATTAGTCATAATTTTATCCTTCTAATTCTCTTTAGTGACCAACAACGTCTTTCGCGTGGTTTTGGAAGTACTTAGTCAGCAGCTCAAGGTTTTGCTCAGAAATGTCGGTACGGTCGCCCATACTTTTAGCAACAGGTCCCCAAGCATTCACAGTGAAGTGGTTTGAAGGAATCTTCGCGTGACACGTTGCACAGTAAACATTGTCCAACTCTTCTGCATAAGACCAGATTGGGTCTAGGCTATCGACAACTGGATCAGTAATGTCACCCGTTAACGCAACAGAACGCCACTCGTTACCGTAAGCATCGGCTTCGTATTCACCAGTAGTCAGTGCTTCTTGACCTTTGCCAGTCAGTGTCGCAACGATCGCACGTTGACCTTCACCGAAGTAAAGCACTTGCTCTGCGCCTTTCATTTGGAAAGCATTCAGAGTCACAGTACGGTTGTCGCCTTCAGCTTTAACGACTTCAAGTTCGGCCGTTGGGTTTACGCTACCGAACTCGCCCATTGCGATGTCAGTGACTGGGTAAACCACTTTCGCATCTGCTGGCGTGTTTTTGGTAAAGGCAATCAGGGTATCGAACGCTTTGCTGTCTAGCTGAGCTTCAGGAGCAAAGTGCGCGACGCCTTTGTGACAATCGATACACGTTTGGTTGTTCTCTTTACCGTAAGCGTGCATTTTCGCCGCATCACGAGATTGCTCGAACTCTTCCATTGCATCGAATTCGTGACAAGAACGACACGTCGCTGAGTCATTCTCACGGAATTGAGCCCATACTGTTTCAGCCATCTCTTCACGATGTGCTTCGTATTTCTCAGGCGTGTCGATCTTGCCTGAGATGAATTCGTGGTAGATGTCTTTAGACGCTCTTACTTTGGTGATCACATAGTCAATCGGATCCGTTGGGATGTGGCAATCGGCACATTCAGCTCGAATGCCTTTTGCGTTACTGAAGTGAACTGAACCTTGGTATTCTTTGTGAGGTGCTTCCATCGTGTGGCAAGAAACACAAAACTCAGTGCTCGATGTATAGTGCATAACGGCTGCAGTTCCCCCTAAGGTTAACCAGCCAATACCTATACCAACCGCCGCTATTAGTGCGATATAACGTTTTTTTATTGTCATAATTCTTAATCATCTTCAACAATTGGTTACAATTGAGATCAGAATAGTACTTTAGGGGTAGATCTGTTTGATTTGGATCATCAATCGCAACCTGAGGAATAAAAAATGAACCTTTCTGAGAGCTTGATGTCACTTTGAAAAATTAGCGCTCCACCAACCTAATCACCCAGTAAATACAAGGAGCGAATTAAATTTTGCTAACTGATTAATCCAACAATAAAGACACTAAACTCGCTCCCAAATCAAAGAAGTAAATTGTAAATCTAATACAATGTCGGCTAACTCTTTTCATAAACTCTGCACTCCATGAACCAAACAGAATTCCAGCAAAAAATAGCGAGTTTCACCTCCATCGAACAAGCGCTTGATTACTTTGAGATTGGGTTTGATAGCAAGTTCATCGAGCAAAACAGAATCGAACTCGTTAAGCGATTTAATGGTTATCTGATTCTTGCGAAACCTGATGATTGGTTTTCTGGACGAAGAGCGCTAAAAAACGCTTATTGCAAGGTGCAACGTAGTAAGTTAGATCGCCACACACGTTCTGCCTGCCACGGGTGTACCACTTGCCAGCGCCGATAGTTGGAAAGTGGGTTGTTGAAAAATAGACAACTAAAAATGAGATAGTTGAAATAACATCTCATTACGATTTAGTTAGTGGTTTGCTCGAAAAAAAGTGTGCTAGTCTTACGGCAACTCAACTACGAGATAAAAACTACAATGAAAATTTTCAGCAATTTCGAAAGCGGCAACATTCACGTCGTTTCAGCAGATTCACCACAAAACATTCAACTGACTATCCCAGCAGACAACCAGACTGAAATCTCTCAGTGGTTCCACTTCCGCTTAGAAAGCGATGCTCAACAAGCACACCACTTCGAAATCGGTCAACTGGCAACATCGGCGTATCCTGAAGGCTGGAAAGATTATGATGTGGTTGCATCGTACGACCGTGAAGAGTGGTTCCGTATCCCATCTCAATTCGATGGCGACACACTAAGCTTCGACATCATTCCAGAGCACGATTCAATGTACTTCGCGTACTTCGCGCCTTACTCATACGATCGTCACCAAGATCTTCTGCACAGTGCTCAAACGCACCCGGCTTGTAAGCTTGAAACTCTGGGCCACACGCTAGACAACAATGACATCACTTTGCTAACCATTGGTGAGCCAAGTGAAGAGAAGAAAAACATTTGGGTTATAGGTCGCCAACACCCTGGCGAGACTATGGCTGAATGGTTGATCGAAGGTCTACTTCAACGTCTGCTTGATGAAACAGATACAGTAGGTCGTTCTCTGCTAGACAGCGTTGTTTTCCGCGTGGTTCCTAACATGAACCCAGATGGCAGCATCCGCGGTCACCTTCGTACTAATGCGATTGGCGTTAACCTGAACCGTGAATGGCAATCGCCTTCTATGGAACGTAGCCCAGAAGTATTCCTTGTTCGTGAGCGCATGCTAGAAACGGGCGTTGATCTGTGTCTAGACATTCACGGCGACGAAGCGATCCCATATAACTTTGTAGCAGGTAGCGAAGGCACGCCTTCATACAACGAGCGCATTGCTAAACTAGAAAATCACTTCAAGCAAGCACTGCTGACTATCACGCCAGAGTTCCAAGATGAGTTTGGTTACGATAAAGACGAACCGGGCAAAGCGAATATGACGGTTGGCACAAACTGGATTGGTGAGCAGTTCAAGTGTTTAGCTTACACAGTCGAGATGCCATTTAAAGATCACATCAGCCACGCAGACGAACTTTACGGTTGGTCTCCAGAACGCAGCGTTGCATTTGGTCACGACATGTTAGCCGCAGTTTGGGCGACAGTAGACGAGCTATAAAACGAACTATAGGCAGACTAAACTCCTTAGTTTGTCCGTATCGTTAGTTTGCTTACATATATAGTAAAGCCCAGCACTTGAAAAAGTGCTGGGCTTTTTAATATCGGTTTGAATGAGTGAATCTAACTTTAAAAGCTTTCTATGCCACTCTGAGGCTAGCAAAAAATACTGGGTATCGCTGTCTGATGTGGCGTTGTTCAGACACCATATCTTTAAAGCTCGGGCCTTGTGATAACTGAACGATCACTTCGTCACCTTCTTGTCGCAATACAGCACCGCTAATATCAATACTGTTGTTGTCATGTAACCTTAAAGTGCCTGCCATTGAAAAGCCGCGGTAAACCGGAATAATATTACGCATCATCAGGCGTACGCCCTTTTCAGAAACTTCACTGACATGAAAAAGCTCATCCTTAATTCGCATCACCGGACGTGCCTTTTGAGGGTACTTTAAGCGGTAATATTTGCGTTTCTGGGTGAATGAATCTTCACGCATTAGTGACTCCCTGTCTCTGTTATTCGGTCAAGCAATAGACTTTGGCTTCAATTGGTCTCAAACAAACACATTCACCAAATTGATAGCTGATTATTATATCGACTTTATAACCTAATGCTTTAGGCATTTATGCAGAGAGACAAGGATTCCCTAAGATTCAGTGAAAAGTGAGATATGAGTCGTATCGGTTAACGCTTCTATCAAGCTCTAAACCTAAAGCTGAAACAACGCCAACTGAATGCTGAAGCCCACAAATAGAACCCCACACACGATGTTCATCATTTGCGAGGTACGCTTTTGAACCAACAAGCGCTTAAACGTATCCGCCATTAAGATCACAACCAAAAACCACATCGACACCACTATCGCTTGAATCCCACCAAGCATTAGGCTGTCTGACACAATCGTATCTTTTGACACAAATTGAGGGAATATAGAAAGATAAAATAGGACAATTTTAGGATTCAGTAGATTAGTAAGGAGCCCTTTGAAAAATTGGTTATAAAGCTTACTTCCCGATGCGCCTACCACTGAAAGTACGCCCTCTTGAGCGCGCAGCGCCGCACGAAAATGGTTATACCCAAGCCAGACAAGGTACAAAACCCCAGCCCACTTAAGCCCTTCAAAGGCCATGGGAGTGTTCGACAATAACAGGCTTATGCCGTTGGCCGAGATAAATGCGTGAAAAAAGAAACCACATGACACGCCCAACACGTTCACAAATGCGAACAGCTTCCTTTGAGTTAATGCTGTGCTTAATACCAACAGCGCATTAGGGCCCGGAATAATGGCAATAAAAAACACGATAACAATAAACAGCCAGATACTGTCCAAACTCATTTCGATCTCATTTCATGAACATTTTTAGGGCGAACATTCTACGTCCATTCAGTGCCATTACAATATGATAAACGTTTAATTATCACGTCTGGCTAACATACATAATTCGCACGTATAATGAATACGTTTATCGTGTAACGTACAAAACTGATTCTCTAACATTTACAGCCCTGTTAGACTCCACCTCCCTTTTGATACTTGGTTCATTTATGTCATTTGCTAGCCTAACCCTTAACGCAAAAACCGTCGCGGCGATCCCATCTCAATTCAATAAGCCGACAGAGATACAGCAAGCGGTAATTCCTACAATTATTGCGGAGAAAGATGTGCTTGCATTAGCTCAAACAGGCAGCGGTAAAACATTGGCATTCGGCTTACCTTTGCTAAATAACATCAATCAAGATGTAAATGAACTCCAAGCTCTGATCATTGTTCCAACACGCGAGCTTGCGTCTCAAGTCGCTGAGTCTTTAGAACCGATCGCAACAGCGCTCGATATCAAATTGGTAACGCTAACGGGTGGTGTGAACGCGGATGACCAACAACAGCAATTACTAACGAAACCACAGCTTACCATTGCTACACCAGGGCGCTTGCTTGGTGTCATCAAGAGTGGCGAATTAGAGTTAACTCAATGTGTGTCATTGGTTCTTGATGAGGCTGATCGCCTGATCGACATGGGTTTTTGGCCAGATATTCAAGCGATTACCGCTGCACTGCCAGCGAAACGACAATCACTACTATTCTCAGCAACACTTCCGTCGGAATTAGTAGGTCAAGCTGAAGAGCTTCTTTCAAATCCAGTTAAAGTCACGACACACCAAGAAAACAGCGTGGTCGCGACTATTGAAGAAACTCTGTACTTAGTGAACAAAGGCAGTAAAGCTCAAGCTCTGATTGCCCTACTTAATCAAAACCAATGGCCACAGGTGTTGGTTTTTATTGGTGCGAAGGACAATGCTGACGCATTAACTAAGCGATTGAGTAAAGCCAAGATCAGTGTGAGTGCGTTACATGGAAATAAGAGCCAAGAAGAACGAGAGCAAACATTAGAAAGCTTCAAAAATGGCGAAACTCGCGTACTTATCGCAACCGATGTGATGGCTCGTGGTATCCATATTGATCAGCTACCTGTCGTGATCAACTTTGAGTTACCACCTCACTCAGCAACTTATGTACATCGCGTAGGAAGAACGGCGAGAGCAGGAAGCGCAGGCTGTGCTATCTCACTGGTTAGCCATAGTGAAAGCGAACACCTCAATGCGATTCGAACTCTGACCAATAAGCCGCTAGCGCTGCAACCATTAGAAGGTTTTCCTGTTACAGACAAACCTGCATCTGAAGCGACAGCTCGCAAGCGTCCACCTAAAGACAAAATGGCAAATCGAAGAACAGCCAAAAAGAAGAGCATTAAACAATTTAAAAGCAAACCGAATAGCTCAAAGTAACCAGAAAGAGCTCAAAGTAACCAGAAATAGAATAATTAGCTCAGTTTGTACTGGGCTTTTTTATATGCAACAAAACATAATTCCACCCCAAAAACCTCCCTAAAGTTGCCAAATTAAATGACACTTTTGTGAATTATGATGCCAACGTATTGATTCTTGGTTGCTCAAAAAAAATACTCTTAAATCACGTTGACGCCCCTATGTCTGGCAACTAGATTTTTCTATTAGTGTCTACAACAGGAGGTCATTGAAATGAAACGTGCTAGCTCTACATATCGATTACAACTGATTAAGGAAGTGGCAACCCGCCGAGATCGTCAACGTTCCAATGACCCGATGGCAAACTACATACAAACCCTAATAGATAATAAAGATGATTGTGATACTTCGGTTGAACGTAACCAGAGGTTCAGTGGCAGTCATTTTGATGAGCACATAGGTGGTTGGATAAGTGACCACTGGGGTAACAAGTAGGACAACGAGAGTAATCCAACCAGCATAACCGCTGTAGAATTCGTCTCCGCATTAACCTATCATCTGCAACAATTCCCTATCCTAGAGTAAGCAGAAAGTGTCTGAGTTAAAAAGAGAAAAAGAAGTGATGGTTGCCTTCCAAGTGATACCTCGCGTTAAAGAAGGCAACAACTTCGAAGTGGTTGATAAAGCCATTGAAGTTGTGAAAGCTACCGATGTGCCTTTTCAAGTCGGTGCGATGGAAACCACGATGAAAGGTGAACTCAACCAATTACTCGATATCGTTAAAAAAGCAGAACAAGCTTGCTACGATGCAGGGGCTGTAGAAGTAATCACAAACATTAAGATTCACAGTAAAACCACCGAGGCCGATGATACATTTTGCACGTACCATCGTGGTGTAACGAAAGCGAATCACATGTTTGTTTAATAACATTTTTGTGAAAACTGAGCTTTAAGAAAGACTCTGAAGAACCAGTGGTGTTATTGGAAAGGCATGTCTGAAAGGTGAGAAAGGATTTCCATTCGTTCTTCTTCTGACATCGAATGCCAATCACGCGGAGTCTCTTCAGGGTCATCTTTCGCCCCGATCGGTTTGCGATCCAGTGCTTTGACTGGCTCTTTTTTGAGTTTTACGTTCTTTTTATTCATACCGACACCACTCCTTCAGGTACAAAGGTACCTATCTTAATATTACACCCCAACCATTATGTAAAGTAATAGTTACCGCGGAGTTAAATAAAATATTAATACATCCTCTTTAGCCAAAAAGATCTCTTTGGGGACTTGTATTTCCCTCTTCGTCGATCTGCTTACCAACCAAGTTTTTTTGTTTCATTATTTTTCTTCTATAGCGCTGACGACACAGCTTTATGACGTGCAATTGTTCTGACGGTGTCATCGACATCCAATTGAAGCGCTCTTCTCTTTTGCGCATACAACCATTGCAATAGCCTTTGTCATCGCTTGAACAAACCCCAACGCAAGGGCTTGGAACTTGGAAAAACTCTAACTGCTCCACCGTGCCTCCTTACACATTTAAAATTACGCTTACTATCTCAAAAATAAGCGATTAATTTGTCGCCTAGCTCATGAAATCCATACTAAACTATGACCTTATACTGACACATATAGTGTTTTGTAAACTATACTTTGAACCCATCAAGTTACACTTATTCGGTAACTTCGTTCTTTCCTTTGGAGCCTTATAATATGAAGTTTAGTTCAAAAAAATTACTAGCAGTAACCGCTTTACCTATGATGCTAGCAGCATGCACAACAACAGGTGACAACGCGATGCAAGTAACACCAACCGATCTACAGCACCATAATTGGGAACTTGCGCAAATTGATGGCAAGGACATTGTGAAAAGCGAAGACCAAGCAGCTCCTCGTCTAGAGATCGGCGAAAAGATGACTGCAAACGGCATGGCTGGTTGTAACAACTTCTTCGGTCAAGGTGAGCTGAAAGACGGTCAATTCCGTATCAAACAAATGGGCATGACAATGAAAATGTGTCAGGGCTCAGCGATGGAAATCGAACAATCGGTTTCAACTACTCTAAGCGAGTGGAGCGACGTAACGCTAACAAACGATACGCTAGTACTGAAAAACGATGTACACACACTAACGTACACAATTCGTGACTGGGTAAACTAACCCATCATCGACACCAGATATTGATTTAAGGAGCCTTCACGGCTCCTTTTTTATTGCTTGCTCAAAACCTAATCATTAAAAACGCTACTTCTCACCTTCTTTTCGTACCAACCTCCAATAAATATCAAAAAAACCTCATTTAGGTGCAATTAATTCACCGCTTTAACGGTCTGTTGCTAGGATGGCAAAGGCCCCTAGTAATTGATTGAATTTACTGTTGAATTAGAATTTATTTGAGAAACAGATAGAATAACTATTATGCCGTGTTGATCTTTCGTTAGCCACGAAAGGTCAACACGTCCAAGGGAGTTCGAAAACACAATGCTCTTGCCCGTTCACTACCAAATGGAAAAGTTTATGAACAAGATAGTAAGTACGTTAGGAATCATGGCAACCGTTGCATACAGCGCAACCATTTATGCTGATGAAGCAACATCCACCGAGAGTTGGAACCAAATAGAACAGCAGGCAGAGGGAGAAACTGTCTACTTTCACGCTTGGGGCGGAAGCCAAGAGATCAACCGTTACCTACAATGGGCAGGCAAGAAATTACAAAGTGACTATGGTGTCACGCTGAAGCATGTGAAAGTAACCGATATTGCGGAAACCACCACTCGACTGCTTGCTGAAAAAGCGGCAGGCAAGAACAGCGAAGGCAGTGTTGATATCGTTTGGATCAATGGCGAAAACTTCCGTTCGATGAAAGATAACGCTTTGCTGTTTGGCCCGTTCACGGAGTCGCTTCCAAACTGGCAATATGTCGATAAGTCTCTGCCGATTGATGTCGACTTCTCTGAACCAACAGAAGGCCTTGAAGCACCTTGGGGCGTTGGACAATTGGTGTTTATTCATGACCAAGAGACACTACACAACCCGCCACAATCATTCTCAGAGATGTTGAGCTACGCTCAAGCTTTCCCGAACCGATTAAGCTACCCTCGCCCACCAGAATTTCATGGTACGAGCTTCATTAAGTCTCTACTGATTGAACTAACCAACAACAGCCCAGAACTCGCTAAGCCTGTTTCAGAAGACAACTTCCAAGAAGTTACAGCACCACTATGGGCTTACTTAGATAAATTCCATAAAGTAGCGTGGCGCGGTGGCAAACAATTCCCAGCAGGCACATCAGAAAGTATCCAACTTTTGGATGATGGACAGCTCGATCTCGCGATTACGTTCAATCCAAACTCTGTTTATTCAGCACAAGCAAGTGGTCGCCTAGCCGAAACCACTAAGGCCTATGCTCTAGAAAGCGGCGCTTTATCTAACATTCACTTCCTTGCTATTCCTTGGAATGCCAATGCAACCGCAGGAGCTCAAGTGACCATTAACTTCTTGCTGAGCCCAGAAGCGCAATCTCGTAAAGGTGACCTCAATGTTTGGGGCGATCCTTCGGTACTGAGCAGCAAGTACCTCACTGGCAGCGCCAAAAACACCCAACAATTTAAATCGGTTGATGAACCACACCCTAGCTGGCAAAACGCGCTCGAGAAAGAGTGGCTGAAGCGATACGGTAACTAATCTTTATGCTACGCGCTCTATATTTTGTTGTTATAGCTGTGTGCATTATCCCAACCATTCCTGGGGTGGCGGGAGTCGTGGCTTCGTCACTGAGTTTCATCCCGCCCCTAGGTTTAGAGGAACCAACACTCAACGGTTTTAGCCAAGTCTTTCAATGGGAAGGAGCTTGGCACTCTATTGGCTTGAGCCTAGGTTCAGCGATTGCAAGCAGCTATATTGCCTGCTTCCTAACCTTTTGTATTCTTCAAGCCTCTTGGGGAAACAAGTTTTGGAGAAAGATTGAGTTAACGCTATCGCCAATGCTGGCTATTCCGCATGTGGCTTTCGCTATCGGCTTTGCTTTCTTATTCAGCCCGACAGGGCTTGGAGCCAGAGCCGTGCATCACTTGCTTGGCGAATCGGCTACGAGCTCAGAATTGGCGTTATTGGTGAAAGACCCATACGCGTTCGGCTTGATCATTATGCTCGCACTCAAAGAAGTACCTTTCTTGTTGCTGATGAGCATTTCGACACTGCAGCAAATTGATGTAGAACGTATCACTAAGGTCAGTGCATCTCTGGGTTATAGCCGTGCTCAGATTTGGTGGAAATCTATTTTCCCACAATGGTTTACTAAGCTTCGCTTCCCAATGCTGGCGGTACTCGCTTACAGTGTCTCGGTTGTCGATATTGCTTTGATCATTGGCCCGACAAACCCACCAACCTTTGCGGTATTAGTATGGCAATGGTTTAACGATCCAGATCTTAACCTACTGCCGCGAGCAGCAGCCGGAGCTATTGTTCTATTTGGTTTAGCGTCGTTAATCATCGCCTTAGCACGTTTCGTTGAATGGGCGATCCTTAAATACTTTCGAATTTGGCAATATTCAGGCAGAACAGGCGCGAACCTTCCTGGGAAAACCGTGTTTACTGCGCTTGCTGCGTTATCACTGCTTATCATTCCATTGATGGTGATTTGGAGTGTTGCCCAACGTTGGCGTTTCCCAGACCTACTCCCTAGCCGATATAGCATGCGTTTCTGGGAGTTTGAGTGGGATGGCATCATGAGTACCGTCGGACAAAGCTTGTGGATTGGTTTGATTGCCGCTTCAGTCGCTTTGTTGCTTGCGCTGGTTGCTCACGAATACAGAATCAAATACAAGTGGCAAGTTCCGGGCTTCATTATCGCCATTCCGATGTTGATACCTCAACTCTCGGTGTTGTTTGGTATGCAAGTCACGACCCTCTACGTTGGCAGTAGTGCCTATGAGTTCTGGGTGATTTGGGCGCATGTTTTCTTTGCTTTCCCGTTTGTGTATCTCTCTTTGGACGGCCCATGGAAAAGCTTTAACGATGGGTTGATTAAAGCCTCGCTTAGCCTGGGTAAATCGCCATTTCAGAGTTGGTATTCAATCAAACTGCCAATCTTGCTTCCTGCTATTGCCTTTGCTTGGGCGGTCGGGATCAGTGTGAGTTTGGCCCAGTACCTTCCAACATTGATGCTAGGTGCGGGCCGTATTAGCACCATCACCACAGAAGCGGTTGCCCTAACCAGTGGTTTCGACCGCAGGGTGACAGCAATCTATGCCATTTGGCAGGCCTTATTGCCTCTGTTCTTTTTCTCTTTAGCGATATTGGTCAGCCGACTTCAACTTAGATATCGCCGTCTTACTTTTAAAGGTTTCCTAAGTAATGAGTCTGTACCTCAACGACCTCGCCATCCGTAAAACCGATGGGGATTCGCTGTTCTCAGCGCTAAACGTAACATTAGAATCTGGCCAAATACTGGCTTTAATGGGGCCGAGTGGCTGCGGAAAGTCGACCTTACTGGATGCGATTGCTGGTCACTTAAGTGAAGAGTTTTCGTATTCTGGCAGCGTTGTGTTGAACGATATTCAGCTAGATGACCTGCCTTCACATCAGCGTGAAGTCGGTATTTTGTTTCAAGATGACTTGTTGTTTCCGCACCTAAAAGTATGGGAGAACTTAGCCTTTTCATTACCTAATTCGGTTAAGGGTTCCGCTCGTCAACAGCAAGCCATGGCTGCACTAAAAGACATAGAGCTGACTCACTTGGCAGAGTCATTCCCGGATCAAATTTCAGGCGGTCAACGCGCAAGAATAAGCTTAACTCGTATGTTACTAGCCAAGCCAAAACTCGCCCTACTCGACGAACCGTTCAGTAAGTTAGACCAAGAGTTAAGATCACAATTTCGCGATTGGGTGTTTGAACAATTGACCAAAGCAAATATCCCGACGTTAATGGTCACGCACGACGAGGCCGATGTGCCTCAAGGGGCAGAAGTACTGTCTTGGCCATGGAGAAGTCACAATGCTGGATAAGTACTCCATTAAGGTCATTAAATGGCCATTGAATCAGTCGGCTAAGTTACTGAACCAATTAGGTATCACGGCCAATCAAACCACGTTATTCGGATTTCTGGTTGGGTGTTTAGCATTTCCAGCATTAGCATTTCAGCAATACGAATTGGCATTGGGGTTTATTGTATTTAACAGGGTTTGCGACGGACTTGATGGCGCTTTGGCTCGAATCCAAGGCATCAGTGATGCAGGTGGCTTCCTCGATATCAGCTTGGATTTCCTTTTCTATTCGCTGATTCCTTTTGGCTTTGTGATTGCCAATCCAGAGCACAACGCCATTGCCGGTGCATTTTTGATCTTCTCTTTTATCGGTACAGGCAGTAGCTTTTTGGCGTTTGCGGTAATGGCAGGCAAACGAGGCATTGAAAACCCAGTCTATAAACATAAGTCTCTTTATTACATGTCGGGATTAACCGAAGGTACAGAAACCATTGCTTGTTTCATTGCTTTCTGTATTTGGCCTCAACACTTTGCAGTTATCGCCTATACCTTTGGTGCAGCTTGCTGGCTGACTACATTTATGCGTATCTATTTTGGGTTCCAAACTCTTAAGACTCAGCAAGAGATCTAGTGCTCTAACGACAAAAACAAGATACAAAAACGCCGCTCAATATGAGCGGCGTTTTTTCTAACTGATGTATAGAATCAATTAAGCGTCAGCAGAAGCGCCTATCTTAAACCTCAGAACTTTGAGGCTCGAATCAAGATCGACATCAACAAACTCAGGCGGGTTGTCTAAACGTTCAATAAACTCAACGCTTGGTGCTTCTTCTACCATCGTCTCAATCAGGAAGTTTGGTGATACAGCAGGTGAATTCACACAGGCAATCACTTCACCACCTTCTGTTAGAAGCTCAGGCAAACGACGTAAGATTTTTTTATAATCTTTAGTTAGAGCAAAGCTGCCTTTTTGGAACGAAGGTGGATCGATGATAACCAACTCGTAAGGGCCGCCCTTCTTGATTTTCCCCCACGACTTAAAGATATCGTAGCCAAGGAAGTTAACCGAGCGCATGTCGTGCTCATTAAGACGGTGGTTATCACGACCTTTATTCAACGAGCCGCGAGACATATCCACGTTCATGCATTGACGAGCACCACCAGCGATAGCCGCGACAGAGAAGCCACAAGTATATGCGAACAGGTTAAGAACATTCTTATCCTTGGCATTATCTTGCACCCACTGACGACCATTACGCATGTCTAGGAACAAACCGAAGTTCTGATTACGGCCAATGTCGAGTTGATATTTAAGACCGTGCTCAACCACAACGGGTGAGTCATTGAGTTCGCCCCATAAAACCTCTGAAGGCACGCCATCGGCATAACGGTGTTGCAGAACAATACTTGTGCCCTGCTTTGCTTGCCAGATGTCTTTATTAGTCAGATCAACCAATCCAGCTTTAAGAGATGATAAGAATTCGTCATCCACCTCTTTGAATATGTTAACCAATAACTGCCCATCAACCCAATCACATGTCAGTTGATCTAGACCTGGCCAAAACTTACCGCGACCGTGAAAAATACGGCGTAGTTCATTCGGCACTTCATTAAGTTGCTGTTCAATATGACTAAAAAACAGAGGTAAAGCTGATGCTTCCATTATTTCACTCACTTAGTATTTAGCTTCGGCCAAGTTAATGACCAAGGTTCAAGCCAACTGTCTAAACCAGCAGACACAGTCTCTTGATGCCACTTCTCACCTAAGGAATCTAGGTTCCTTGGGTCACAGACATATTCGTAGGCTTGTGATTGATAGGTAAATCGAATCGCGAATGCATGCAGATATCCTCTGTCAGCCTCACTCGATGGATTATAAATAGGGTCACCAACAATGGCTGAGCCGATCGACTTCATCGCAACACGGATCTGGTGTGTGCGCCCCGTATAGGGTTTACACAAAAGTAGACGCTCACCGGGTTCAGCCGTTGCTGATAAAAATTGGGTAATCGCTGGGTTTTCTTTGCTAGTCATTAGCTTCCAGCTAGAGCGTCGTGAACGCTCCATATCTCCAGAAATCAAACCCTGCTTTTTCTTTGGCTTCTTAGAGCCAATCGCAAGGTAGTATTTCTCCACTTCACGCCTTGCAAACAGTTGCGAAAGCTCACTCGCAGCCAACGCATTTTTTGCCAACAACAGAATGCCTGAGGTCATTTTATCGAGTCGATGAACGAGATATAGCTTAGGCTCATTGATCGCCTTAGCAACTTCTTGAAGCAACATGGTATCGCCATCGTCTTTGTGGACGCTGACTCCAGGATGCTTATTGATAATTAAAAAATCAGAGTGGTTCAGAAGAATATCGAACATGTAAAGGCTAGCTCCATTGTAGAGCGTGGAGTATACCGTGTCTGAACCCAGATTCCAGCTACGAAAAAGCCCAACTAACTCAATAAACATTGAATCATTGGGCTTATTTTTATTTGTTCGCTTTCGGTAATAGGCTTTTAGCCTCTATCGAATACGAACTAAGCACTAAGCACTAAGCACTAAGCACTAAGCAAGTTTGAACTTACCGACTAATGATTCTAGTTCAGCAACCTTAGCATTCAAACCTGAAGTGTTTTCAGAACTGCGAGTCGCCAGTTGCAAGGATTGCTCTGAGATATCACTGATCGCGGTAATATCTGCAGCAATCTCTTTGGTCACCGCTGTCTGTTCTTCTGCCGCAGTCGCAATTGAGTTAACCATGCTTTGTACATTGCCCGCACCGCTAACAATTGCTTCTAGAGCCGATACCGCCCCTGTGCTTTGCTCTACACCAATTTCAACTAAACGACAGTTGTCTTGAGTGTAAGTTACGGCTTCTTGAGTACCAGACTGAATCGATTGGATGATGCCAGACACTTCTTGCGTTGCTTTGGTGGTTCTTTCAGCCAACGCTCTTACTTCGTCAGCTACCACGGCAAAACCTCGGCCAAACTCACCAGCTCGCGCCGCTTCAATCGCCGCGTTCAAAGCCAATAAATTCGTCTGCTCTGCAATGTCTTCGATCACTTTAATCACACTGCCAATTTGTTCACCATGCGAACCCAGCGTGTTCATCTGTACCGACATGTCACTCATTTGAGCAGAAACTTGTTGAATGCTTGCTACCATCTCTACAATCACGTTACGACCATCTTCTGCTGAAGACTCAGAACGTCGAGCTTCTTCATAAGTAGAGGTGCCCTGCTGTGCCACTTCCGAAATGGTCAAGCTTAGCTCTTCTGCAGCCGTTGCTATCAGGTTTGCTTTGTCAGCTTGAGCAGAAGCACCCGTCACGATGTCTTGGCTGATAGAAGATAGTTCACCTGTCACAGATTGGACCTGGTTGGTCACAGAAGAAATTGAACCCAAGAGGTCGACCAAAGATTTCTGCATCTGGTTGATCGACTTAGCAAGATCCGCCAATTCATCGCCTGAATCATCAACAATATCTCCAGCGGTAAGATCGCCATTTGCTACACGGCGCGCAACTTGTTCAACACGAGTTAGGCGGTTAGTGATAGAGCTAGACAATACAAATGCAATCACACAACCAAATACAATCGCAATGGCAGACAACACCATGATGGTACGTTCAATCATGGTAAACGACTCGGTTAATACAAGCAGTGATTGCTCTGTATCAGCACGCTCACTTGCTGACGCTTGGTCAAGCAAGTTTTCAATTGGGATCAAGTTGCTCTCATACAAAGATCGAAGCTGCTGGATGTTTGCTAGTAGCTCGGATTCATCATTGATCTTAGGCACAAGCTTCGCTTCAAACTCTTGAGTGAAACGCCCCATCAAGTTTTCAATTCGCTGAATACGTCGATGATCTTCCGATCCTCTGCTCTCCAAACGCTTCGCCTGCTCAATAGCTTGAGCAAACTCGTTCTTATTGGTTCGATAATCGTTCAACGCGTTATCAACCTGAATAATCGCGCCCAAAGCGTCCCGATAAACATCGCCCGCTTCATCTATCAATACAAGGTAGGTAACGGTACCCGGTACATCATCCATTCTAATCTCATCAGCGCTTTTATGGGCCCCAATAACTTCTATCCATACAATACCGACTAACGTGACAAGCACCGCCAATATAGAGCCAAAACCGGCATACAGTTTCTTTCTCACTGACAATTTCACACAACACCTACCTAAATAAAATTATCGGCCAAAACAGCCCTTAACATTTATTATATCGGCTAGCACACGGATAACTTTAGTGAATGAATGTTTTTTATTTTTCGAAGAGAATTAAGATACTCACATAAAAAAACGGGAGCCATGGGCTCCCGTTTATTAACTTACTTTAACTTGCGATTCTAGCTTCTAAGAACTTTGGTTTCTAAAAACTATAGCTTCTTAGAGATAAGCGCAGAGCCAGCAATGATACCAATACCTAGTAGCATGATTGCACCTTTACCGCTGTCGAAGCCAGAAGAGATACCCATGAACGCAACGATAGCGATAGCTACTGGGATGATGTACTTAACTAGTGTGTACCATAGACCGAATAGTGGGAAAGATACTTCACCGTCGTTAGTGATCTCTTTCTCTAGGTCAGCACGGTTTAGTCTCCAACCAGCGAAGATACATACCAACATACCGCCAACTGCTAGGAAGATCTTATCAGTTAGTAAGTCGAAGATATCGAACGCACCAGTACCGAACAATGTTGGACCGAAGCCACCAAGTGATAGAGAAGCGAAGATACATAGAATCGCCATTACGACACTCGCAGACAGTACAGCTGTTACACGCTTCATGCCTTTCTCATCGATTAGGTACGAAACCACAACTTCAAGTAGAGATACTGAAGATGTCAGTGCCGCAACACTCAGACCAACGAAGAACATAAGAGCAAATAGAAGACCCACTACGCCGCCCATTTCAGCGAATAGCTGAGGAACAACAACGAATACCAGACCAGGACCCGCTGCAGGCTCCATACCGAATGCGAACATTGCTGGGAACATTGCAACACCAGCTAGGATAGCAACACCTGTATCCATTGCCGTAACCATAGCGGTAGTTTGAACTAGGTTCTCTTTCTTCTTCAGGTAAGAACCGTAAGTCAACATACAACCCATACCAAGAGATAGTGAGAAGAATGCTTGACCTAGTGCAGCTAGGATTACACCGCTGTCTACTTTAGAGAAGTCAGGGCTGAATAGGAATTCAAGACCAGCCATCGCGCCCGGAAGCATGATGCCTTTGATTGATACCACGATAAGGATAATGAAAAGAAGTGGCATTAAGATCTTACCCGCTTTCTCAATACCGCCAGAAATACCCTTCATAACGATGACAACGTTAAGCAGTAGGTATAAGCCCATCCACATAAGTGGCTGAACTGGGTTTGAGATAAAGCCACCAAAGCTGTCACCGATTGCTTCAGGTGCGTCTAGTAGACCACCAGCAATTTTACCGATGTATGCGATAGACCAGCCACCTACTACAGGGTAGAAACCCATGATTAGCAGACCACTTACTACACCGATAACACCAGCGAACGTCCAGCGACGGTCAGTTGATTTAAATGCACCTACTGCTGATCTCTGCGTATGACGGCCAATCGCAAATTCAGTCAGCATCACACTGAAACCGATGAAGATTACAAAAAACAGGTAAATTGCAACGAATGCACCGCCGCCACTTTCGCCTGCTGTGTATGGG
Source organism: Vibrio sp. 10N.286.51.C3 (assembly GCF_003050065.1). Taxonomy (NCBI): domain Bacteria; kingdom Pseudomonadati; phylum Pseudomonadota; class Gammaproteobacteria; order Vibrionales; family Vibrionaceae; genus Vibrio; species Vibrio sp. 10N.286.51.C3. The sequence goes on along the minus strand of NZ_PIGC01000005.1, from coordinate 200,171 downwards.
AATTTCCAGATGTTACCTAGACCAACAGCAGAACCTGCTGCAGCCATTACGAATCCTAACTTCGAACCCCAGGTATCGCGGGGTGTTGTGGTTGTATTACTAGTAGCCACGTGTACTCCAAACTTTTGTGTTATGTGATGTTGTGTTTTGCTTTGAGTGGCGTCTTTAAAAGATAAGGCGTATAAAAAAATTTACACACCTAAAAGATTTGATTGACGCTCGTATATAGCAAGTAAACCAGTTTAAGAATAAAATTGGAAGCCCGAACCGTATATATTTCGTTACCAATGTAAATTTTTATGGTTAAATGCCGCCTTTTCATACAAAACAATCGTTTTCGTCTTAAGTTAACCAAAACTTAACAACTATAACCTGTTTACAGCTTTAGCTCTAATTTGTAAATAGTTGATTCCTTAAATTCCCATATCCGTAAAATAGCATTACTATCTAAGTGTCTCTTTTTTCGAGTATTCAATGTGGAAAAGCTCTACCATTTTTTAACTTTAGCTTCTGTCGCTTTATACTGGGTACTTGTAGCCGGTGTGACTTTCCGTGTCGTACTAAAACGACGCTCTGTCAGCGTTTCTCTCGCGTGGTTGATGGTTATCTACATTATCCCAATTGTAGGTGTCGCTTGTTACTTCCTTTTCGGAGAGCTAAACCTAGGTAGGAAGAGGGCTGAACGCGCACATCGCATGTTTACTCCATTTGGTGATTGGTTCCGAAAACTAGATGATTGCCAGCTCCACCTTCCAGGAAAGGTCGGCTCCCCTATCCACAAGATTGATGAACTTTGTAACAATCGGATGGGCATTCCTGCACTCAGCGGAAACACACTTTCACTGCAAGCTTCTCCCAATGAGATCTTACACGCAATTATCGAAGATATAGAAAATGCCCAAACCAGTATTAAGATGGTTTTCTATATTTGGCACCCTGGAGGATTAACTGATTCGGTTGCTTCCGCTCTCATTCGAGCTGCGAAACGTGGTGTGGATGTTAAAGTTTTGCTTGATTCTGCAGGTAGCCCGCGCTTTTTTAAAAGTCACTGGCGCTTAATGATGAAAGACGCCGGTGTGCAAGTTGTACAAGCATTGGAAGTAAGCCCTTGGCGTATTTTCTTACGTCGTCTAGATCTAAGACAACACCGTAAAATCATCGTGATTGATGAAACCATCGCCTACACTGGCTCAATGAACATGGTTGACCCCGCTCACTTCAAGCAAAATTCAGGTGTTGGCCAGTGGATTGATGTAATGGTACGCGTAACGGGGCCAACCGTTAATGTACTGTCGGCAATTCATGGTTGGGATTGGGAAGTGGAAACGGGCGAGCGCATCCTTCCTGATTTACCTGAATGTCCGATTGAAGAGGTAATGACGCATCACCCTGTGCAAGTCGTGCCATCTGGTCCAGGCATGCCGGAGTATTTGATCCTGCAAGTTCTAACCATTGCGATTAATCAGGCAAACCATTCTGTTCGTATCACAACACCCTACTTTGTACCGAGTGCCGATTTATTAGAAACACTCAAAATGACAGCGCAACGCGGTGTCAATGTAGAACTGGTCATCCCACACAACAACGACTCATTAATGGTTAAGTGGGCTTCGCGCGCTTTCTATACCGAGTTACTTGAAGCCGGCGTTAAGATTTACGAGTTTTACGGTGGGCTTCTTCACACCAAATCGGTAGTGATCGATGAAGAATTTTGTTTGATCGGAACGGTGAATATCGACATGCGTAGCCTATGGCTCAACTTCGAAGTGACGCTAGCCGTAGATGACGTGCACTTCACTCAGCAGCTCTCTGAACTGCAACAGTCTTATATAGAATCATCTCACCCAGTAGTACTAGAACAGTGGGAACAGAGAAACTTGCGAAATCGCTTCTTTGAAAGGTTGTTCTATTTGTTCAACCCTCTTCTGTAATACATATGATGAGTCGATTGCGGCTCATCACTTCCTCCCGTAAGTTTTTAACCTTTCACCATTGAATAAGTAAAAGGTTAAAAAGCGAAAGAAAAGCGTAAAAACTCCTGCCCCCCTCTTGCTTTGAAGGCTATTGGCATGTTTTAAATAGAAGATAACCGATTGATAAGGAATTCACAGCATGTCCGAGAACAAAACCACTAAGCTGATCACTGCAGGTCGTGATAAGAAGTGGACCAATGGTGTCGTTAACCCACCAGTACAGCGCGCTTCAACTGTCGTATTCAACTCAGTAGAAGAGAAGCGTAAAGCTACAATTAACCGCGCTAACAAAACACTTTTTTACGGACGTCGTGGAACCAATACTCATTTCGCCTTCCAAGATGCCATGGTGGAAGTGGAAGGCGGCGCAGGCTGTGCACTCTACCCTTGTGGTACGGCAGCAATCTCTAACGCCATTCTCTCTTTTGTAGAAACAGGCGACCATATTCTGATGGTCGACACCTGCTACGAACCGACTCGTGATTTCTGTGACACCATCATGAAGAAGATGGGTGTAGAAACAACTTACTACGAACCAACAATTGGTGAAGGCATCCAAGACCTTATTAAGCCAAACACTAAGGTGCTGTTTACCGAATCTCCGGGTTCTGTCACCATGGAAGTTCAAGACATTCCAACGCTCGCACGTATTGCTCATGAACATGACATCATTGTTATGTTAGACAACACTTGGGCTGCTGGTGTTAACTTCTCACCGTTTGATTTCGGTGTTGATATCTCGATTCAAGCAGCAACCAAATACATCGTTGGTCACTCTGATGTGATGCTAGGGACTGCGGTAGCCAATGAAAAATGTTGGGACCAGTTAAGAGAACAGAGCTACCTGATGGGGCAATGTGTTTCGCCAGATGACGCTTACCTCGGCCTTCGTGGTATTCGTACTCTTGATGTTCGCCTACGCCAACACGCAGAAAGCAGCTTGAAAGTGGCAAAATGGTTAGAGACTCGCCCTGAGGTTGACCACGTTCGTCACCCTGCGCTTGAATCTTGTCCTGGTCATGAGTTCTTTAAACGAGATTTTACTGGCGGGAATGGCTTGTTCTCTTTCGTGCTGAAGAACTCAAATACCAAAGCGACCACAGCGCTACTTGATGGTATGACGCACTTTAGTATGGGTTACTCATGGGGTGGTTTCGAAAGCTTGATTCTAGCGAATGAACCAAGCAGCTTTAACAGCCTAAGAACAGTAGCGAATCCGAACTTCGAAGGGACTTTGATTCGTGTTCATATCGGCTTAGAAGACGTCGATGATCTGATTGCAGACCTAGAGGCAGGATTAGAGCGTTACAACGCGCTCATTTAATTAAAATCGTTAACAGACTCAGACCAAAAAGGCAGGATATTCCTGCCTTTTTCAATTCAGCGTATCAGTAGCCTGTAATTCCAATACTGCCACAAAGTGCTTTATAAGCCGTTAACGAACGTTAAAACACGCCCAATTGAATATTTCAGTTCGATGTTCATTGAACATATACAAAGACTGATCCTTCACTGCAATAGCGTAGTCAATCGTCACCCCTTTATACTCACTGTAATCATTGTTAATAATAGGATCATGAAAAGGCGTTGCAGTTCTCACATCAATAATACTCATCGACAAACTATCCCCATCAAGGCCATAGTAACCAGAATAAAGATTTTCCATTGTAGCTTCGTTACCGTCTTTCTCAGTTATCGTCACAAACTCTCTCATACTAAAAGTTTGGTCAGACTGAAAAGTAATGCTCATTCGCTCATAAAGCGATTGATACGGTTGGAATGCCTGAGATAAAAAATCCGTTTTTAGCGTTTTACAGTGCCAGCGAGTGCCAGCCAATGCGTTCTGTTCCAGAAAAAAGCTTGCTGTAGCAATTGCCAATAGAATGAGTAAGCCAATTAGTCGCAAAAGTTACTCCTCTTTTCCATGTACTGAGTAAACGAATCAAAAGACGACTCTACATTGAAAATAGAAGCGCTATAGTTCAAAGCCTCACCACTCTTCCTTTGAATCAACATGTATAGCGTATCATCTTCGGGCTGGTCTACTGATGGGTAGATACGGACAAAAACATCAACATTGCAGTGGCTAGGTATCACATCCGTTAGCTTTTTAGTGATCGCAGGCAACGAATAAGATTCATTGTGCGCAACATGGAAAAAGTAGTGATTAGTATTGTCTGTGTAACTGCCGCGGTACTCGGCTTTATCAATAAAATAAGGCAGTGGCGTATAATAGGTTTTGAAAAGATTGAACGCCGTTACGACGACACAAATCAATGCGACTAAGTAGCCCGCTTTAATTAAGTGCGCATTACTCTTTGAATCTGAGGGTTCTAATTCAGTTGCAGCCAACACTTCTTGATCGACAGGTGAAGAGTTTAATTTAGATGCCTTCGCAGTCATTTGAGAAGGCACAGTTTCAGTTTTACTAGGTTTTATCGATTCATCGATTACAAGTGAATAACCCGTTTTACTGACCGTACGAATCGTTGCACAGCCACAAGTCACTCGCGATAGCGTTTTTCTAATCTTAGATATCACGTTAGTGAGCGCTTGCTCTGAGACAATCACATTGCCCCAGCACCTATCAAATATTAGGCCTCGTTCAACACACTCACCAGCATTTTCAAGTAAGAACAGAAACACCTTACCTTCTATCGGCGCGATAGTTTCTACGTGGCCATCGTCACGCACAAACTGCCGAAGCAAGGGATCATAACTAACATCACAGATTTGGTAGCTTTGTTGTTTCACTATCGTCTTCTAGGTTTGAATTTGGTCGCATATGATATTGAATAGTTTATAAATGACCAGTGAATTTTCCTATATTAACGCAATTATTTTTCGACGATAAATAACACCTTTATTTGTGCGGACAACCTACGATATGGTCATTAACCATGCCTGTCGCTTGCATGAACGCGTAACAGATTGTTTCCCCTACAAACTTAAAGCCTCTCTTCTTCAAAAACTTACTCATCGCTTTAGATTGCTCGGTAGAAGCGGGAACTTGAGACATCTCGGTCCATTGATTCACAATCACCTCATTATCAACAAACTGCCATAAAGCATTTGAAAGAGAGCCGAACTCTTTCTGTAATTCAAGCGTAGCTCGCGCATTGTTGTATACCGAAGCAATCTTGCCCTTGTGTTTAACGACATCGAAGTTTTCAATGATGTGCGGCACGTTGTCTTCATTCAACTCAGCTAACTTGTTTAACTCGTAATTATCGAATGCGGCACGATAGCCTTCACGCTTTTTGAGGATCGTAATCCAACTTAGACCCGCCTGAGCGCCTTCCAAGGTAATGAACTCAAACAGAACTTGGTCATCATAAACAGGCACGCCCCACTCTGCATCGTGGTACTCCCTTTCAAGCTCGTGTTTAAGCGCCCATGCGCAAGTTCTATCCGATGTATTTACTTCCATTTTTTATTCTCTTCTATCAATCGATATATAAAAATAATGCCCCATTTAGGGGCATTATTTCAAAGGTTAGTTGACATTAAGCCACTTCAATTTTATGGAATAAACGATACAGCACAGGTACTACGATTAGCGTGAGTACAGTCGCAAAGCCTAAACCAAACATGATGGTTACTGCCATTGGTTTGAAGAAGATATCCGGTAGTAGAGGGATCATACCTAGAATCGTGGTGATCGCTGCCATACATACCGGACGAACACGACTCAGTGCCGCATCAACAACCGCTACATATGGATCTTTACCTGACTTCATCTCAATCTCAATTTGATCAAGCAGTACGATACCGTTCTTCAGAAGCATCCCAGATAGACTCAGGAAGCCCAACAGCGCCATAAAGCCGAATGGTGTATTCAAGGCTAGCAAGCCTGTCGTCACCCCTATCAACGCCAATGGAACCGTTAACCAAACAATCAGAGGCTCTTTCACCGAGTTAAACAAGAACACGGTAATTAAGAACATGAACAAGTAACCAAGAGGCATGGTTGTGAACAGTGACGCCTGTGCATCTGCTGACGACTCATATTCACCACCCCATTCCAATGAGTAACCCGGAGGCATCTCAATCGCTTCAATTTGTGGTTGTAAGCGTTTCTGTAGAGTTGATGCTGTCTCTTCACCCAATAGATCAGGGTCCGCCATTACCGTCAGCATACGCTTACGGTTCTTACGGATGATCAGTGGGTCTTCCCACTCTAACTCATAACCAAGTGTTACTTGTTGCAGCGGGATGTACTCACTTAATGCCGGGCTCCAGATCTTCATACCTTCAATGTTACGAATATCAACACGCTCATCTTCAGGTAAACGAGCCACAATAGGCATCAGCGTCGTACCATCACGGTACACACCAATCGACTTACCAGAGAAAGACATCGCGAGGAAGTCATCGACATCAGACTTGGTGATGCCATAACGACGCGCTTGACTTTCGTTGAACTGAGGCTCTAACACCTTAGTTCTATCACGCCAATCATGACGAATATTAAATGCTCCAGAATCAGATCGCATGATATCCATCACTTGAGCGGCAATTGAACGTAATACTGTTGGATCAGAACCAACAATTCGCGCTTCAATCTTCGCACCACCACCAGGGCCTAATTCAATCTGCTTGAGCTTATAGTCGATCTCAGGGAACTGACCATTTACGTGCTCACGAAAGCGTTTCATCAGCCCTTCAAGCACTTCGTAGCTCTTCACACGGACCGTTATTTCGCCATACGCGCTATAACTTTTCTCTGGTGCGTAAGTCAGCATGAAACGTTGCAGGCCTTTACCCGCAGTCGTCGTGATGTGCTCAACTTCGTCCTGATCAGCCAACCAACTCTCAAGCACTTTAAGCTTGGTATTGGTCGCTCGAATATCAGTACCTTCCGGCATCCAGACGTCAACTTGGAACATCGGTGTTGTCGAGGATGGGAAGAAGGCTTGTTTTACAAAACCAAAGCCGTAAACGCTTGCGCCCAAACCAATAATCAGAACAAACATGGTTAACCAAGCACGCTTCATACAGAACTCAAGGAAGTTTTTGTAGATCACAAAAACCATCCCGTTGTATGGGTCTTTACCTTCGTTCTCTGAGTCGACCTTTTGACCTTTAAAGAACATGTCAGCAAAGAACGGCGTGAGCGAGATGGCAGTAAACCAACTCAGCATCAAAGAAATCAGTAGCACTGTGAACAAGGTGCCACAGTACTCACCTGTTGAGTCCTCGGATAAACCGATAGGAGCAAACGCAGTCACCGCAATCACCGTTGCCCCCAACAGCGGCCATTTGGTTTGGGTCACGATATCGGTGGCGGCCTGCATCCGGGTTCGCCCCTTCTGCGTGCCGATCAATATCCCTTCCACCACCACAATGGCATTATCCACCAGCATCCCCAGAGCGATAACCAACGCGCCTAATGAGATACGTTGAAGGTCAATCTTGAAGTACTGCATGAAAATAAAGGTACCGAAAACGGTCAACAACAATATCAAACCGATCAACAGACCAGAGCGTAGCCCCATGAAGAACAGCAGAACCACGATTACAATCGCAACCGCCTGCCCCAAACTCACCACAAATCCACTTACTGACTTATCTACCTCTTTGGGTTGGTTATAAACCTCAGAGATATCGATACCGATGGGCTGCTGATATTTCAGCTCGGCGAGTCTTCGGTCAAAGGCTTCACCCACCGCCACAACGTTTACACCTTGCGCAAAGGATACCCCAAGGTTGAGCGCAAGCTTGCCATTGTAGCCAATGATGTTAGTAGGTACTTCAACATAACCACGAGTTACCTCTGCCACATCTTTCAGGTAGATAAGCCCTTGAGCGCCACCTTCTGTCAGAATCAAATCACCCAGTTGCTCTACATTCTGGAACTCGCCCGTAGGGTGGATACGAATGTATTCGTCACCAATTCTCACCGCACCTGCACTGGAAACAATATTTTGAGTCGATAAAAGGTTAAATACTGTGCTTGGAGACAGACCTAATGAGCTTATCCGTTTCATCGATATCTCAATGAACACTTGCTCTTGCTGCTGGCCGGATACCGAGACTTTACTGACCCCGTCGACCAGCTCTAATTCTCGCCTTAGGTAGTCAATATAATCGAGTAACTCTTTATAACTGTAACCATCCCCCGTCACCGCCAACAAAATCCCGTAAACGTCACCGAAATCATCGATGACTTGAGGATCGTTGACGCCGGGTGGCAGTTCAACCTTAAGATCATTCACTTTTCGGCGAAGTTCATCCCAAATTTGCGGAAGATCGTCCGGGCCGTAGTTATTCTTCATCGTTACCGTTACCTGAGACAGGCCACGGCTTGAGATAGAGTTCACTTCGTCCACATAAGTAAGCTGTTGAATCGCTTTCTCTAGCGGATAGGTCACTTCCTCTTCCACTTGCTGAGGGGTAGCCCCAGGGTAAGAGGTCACTACCATTGCATCTTTGATGGTAAAGGCAGGATCTTCTAGACGACCCAAACCAAAGAATGCAGAAACACCACCAATAAGAAAGATCAGAGATAGCATCCAGCTAATGACTTTGTTACGTATAAAGTAAGAAGCAACACCTGTGATCTGATCATCACCCTGTTGATCGTCATTTTGAGGCTTGTTATTTACTTCACTCATTGTTCGTCTCCTGAGGCAATACTTCCACTGTCATCCCATCTCGCAATCGCGATACGCCTGCAACAACGACATGCTGCCCCATTTCTAATCCTTTCATGATCTGCAAAGTTTTCTGGTTTGCTTTTCCTAACACGACTTGCTGCTTCGAAACGGTATTGTCATCATTCAAAACCCAAACAAATGAGTTCGTTCGGCTCAGTTCATCGCCATCCGCATTGAACACCGCCTCAATTGGAACCAAAACACCGGCTTTCAGTTCTAAACCAATATCTCGTCCATGAGAGGTAACATCGACAGCCATACCATCAAGAATCAAATCATCTTCGGGCATCGGCAATGCCAAGGTAACCGTAAAGGTACCAGTGCTTGGGTCTGGCTCTGTCGTATACTCTTTTATGCTCGCCGGATACTCATTACCACTCGGAACTCTCACCAGAGCTTCGATAGTCTTTAGTACCGCATCATTCGGTTGATTTACATAAATGCGGTCTGGTAACTGGATAATGACTTCAACATCTTCGACGCTGTGAATATTGACAACTTGCTGACCGACTTGAATATTTTCGTATTGATCAACACTGACTCGGGAGATAATCCCATCAACAGGCGCAAGAAGCTTAGTAAAGGATAAGCGTAACTTAGCTAGCTCTAACTCGGCATACGCTATTTGGCGTTGAGCTGCAATTTCATCAAACTGAGATTTAGCCAACAGCCCTTTTTTGACCAACGGACTAGAGCGTCTATATTGGCTATTGATTACCGTATATCTCGCCTGAGCGTTATCAACATCTAATTGGTAGTCTGTAGGGTCGAGCTCGGCAATCAATTCCCCCGCTTTAACTCGCTGGCCTTCTTTGACATCAAGCTTAAAGATCTCACCCGCGACACGAAAACTGAGATGCGCTTTCTCTGCGGCATTCGCCACTGCTGGAAAGTACAGCTTGTCATTGAAATCCAAGACTGAAATTTCAATCGCTTTGACTAGGGGTGTATTGTCGACTTCTATTTGTGGCTTTTCTCCGCAAGCGGTTAGCAGAACTAAACATGACAAACCTGTCGCTAATTTAAATGCACTCATGTTATAGCCCCCTTTCCTTGATCCACTCTCGGACTTTAACGCCGGGTTCAAGACCATTAACACCAGAGGTTACGATGCGGTCTCCATCATTAAGCCCAGAGACAATGTGACGCTTTTCATCAATCACAATTGCCACATTCTCAACAATACCGTCACTGTTTACGCGCCAAACTGAAACATCGTCGCCATCGGTCATCATTGCTGAGGTTGGAATTTTCGTCGCAGCTGCTTTGGCAGAAACCAAATTTACGGTTCCCGACATACCAGGTAGGATGCCAATGTCAGTAGGTCTCTCCATTACCATGGTAACTTTATAAGAACCAGTTTTAGGATCCGCTTCGGTATCAACCTCTTGAAAAATCAGTTCATAAGCGTTGTCAGGAAACGCATCAAATACCATAGTCGAATCAGTTTCAAACCCGGATGAATAACGTGTAATTAGGCGATCAGGCAATAAAAATACGACTTTGAGGATTTGATTGGTTTGAATATTCATGACTCCTTGCTTCGCCGCTATGTATTCATGGTTTTCAGCTGGGATAATGGAGATGGTGCCATCGTATGGAGCAACAAGAGTGGTGTAGCGTAAATTAGCTTTCGCTTGATTGAGCTCTGCTCTTGCAGAGTTATGGTTCGCTTTTGCTTGGTCAAAATCTTGCTCAGAAACGACTCGGTCTTTACGCAATTTTATTGCACGTTGATATTGAACGTCAGACAACTTGAAATTCGCTCTGGCTTGTTTCTCCAACAATTGATATTCATCAGGGTCGAGCATTGCTAAAGGGTCACCTTTTTGCACGCTTTGTCCCGCTGTGACATCGATAGTTTGAAGTAATCCAGGTACACGGAAAGCTAATACCGCTTTGTCACCCGCTTCGGTAGTGGCAGGAAAAGTTCGTTCAAAAGCGTTGCTACCGACGGAGACAGTGAAAAGTTTGGCGGGTCTAGATTCAGGTTCAGGCACGGGAGGAAGCTCCTTACCACACCCAGACAACCCAGCTAAGGCCGTCAATAGGACAACGGAGGCTCTATACATTGGTGTTCATCCATATCTATAAATATTTTTATAACATAGATTAATCACATGTAACTTGCCAGTTATCGTAAGATTTATTTAGACAAAATTATTAAAAAAAATAACGGCTTGGGATAAATTTTCCTAAACCGTTATCTAATTTTTTGAGGTTTTAACACTAGATGTTCTTAAATGCGCGATCAACTTTGAAAGTGTCGGAGGTGACATAAGCTTCCATGTTGCGGACACTGGTCTCTAACTTCTGGAAATCCCCCTCTAAAGTGCCCAGCAAAGACTCTGCAGTCTGCCCTTTTTCCCAAGGCTTCTGCTTCAGCGTGTGCTCTTGCTTAGCTTTCATCTGATCGACATACTGAGGTGGTTGTTTTTCAAGCATAAATGTCAAAGCTAAATACGCTAACAAGACCAGAAAACTCCCCCCAAGCAGTGCTGCAGAGATAACTAAGATGCGAACCAGCCAAACTTCAAGGCCAAAGTAGTTCGCTAAGCCCGCACACACACCAGACAATTTGCCGTTAATTGTGTCGCGATACAGTTCTCTACTCATAGTTGCGTCTCCAGTTAGGCGACTCCGCATCCAGTATTTTTTCTAGTGTCTTCACACGATCTTGCATGGATTCCGCTTGCGCTGAAAGCTTGTGCAGACGCTGAAGATCCGTTTCTGAAAGACCGTTACTGGATTTCTTCTTGCTGCGGTAATGTAAGAATAACCATAGCGGTGCCACGAAGATCAAGAAGACAATCAGTGGGCCTGCAATTAGAAATGTTGACATAGAAAACTCCTAAATTATTTATCGCGGTTTTCAACTTGTTGCTTCAGTTTCGCTAGCTCTTTTTCAATTTCGTCTTGAGCTTGTAGCTCTGCAAACTCTTGGTCTAAAGATTTTGCGTTGCCTGTTTTTGCGTAAACGTCTGCCTCAGCTTCTAATTCATCCACTTTACGCGAGAATTGCTCAAACTTCGCCATTGCTTCGTTGGTTTTGCTTGAATGCAGATGTTTTTGAACGTCACGACGATTGCTCGCAGCATTATTGCGAATCATCAATGCTTGTTGCTTTGCACGAGTTTCTGCAATTTTAGTTTCTAGCTTGCCAATCTCACTGGTTAGCTTCTCGATGGTTTCATGAACCAATGTTTGTTCTGTATGAAGGCTCTTGATGATGTCTTCAAGTTTTTGCTTTTCAATCAGCGCTGCTCTCGCCAGATCTTCGCGTTGTTTAGTCAGTGCTAGTGTCGCTTTATTTTGCCAATCTAGAATCTGAGTTTCGATAGCTTCAACTTTACGCGCTAGCTCTTTCTTGTCTGCGATAGCTTTTGCCGAGTTAGTGCGAACTTCTACCAGCGTGTCTTCCATTTCTTGGATAATCAGGCGAATCATCTTTTCAGGATCTTCAGCCTTATCTAATAGTGCACTGATGTTTGAATTTACAATGTCTGCAAAGCGAGAAAAAATACCCATGAGGAACTCCTTAATTACAATGATGGCAAATGCGTTCTAAATCGTTGTTCGACCCTTTACTCACTTGCTCGCAAATTTACGTTTGTTATTAAACCTACCATAAGTAATCCAAGTAGCATGCCAACTTTTAAGGCATTTATTATCATGCACTTACAATGTAATGGCGATTAATCCGAACCATGCTATGATGAATTTAACCAAGTATTGGTATTTTTCACCACTACAGCCTAAATGACTTCCATCAGCGCTCAGCTAATACAAGGACCCGCTATGCAGCAGAACCTCATTGGTGAATCCCCTAGCTTTCTCTCTGTTTTGGATAAAGTTTCTCAACTAGCTCCAATCGAAAGACCCATACTGATCATTGGCGAGCGTGGTACGGGTAAAGAATTGATCGCACAAAGGCTGCATTACCTTTCAAGACGTTGGGATCAGCCTTTGATCTCGCTGAACTGTTCAACCCTCAGCGAAGGTTTGATTGATTCTGAGTTGTTTGGTCATGAATCCGGTTCTTTCACGGGCTCAAAAGGCCGTCATCAAGGCCGCTTTGAAAGGGCGGAGGGCGGCACTCTGTTTCTTGATGAGCTGGCAACAACCCCGCTTGCAGTTCAAGAAAAGTTGTTACGTGTTATTGAATACGGACAATATGAACGTGTCGGCGGACAAAAAGCTTTAAGTGCGAATGTAAGACTGGTGTGTGCGACCAATGCCGACTTGCCTGAGATGGCTTTGAAAGGCGAATTCAGGGCCGATTTACTCGATAGATTGGCGTTTGATGTGATTACTATCCCGCCGCTTCGTGAACGTAAAGAAGACATCACGTTATTGGCAGAATACTACGCAATTAAGATGTGTCGTGAATTGGAATTGGAGTTGTTTGTCGGCTTTGCTCCATCAGCCGTTGAATCGCTATTGGAGTACTCTTGGCCAGGGAATGTACGAGAGCTAAAAAACGTCATTGAGCGGGCAATCTATCAGCATGGTAAGAATCCATATCCTATTGAATCTTTGGTGTTTAACCCATTCAAACCAGCATGGAAAACAGAACAAGATTCGACGCCAGAAACTGGCAATGCTCAGTCCAACAGCCATACTTCATCTGATAGCGCTTTTTCTTTGCCGTTGGATTACAAAGCATGGCAGGAGCAGCAAGACATCAAGCTACTCAATCAAGCCTTAAAACAAAGCAAGTACAACCAGAAGCAAGCCGCTGAATTACTTGGGTTAACCTACAACCAATTACGAGGAATGGTGAGGAAGTACGCGATTGTCGGACAAGCTAACGATAAATAGCTGCCCACACTAGATTATTATTTGGAGCCGAATAAATAAAATGTTAAATTGTCCGGATCTTGAGGCTCCTCTAACGCCTCGTTTCGAAAAGTATTTCTTTTTATGAAAGCACTAATAAAACTATCACTGAGCATCTGCACGCTGAGCTTTCTAGCTGGATGTGGTGAGAGTGTGGATCACGAGCAAATCCGTGAAAAAGGCTTCATTTATTGCGGCCAAGGTAATCCTAGTACCTTCAACCCACAGCTGGTTGATAGTGGTATTACCGCAGAATCACTGAGCCCTCAAATCTTCGATACACTGCTCACTCTTGATCCGATGACTTACCGACCAAAGCAGAACTTGGCGACAAGTTGGTCTGTTGATAAATCTGGTACAGAGTACACGTTCAAACTGCGCCCAAATGTTGCGTTCCAAACTACAGACTGGTTCACCCCAACTCGTAGCATGAATGCGCAAGACGTGGTGTTTAGCTTCGAACGTGTCATTGATAGTTCAAACCCATTTCATTATGTAGGCGGTGGCCTATATCCATGGTTTGCCGGAATCGACTTCAAAAACCTGATCGTCGATATCACTGCAGTTGACGACCTAACGGTGAAATTCCAATTAAGTCGCCCAGACAATTCATTTCTCAACAATATCGCCACCAGCTATGCGGTCATTCATTCTAAAGAATATGCCAATAAGCTCATTGCTGCGGACGAGAAAAATCAAATCGATTCCAACCCGGTCGGCACTGGTCCTTTTTACTTAGACGAATACCAGATCAATGACCTAGTTCGCTTGAAAAAAAACAAGCACTACTGGAGGGGAGAAGTACAAATGGACCAAGTTGTGTTTGATACTTCACAACGTGGGACAGGCACACTTGCCAAGCTTCTCCGCAGTGAGTGTGACGTGTTGAACTCACCGATTTCTAGTCAGATCCCTATTATTCAAGCTCATGAAGAGCTGAAAATTTCTGCTACACCGGCGGTTAATGTCTCTTTCATCGCGCTGAATACTGAGCACCCTGCACTACGCGATTCTCGAGTTCGTAAAGCGCTCAACCTAGCCATCAATCGTCAGAACATTCTTGATTCTGTGTATTACGGCACAGGTACTAAGGCCTACACATTGCTTCCTCCTACGTCTTGGGCTTACCAAAAAGACAGCGTTCAAGTTCGTTATGATCGAAACTATGCAATTGCGCTTCTCAAAGAAGCTGGTGTTGAACCTGGATTAGAGCTTTCGATGTGGGTACCACTAGAGCCACGCGCATACAACCCAAGCCCAAGAAAAACCGCAGAATTGATCCAAGCAAACTTGGCCGATATTGGTATCGAGCTGAAACTCTATACCGACGATCGATTTGACCGCACACAGTTATCCTCTATTTCCTCAACAGACTTGTTGCTTACTGGCTGGATAGGCAATACGGGGGATCCAGATAACTTCTTGCGTCCACTTCTATCATGCAGCTCAGAACGCGCAGGATTAAACGTCTCTATGTGGTGTAATTCAGACTTTGATTTCCTTCTCGACTTAGCATTAGAGATCAATCAACAAAGGCACCGTGTGAACTTGTATCGACAAGCCCAAAACATTCTCAATGAAGAAGTTCCTGTGATCCCTCTCGCTCACGGCGTGCAGTTCCGCGTGCACGATCGTTCGCTAACCGGTTTTAAACAGAGCCCGTTCAATGCTCAACCTTTTGACCAAGTCAGAAGAGAGGTGCAGTGATGTTTTGGTATACATTAAGACGTGTAAACTTATTCATTATTACGTTGGGGATTCTGACGTTAGTGGGTTTCGCCCTGCTTCGATTAGACCAAACCTCACCTTGGGCGATTCAAGATTTCTGGCCCGGTTGGATCAGCTATATCACTGAATTATCGACACTAAACTTTGGTCTAAGCAAACACGGTGTACCTATCATCGATGAGTTGGCCGTTGTATTCCCTGCAACGTTAGAACTGTGCTTCTTTGCCTTTGTGCTTGCGCTGTTTATCGGCATCCCTTTCGGCACGATTGCAGGTATGAGACAAGGTAAGTTTGTCGATACGACAATATCGTTTACCTCTATGGCCGGTTACTCTGCACCTATATTTTGGGTCGCATTGTTGATGATCATGGTATTTTCTCTGCACTTTGAAATGTTCCCGGTTGGCGGTCGATACGACCTGCTTTACGAAATTGAACACGTGACTGGCTTCGCGATGATAGATGCCTTTTTTGCCGAAGGCCGTTACCGTGCACACGCACTACAAAGTGTTATCGAGCATATGGCGTTGCCTTGCCTTGTTTTAGCGCTCGCCCCAACGACTCAGGTAATCCGATTGATGAGAGCATCAGTAGCTGAAGTGATGACTCAAAACTACATCCGCGCCGCGCGAATTAAGGGTCTATCAACTAGAGAGATCATCACTCAACACGTGTTGAGAAATGCAATACCACCGATTATTCCTAAGGTCGGCGTTCAACTATCAAGTATGTTAACACTTGCTATTATTACCGAGTCTATCTTTAACTGGCCGGGTATTGGCCGCTGGTTATTGGATGCATTATCGAATCAAGATTATGTTTCAATTCAAGCAGGCGTAATTGTAGTGGCAACCTTGGTTTTGACTGCAAATATTCTGTCCGATCTACTGGGCGCGATGATCAATCCACTGGTAAGGAAGGAATGGTATGCTAACAAATAACGTCTACCAAGAAGAACAGATTCCAACCCAGTTCGAACGTTTCTGGCGCAGCTTCCGTAGCAACAATCTGGCGATGTTTGGCTTGTGGTGTTTGGTGCTTATCATTCTAGTTACCGTCACTTCACCGTGGTTAGCACCACATGATGCACAAGAGCAAACGGGACATCTTCTAACCCCTCCCTCGTGGGACCCTGCGGGTACGGTTGAATACTTTCTAGGTACTGATGACTTAGGCCGAGACATTCTTTCTCGCCTAATAATTGGCTCTCAACTTACTTTCGGCGCTGCGGTGGTGATTACCTTTATCGCAGCAGTCATTGGCTGTCTGATTGGCGTACTTGCCGGGATGACGCGTGGGTTGCTATCAAGCACGCTTAATCACCTGCTTGATACCGTGATGTCAATCCCATCTCTTCTGCTGGCGATTATCTTCGTGGCATTCCTTGGCTTTGGTGAGTTTAATATCTTGCTTGCCTTGTGCTTGGCACTGATTCCACGCTTTATTCGCTCGGTGTACATTGCCGTGCACGCTGAAGTAGAGAAGGACTACATTCTGGCATCTCGCCTTGATGGTGCGAACGATTTCTACCTACTATGGAACTCAATCCTTCCTAACATTCTTACCGTGGTCGCTCTTGAAGTGACTCTGGCACTGTCAGTTGCAATTCTTGATATCACGGCCTTAGGTTTCTTGGGGCTTGGCGCTCAAGCACCAAGTACGGAATGGGGCTCAATCTTAGGTGATTCAGTCGAGTTGATTTACCTTGCGCCATGGACAGTAACCCTACCCGGCTTAGCTATTATGTTTACAGTTATCGTGATTAACCTCGTCGGTGAAGGTGTTCGCCAAGCGCTAAATGCAGGAATCGAATAATGCCGTTACTTGATATTCGACATCTAACCATCGAAATTGAGACCCCTCAAGGGATGGTTAAAGCAGTAGATCGAATGAGTATTACCCTCAATGAAGGGGAAATTCGTGGCTTAGTAGGTGAGTCTGGCTCAGGAAAGAGCTTGGTTGCAAAGGCAATTGTCGGGGTTTGCAAAGAAAACTGGAAGGTTTCTGCAGACCGAATGCGCTTAGGTAATATCGACCTGCTGCAACTGACGCCGAAAGAAAGGCGACGAGTGATCGCACGCGATATCGCGATGATCTTCCAAGAGCCATCGACCTGTCTTGACCCTTCTGAAAAAGTAGGCAACCAACTCATTGAAGCGATTCCTTCCCACGCATTTGAAGGTCGTTGGTGGCAGCGATTTAAGTGGCGTAAGAAGCAGGCCATAGCGTTACTGCACAAAGTAGGTATCAAAGACCACTCTCGTCTAATGGACAGTTACTCTTATGAACTGACCGATGGTGAGTGTCAGAAAGTCATGATCGCAATGGCGATAGCTGCCAAACCAAAAGTCTTAATAGCGGATGAGCCAACCAACGATTTAGACCCAATTACGCAGTCTCAAATACTGCGTCTGTTGAGTCGTATGAATCAGATCAATAACACGACCATCGTGCTGATCGGCCATGACTTAACTACCATTACCCAATGGGCGACTCGTATTACCGTTATGTACTGTGGCCAATCTGTAGAATCTGCTGATACGCAGAAACTATTGGATGCACCTAAGCACCCGTACACCGTTGCTTTGCTAAAAGCGATGCCAGACTTTAACGACTGGATTCCCCACAAGGAGAAGCTACAGTCTTTACCAGGATCAATTCCGCCGTTGCAACATCTACCTATTGGTTGTCGGTTAGGCCCACGTTGCCCATACGCGCAAAGGCAATGTGTGGAGATCCCACATACTAGACGTATCAAGAACCATAAATTTAACTGTCACTTCCCTCTGAATATGGAGAAGAAAAAGAAATCATGAGTGCATTATTAGAAGTCAGTGATCTATCTAAAGACTTTACGACTCGCTCTGGTCTTTTCCGTAAGAAGATTCATCAGGCGGTGAAGCCGGTAAGCTTTTCCCTTGAAGCAGGCCAGACGATTGGTTTTATCGGTCAGAATGGCTCTGGGAAATCAACATTAGCGAGAATGCTCGCAGGCATGGTTGAACCGACTGCGGGCGAGATCCGCGTGAACGGCGAAAAGCTAGAACACAAAGACTATTCAACTCGTTGCAAGCTGATTCGAATGATCTTCCAAGATCCGAATACATCACTTAATCCACGCATTCAGATTGGTCGAATTCTTGAAGGCCCATTGAAGCGAAATACCAACATGCCACCAGAAGCCCGTATGCGCCGCGTGAAAGACACGTTATTACGCGTTGGCCTCCTTCCGGAACATGCTTACTTCTACCCTCAGATGCTTGCTGCGGGCCAGAAACAGAGGGTTTGTTTGGCTCGTGCCTTGATACTTCAGCCATCCATCATTGTCGCTGATGAAGCGTTAAATGGTTTGGACATGGCAATGCGCTCTCAAATTATTAACTTGTTCTTAGAGCTGCAAGAAGAGATGGGCGTGTCGTTCGTTTACGTATCTCAACACCTAGGTATTGTTAAGCACATCACCGACAAGATCATCGTGATGCACGAAGGCAATGTGGTTGAGAGCGGTGAAACGGATCAAGTGCTGACCAACCCAACTCACCAAATCACGCAAAGACTGGTTGAGAGTCATTTCTCCAAAGCGCCCAACCACTAAACTGGTTTAGCTTTTTCACTCGCCACTAGAGGGGGTAACGCATGCTAACAAAAGCTTCAATGCTTCCCCTCTTGCTTGCAACTCTCTCCTTTAACGCCGTAAGCACTCCTCTTACTTGGTTAGATAGAACCTTCGTTGAAACCGCGTTTTATAACGTCGCGCTGCAACACGAATATTCCCAAGGCAATAAACCACTGGCCAAATGGAAACAACCGATCAAGATTTGGATTGATCATCGAGTGGGCGATGAAGAACTGCATCAAGAACTTACCGAGCTTCATATCCAACATTTATCCGAAGTCACTCAACACCCTATAACAATCGTCAGCAAGGAATCTGAAGCGAACGTTAAATGGATATACACGAGGCAGAGCCAGTGGTTGTCAGAGGCGAAATCGGTACTGAAACTCAAATCGACTCAGCATTTAAATAACGCTATCTGCACGGCGGGTTATCGAACCAATTCTAAAAGTGAGATTGTTTACGCTGGGATTGTGATTCCCGTAGATCAGGCAAGATCGCGAGGTAAGCTAGTCGCCTGTATCGTAGAAGAGATCACACAGGTTCTAGGTCTGCCGAATGATTCAGATAAAGCCTACCCTTCTATTTTCAACGACCACACGCCAGAAGACTTGTTATCACCTCTAGATGTGGTGCTACTGCAACTACTGTATGAACCAGAATTGAAAGCTGGAATGACAGAATCGGAAGTAAAACCTATCGTTCGAAAGGTACTGAAGAGATACAGTAAAACAGGTGTGCTTCAACAAGCTTCTAAAGCCGCACAGCAAGCGCCCTTGTATCAGTTGATTGGGTATTGAACGAATATACGTTGGAAGCAAGCTTAGGTGGGATAATTGAATGATAGCGCTGCCTGAGAAAGGCAACGCTGACTTACGGTGTTACTGTATAACGAAAGAACTAGCGCTTAGCTGCCTGTTTCTTCAACTCGAAATCGAACTCATCAGGGAACAAGATAACGCCCTCTTCTTGTTCGTTCGGGAACACCACAACAGCAAGCTCGTCGTCTTCTAGACCATTCGTCCAGCGACTATGCCATTTGTTTAGCGAGATAGACTCAGCTTTACACTCAGACCAATCACCCGTTGCCCATGACTCTGCGAACTCTTGGTTTGGCCATACTGGAACACAGTCTTCATCTTCTGTGTTAAGCATTACACAACCGTGTTCATCGGTTAAGATCCATACTTCACGGTTTGCTACGATTTCTTTCACACAGTACTTCAGGCGTTGCTCGCCCGTATACTTGTTGATTTCAGCGATTTTTTTATCGTCTAGCTGTGTAGTCATCTTAATTTCCTACTTTAGTCAGTAACTTTGTTCTTAAAGCTATTTTATGCCGAGTACTTTTAACTTCAAACATTATCGATGAAGAAGAAAATCTACTTCAAAGAAAAACGCCTGCTAAAGTAGCAGGCGTTTATTATTTAAGTGACTTGATTAAACAAGCTCACCTTGTAGCCAAGGCCAGCCTTGCTTCTTACGGCTTAGTGTATTTTCCATCATCAATACGCCGTCTTTCTCGTGCTTAACTAATTTCTCAGCCCACTCACCTTTGTAAAGAAGACGAGTTTGCGCAGTAGTGATGTCAGTTAGCATTACCGCAGCAAATGCTAGACCGTCTTTCTCACAACGCTCTTCAAGATCAGCTTCTAGAGCTTCAATCATGCCGTCTACTTGCTCAAGAGTCGCAAGTTCAACTTGACCAACAACAACATCGCGACCATTGAATGGGTAGCCTTTAAGGTCTTTTTCTACTAGCTGTGCAGCAGATAGGCCTTCGATGTTTGTCTTAGCGATTAGAAGTGCTTTGATGAATGCATCAACGTCTTCTACACCTGCGATTTCAGCAAGTTCAGCAACCGCGTCTTTGTCTTTTTGAGTACATGTTGGAGATGCGAAACCAACTGTGTCTGAAAGAATTGCAGACATCATTAGCTTAGCGATTTGTTGAGAGATAGCGTGACCTTCAATCTTGAACATGTTGAAAAGTACAGTGTTTGTACAACCAACAGGCCAGATCCAAGCTTCCATTGGGTTTACTGTCATCACATCGCCTAGACGGTGGTGATCGACAATACCTACGATCTCTGCTTCAGCAACATCGTCTGGTGCTTGTGCTAGATCTGAGTAGTCTACTAGCCAGATTTTCTCACCAGCAACAGAAGTACGAAGCTCTGGTTTTTCAGCGCCAGCAACTTCTAGAATGTGTTGAGTTTCGCGGTTGATCTCGCCTTGGCGAATTGGTGTCGCTTCCTCGCCACGAGCTTTAAGAAGCTCTGTTGCAACTAACGCACTACAAATACTGTCACTATCAGGGTTTTTGTGACCAACAACTAAAATCATGTTTCTTCCTATTACACTAACAATTATGACTCTACCTTTAGAGCCTCTCTTTATTAGCCATACTTTACCTCATTTTTTTAGATTGGTCATGTTTCCTAATTTTAGCCAATAGTAACAATAGATAAAAAAACAACAAATGCAATTGATAATTATTATCATTCGTATATATTTATCTTAAGCCACTAATTTTGAGTAACACCTATGGATCGTCTAATCTCTTTTTTGCCAAGCAGTCGTGCTTCGAAAACAACTCAGTTTTCACTGTCATTTAAGCGACTGCTATTACCTATCTCACTTGCCGCTCTTGTGGCCGCTCCCGCTACACGTGAATTGACGGTGACCACTCTGTCAGACGCGTTCTGGGCAGTGTCTTGCTATGTTGCTTTAACCTTGGCGATTTACCACTGGTTAAGCCTTTACATCAATAAGGACAACGTCTTTAACAAGCTTGTACATCAGTCTCGTTCAAACCAAGTGGTATTTGCGGCACTCATGGGGGCTTTACCCGGTTGTGGCGGTGCGATTGTGGTAACCACGCAATTTATATCCGGCAAACTCGGGTTTGGTGCGGTTGTTGCGGTGCTTGTTTCCACGATGGGTGACGCAGCCTTCCTGCTGATTGCTAGCGAACCTAAAACTGGTTTAGCCATGATGGCGATGGGCGTGATTGTGGGTACTGCTTCAGGTCGAATCATTAACCTATTCCATGCCGATGACTTCTTACGTCCAAAACAGACTGAGCAAAATGAAGCCTCCAACAGCTGTGCTTCCCAATCTCAAGACAAAGAAGCGGTATCTAAAAAGGCGATCAATCTGCAAGGCTACCTATGGTCAGTCCTAATTATTCCCGGTGCAGCGGTGGCCCTACTTGGCTCTTTTCAAGTCGATGTCAACGAGCTGCTCGCTTTGCCTGAAATGTCAATGGAATGGGTGGGAACAATTTTACTGATTAGCTCAATGTTTCTGTGGGGGCTGACCCGTGAAATTGAGGATTACAAATCAGCTGTGAGTGAGGACGAAAAATGTGTAGGCTCTCATCCACTGCAAAAGACCGCTCAAGACACAAACTTTGTTACCGCTTGGGTGGTGGTTGCCTTTCTTTTCTTTGAATTTGGCTCTGTCATTGCAAATGTCGATTTTGCGACGCTATTCTCAAGCTGGGGCATCATGCTCCCCCTGGCTGGCGTGTTGATGGGTTTGCTACCGGGCTGTGGACCACAATTATTGGTCACTAGCTTATACCTTTCAGGCGCACTACCACTTTCGGCTCAGGTAGGTAACGCAATTTCAAATGATGGTGATGCACTATTTCCTGCGATTGCGATGGCACCGAAAGCAGCACTGGTCGCAACCTTGTATTCAAGTGTGCCCGCTTTAATCTGTGCTTATGGCTATTGGTTTATGTTTGAGATCTAACTTGATCAGAGCTAACTCCATAGGCTTCTGTAAGGTCGGTACTTTGTATCGGCCTTTTTGTTTCCGCGTCATTGCTTCTGTCACCTATCTCAAACAGCACGTTACAACCTATCTCAAAAATGCCCTCTATTCGCCTTGTCACAAGGCTTATTAGAAACAGCAACACAGACATCTAAAATACAAAAAGCCCCCGTAAGAGTGCTTACAGGGGCTTTAATTCAAGCTTTAATCTTAGCTTTTAAGCGAGATGCTTAAGAAACTTCGATTGGACCACCGAATGAAGTTACTGGAGGCAGTTTGCCTTGGAACTTCTCGAAGTCTACCAAACATGTGTTTGCTGACGTTGCTTGAGCAAGTTCAGACGTACCGATATCTTGAGTCAGTGTGTTTGGATCGCCGTATGTATCTAGCGCGCCCACTTTCTCGTTGATCGGACCGTACCAAGCACCTTCTTCGATACGAACAACACCAGGGGCATAGCTATCCATTAGAACAGCACCCGCTAGTAGTTGACCACGGTCGTTGAACACACGTACTACGTCACCATCTTTGATGCCTTTCTTCTTAGCATCTACTGGGTTGATGTAGATTGGCTCACGACCTTGTACCGCGTAAGTCGCACGCCACTCTTCAGATTCACACATCTGAGAGTGAAGACGCTTGTCTGGGTGACAAGATTGTAGCCAGTACGGGTGTTTGTCAGAACCTGGACCACCGTGTGAACGTTCAGATTTCTCGAACCACATTGGGTGCTCTTGACAGTGCTCGTAACCCATGTTGCCTACAGTACGGCTTGTAATTTCGATGAAACCAGAAGGTGTACCTAGAGCATTGATCTCTGGGTCTTCACGGAATGAAGCGTGACGAGTCCATGGCTTACCTTTACCGAAGTCTAGGAAACCTTTTTCCCAGAACTCAGCAAACTCAGGCATTTCGAAGCTACCTTCGTTTGAAGCACGACATTCGTCGTACAGAGATTTAACCCACTGCATTTCGTCCATACCACGCGTGTAATCGTCGTAACGACCCCAACGCTTAGTTAGGCTAGACATGATCTCGAAGTCAGTCTTAGACTGGAACAGAGGATCAACTAGTTTGTGCATCGCGATCAAACCACGGCCAGAGTACGCGCCGTAACCATCGATATCGTTACGCTCCCACTGAGTACATGCTGGAAGCACGATATCAGAGTGACGACAAGTTGCAGTCCAAGCGAAATCAACAGCCACTACAGTTTGTAGGCTCTTGAATGCTTTACGCATCTTGTTGCGATCTTGGTGGTGGTGCCACGGGTTGTTACCACTGAATACCATCATTTTGATATCAGGTAGTGTTACCGTTGAACCGTTCGCTTTGATCTTCTTACCTGGCTCTAGCAGGCTATCTACCCAACGAGCAACAGGGATTACGCGGCTGTAACCGTTGTAATCAGTGTTAGTGTGCTTAGGCGATTGACCCTGGTCGATGTTCAGCGGGAAAGAACCCGGAGCAGCGAAGCCAGTTGAAGATACACCGATACCTGAGTAGTGGTGACCGTAAGAGATACCGCCACCAGGTAGACCAATTTGGCCAACCATTGCTGCGATAACTGCACACATCCAGTAAGGCTGTTCACCGTGCTCTTGACGTTGGATACTCCAACCCACAAGAATCTGTGTACGACCGTTAACCAGCATCTTAGCGAATTCACGGATAGAGTCCGCGCTTGCACCACAGATTTCTGCAGCCCATTCTGGTGTCTTCTCAACTTTATCTTTCGTTTCACCTTGAACGTACTTGATGAAGTCTTCAAAACCTAGACAGTAAGTTTCGATGAACTTCTTGTCGTATAGATCTTCGTTGTAAAGAACGTGAGCAACACCAAGCATGAACGCCACATCAGTTTGTGGGTTGATGTACATTTGCTCGTTTTCTAGGTAACGGCCTGTTTTGTTTTTAACAGGGTCAACAGAAACAACGTTGATCTCTTTCTTAGCAACTTTTTCTTTCAGCTGTTCTAGGTATGCGAACGACTCGTGCGTCTCACATGTCCAACCTACTTGCAGGTTTTTAACTGGATCGTTACCCCAAAGAACAATGTTGTCACTGTTTTCTAGGATAAGTTCCCAAGATGTACCTTGCGCGTAAACTTCAGTCGAACCTAGCACGTAAGGCATGATCGTTTGACCAGCACCTGTTGAGTAGTCACCGATTTTCTTCACAGAGTAACCGTGAAGTGCCATTGCACGTTGCATGTGGTTAGTACAGCTGTGGAACTGACCAGTTTGTCTCCAACCAGTTTGACCGGTGTGAAGCGCCCATGGACCGTAATCTTTCTGTACGCGCTCTAGTTCACGGTAAACAAGGTCTAGTGCCTCATCCCAAGTCACACGAATAAAGCGGTTGTTACCACGCGTATCTGCGCTGTATTTATGCTTCTTCAACCAATCTAGGCGAACCATTGGGTAACGCACACGTGATGGGCTGTAGATAATACCTTTAATACCTTTCAACATCTCAGTTGGGTGTTGATCGATTTCTAGAGGTTTAATTTCTTGTACTTTACCCGCATAAACACGAGCTCGGAATGCACCCCAGTGAGAACCAGAGACTTTCCACGCGCCGTCTGTTTCTGCAGCAGACGCTGATGCCGACGCCAATAAGCTTGGACCGATAACCGATGCCGCACTTGTAGTAGCGACACCTTTCAGAAAACTTCTTCTTGTAATTGCCATTGTGTTACTCCAATTGACGTCTTATTAGTGATGGCCTTCAGAAAAATCTGATGAGTGCTTCTGTAGATACTTAAGAACAAGTGCTTCTGTATCTGTATCGAAGTTAACGAACGCAATCATACCATCTAGCATGCCTACCCAACCGTTAGCGCTGAAGTGAGCTTCATCTGGCTGTGAGTGACACGTTGAACAGTTAGATTGGTACGCTTGACCCGCTGCGTTCCAGATTGGATCGAAGTTATCAACCATAGACTCTTTCTTCATCCAAAGTGCTAGGTTAACTTCTTCCCAAGGAAGACCAGTTAGCTCATCTTCTTTCTTCTCACCAACAGTGATTACGTCACTTTGAGATACTTCTTTCGTCAAGATTGCAGTCGAGATGTTCATACCGAAGTCTTCTTGGATTACACGTCCGAAGCCTTTCGCTTTACGCCAACCGTCGATTTGAATCTTAATCATGTCGCCTTTTTCGTCGATCACTGCAACTTTACTTGCAGGGCTTAATAGACCCGCTTCAACTGTTGCTGTCTCATCCGTATACATTGGTAGGTGACGAATAGAGATTACGTCTGAACCATTTGCGTAAGATGTGCTGCTTGCTACATTTTCTAGCTCGCCAACAATACCGCTTGCTGATGCCATATCTAATGGAAGGTTGTGAGCAATACCTTTGTGACAGTCAACACAGCTTTGATCACGCTCTGCCGCGTTTTTCATCTGGATACGCGCTGTTGGGCGCATGTTTTCGAAATCCATTGAATCGTAGTTGTGGCAGTTTTTACACTCTAGAGATTTGTTCGAAGAGAAACGATCCCATTCATGTTTAGCCAATTCGATACGACGAGCTTCGAATTTCTCAGGTGTATCTAGGTCACCAAATACTTGAGCGAATACTTCTTTAGATGCTTGCATCTTACGAGCGATTTTTGCTGTCCATTCATGTGGAACGTGACAGTCAGGACAAGTCGCGCGTACACCAGAAGTGTTTTTCCAGTGAACCGTTTCTTGTAGTTCTACGTATACGTTGTCACGCATGGTGTGACAGCTTACACAGAATTCTTCTGTATTTGTGTGCTCTAGAGCTGTGTTAAAACCGCCCCAGAAAATAACACCGGCGATAAAGCCACCCATAGTTAGTACACCAAGACTGATGTGTACCGCAGGGCGAGTCATTGTGCGCCATAATTTAACTAAAAATGATTTCATGTTTAGCTCTCTTAAATATTGATTTTAAAAAATGTTGTTACTAGAGGGCATTACATGCCGCCGTGAGCACCTGGAGGTCCGAATACAAACACTTGCAGTGCCCAAACTAGGAAGCCGTAGCCGCCTACAAAAGCCACACTTAATATTGGAAAGAGAACCACCGCGATGAAGAGGAAAGACTTCCACTCCAACGAGCGTTTTTCGCCAGTTTCAATTTTATTAACATCACTCATACATTTTGCCTATTTTGTATTTAGTAATTTCGAGTAACCCATTCTATGGGGCTAAAGTTCTTAAGTATCTAACAACAAATTTTAGACCATACTCAAAGTAGGGTTCAATCAAATCTCCTGTTATAACCCTTGCTAATCAATACTTTTTTGAGCTCATCCAAAGTTGTTTTTAGTTAAACAAAGTTATTAAAAAGTATTAACAAATGTGAAGAATTAAGTATATTTCACAAATGTTAAATTCCAACACTCACACAACCTTATTGTAACCAATTTTAACGTTTTACCTACTAAGTAGTAGCTAAAAATGCATCATTTGGCACTTTCAGATATGATGGGGACCTACTTAAAAGGAAGCTCTATGCAAGACGTTATTGATATATCTTGGTGGCAGTTGTTGCTCTTCGGTTCACTTCTCTTTCTGCCCATTGCCATCAACCACAAGCTGAAACTCGGCCTTGGAAAAGAAGCCTCTATTAGCATCATTCGCATGGTTATTCAGCTGTTTCTTGTGGGTCTTTACCTAGAATATTTATTTACTTTGAATAGTTTGTGGGTCAATTTGTTGTGGTTATTTGCCATGATAATTGTCGGTGCGAGCTCGATTGTTGAGAAGTCTAAGCTACCGAGACAGCTATTATTAGCGCCTGTTGCCGTAAGCCTTGCCGTAACCTGTGTACCCATCGTCTTGTTTATCTGCTTTTTCATCATTAAACCGACACCGCTTTTTAACGCGCAGTACCTTATCCCGATCGCAGGAATGTTATTGGGTAATAGCTTAAGCAGTAATATAGTGGCATTGCAGAACCTGTTTGGTGCTTTTGAAACACAGAAATCAGAATATGAAGCAGCAATCGCGTTAGGCGCGTCTCCCTCCTACGCTGCAGCACCGTTTGTACGCAATGCAATACAGAAAGCGATGTCCCCTATCATGGCCTCTATGGCAACCACAGGCTTAGTAACGCTGCCAGGAATGATGACAGGACAAATTCTTGGGGGGGCGTCACCGATGATCGCGATTAAGTATCAACTGATGATCATGCTGGCGATTTTCGTGATGATGAGTTGCTCTTTAGCGCTTGCCCTTCACCTCTCATTGAAGACTTCCCTGACCAAAGAAGGTCGAGTCCTCGCTCAAATAAAACCGGCAAAATAGCCTCTCTACTCCCCTTAGATCTGGTTACTCACTGAATTTGAGACAGGTTATCCACAGAAATTGTGGATAACCAAATCAAGATAGATCCTTTTTTGTCCACTTTCACTCGAGAAAAGATCATTACCGTTGATCCTTCGGTGTTTTCAAAGAGATATACACATATGGTGAGCAGCGCTGTTGAGTGTTCAGATGATCATTAGAGGGGTGAAGAAGTAGGTTTTCCACAAATAAAAAACGGCCTGCAATGCAGACCGTCTTGTAAATGTCATAAGTCAGTTCAGTGTTTCCACTGAGCTTTAGCGCATCTCGTCAACTGAGTTAAGTACGCCACTTTTGTTGATAGAGCCACCTTTATTAGTCACGCAGGTAGATCAACCAATACCACATGCCGACAAAGATACCGCCACCAATGATGTTACCTATAGTAACGGGCAGCAAGTTGTTCATCAGAAAGTCCATCATGTTCAGGTCAACGTAATCCGCAGGGTTAGCGCCCGTCATTGTCCAGAATTCAGCAGGAGCAAATGTTTTAATGCCGATAGCTAAAGGGACTTGGAACATATTCGCAATACAGTGCTCGAAACCAGCTGATACGAACATCGCAACAGGTAAAATCATTACCGCGATTTTGTCGGTAAGTGTACGTCCACTAAACGTCATCCATACCGCGATACAAACCAATACATTACACATGATACCAAGCGCGATAGCTTGGATAAAATCATGGTGCATCTTGTGTTGGGAAATCGCCATTGCATTTAAACCAACCTGGCCATGGTCAAACATGTACTGTTTAGTCAGAAGCATACATGCCACCAGCAACAATGCGCCAATCAAGTTACCTACATAAACCGTAGCCCAGTTCTTGACGAGCGTGCGCCAAGTAATTTTACCACTTGCACGAGCAACCAGAGTAAGCACCGAACTGGTAAATAACTCACCACCGGTAACAACAACGAGAATTAAGCCCAGGCTAAATGCAAGGCCACCTAATAGGCGAGTAATACCCCAAGGCAAATCACCAGCACCGGTCGTTACGATGGTGTAGAACACAAACGCAATACCGATATGGATGCCAGCTGAAATCGCTAGGAGAAAAGATTTGATTGGATCTTTAGTTGCTTTACCTACGCCAATATCTGCAGCGCGCTCAGCCATTTGTGGCGGTAATAATGAGTCAAATTGGTTTAGATTCATGATGATTTACATTTTGAAACATGTCGTCGGGAGCGCGATAATCCTCTCTTTCATTTCTGAATTCAAGAGCTATTTTAAGCTCGAATTTCCTTCAACAACTAAGAAAACGCCAAACCTTCAATGATATTGAAATTTCTTACGACTTTAGTAGTAAAAAGAAAACTCTGATGAATGAAAAATTACCAACGATAAAAACAACACATCTATAAATATCAACAAGTTACGTTAAAACCATAAGAATGACGTACACTATAGCCGTGTTTTGAGAGCTTTTCTTTTCAGATTTTGACATAGATCAACAGAACGTAAAAAAGCGCCCTGAGGCGCTTTTAAGTCAGTCACAAATAAAGACATTGGTTATGCTAAACCGAAGGTTCAATCACTTCTTCTGATGATAGTTCTAGAGCCGGGTTCTCTAGATTTGTTTCAATACTCGGCGAGATCGCATCAGAATCACTTTCGTTGGCAACTTTACCACCTAAGCTTTTCAAACTATCGACTAGTTCTTCTAAGCTTTTTATGTGAGCATCGCTCTTCGTAATCTGCTCACCGAGCAACTCACTATGCTTGGTTGCTTCAGACAATTGCTGTGCTTGCTTCTGGTTTTCAGATTCCAGGTTAGCCAATTGCTCAGTCAAAGTTTCAATCTCTGACTTTAATAGCCCTGTCATGTCGGAGCTTTTTAACGCTTTAATACTCGCTACAATCTTTTGAGATTGCTGACGTAACCCAACATCACGGTAATCTTCATCATTGACGATTTGTGAAATACTCAGTAGTTGGTTCTCTGCATTCAAAACCGACTGTTCGAACTTGTCGCCTTTTACACTCGCCAGCACTTTGACTTCATGAGCGACACTGCGCACGTGGTTCAATTCAAACTCAGCAGCGTGAACCGCATCTTCAATGATCGACTTTTCACGAGGGCTGGCTTTCACTTGGCTTTCGGCCAACGCAATTTGAGATGCTGCCTTAGCAAAGGTCAGCGGAGCAACATCATAAAAATCTTCATCTTCCAAGAACTCTAATTCGTTCTTCAAAGGTTCGATGTATTTCTTATGCGCCACTTTAACTTCTAGTAAGCGAGCATTGTTAAGAAACTCCACCTGCGCTTCTTGAGCGTCTTCAAGCTCATCGACCAGCACATATTCGAACAACTCGCTGTATTCTGAATACAAACGTTTGTAGCTCGAAGTAAACATGGTATCTGCGCCAAGAAACTTCAGGTAATCCATTTGGACAATCGAATCAGCGAGTACTCGGTCAGCCTTCTTCTTTAACACTAAGATCGAGTCATAATTTGATTTGATCAACGCTATTTTTTCATCAAAGGCTTCAGCGTAAGTCAGGCTCGAAAAAATGGAGTAGCTCTTGGTTATCCGAGTTTCGTCTTTCAGTAAGTCCGCATAAATGCTTTCAGCATCATCCCATGCGTCTAATAGTTCATTGTAATTCTCTGGTGCATAGAGAGACAATTGAGCATGGTCTTCAAGCTTAACTTCCCATTCGGAGTAAACGCTTTGGACAGACTGAAATGAACGGACCTCTATTGTAGATTCATTATTGTTGTTTGTGGTTTGGTTCGCGTCTGTCTGCTCTGAGGGTGTGCTTTGACAACCTGAGATAGCAAATAGCATACTGATCGTTAATGCTACTTTGTTCGCTCTCACTTATGCATATCCTTTTTATACAATATTCGCTCAATGCAAATTATTTCTAGTCACAATATATTACAACCACTTAGCAATAAACATCATTGATGATTTAAGTGGGTGCAAATCACCCAATATAACCAAAATAAACCCATCACTCGATGATTAATCAATCAATTTGGTATCACTTATCAATTCTCCTTATTTGCTATTGCCTGAGCCGTGAATGCGCACTAAGGTGAAGGTAGAGAACGTTATGAATATATAGGTTAATTATGAAGTACAACGCTGAACATATTGCTGATTTAAACCTCCTTCTTCAATTTGATGTAAGTAGCGCTGCTACTGGAATTAAAGTTCATCAAGAGGCTGCTCAAGAAACTCAAGACGCTGTTAAGCGCCTATTCGAAAAAAACCTTTGTACTCAGCCAGACGGCGGTTATTTAACAGATGAAGGTATCGAGATGGCAGAGCGCGCAGATAAGCTACTTCGCGTACTTAAATAAAGCTCCATTGTTCTAGTAAAAACTCCACTCGCTTCGGCCGTGGAGTTTTTTCATTTTTGGGCCAAGGTTTGTTAGGCTTATTGTAAATCCATAGCTTGTCGTTGTGAGGTACAGATGGCTTCTATATTTATTGTCGGTGCAGGATGGGTCGGTGCACCTTTATCCAAACATCTAGAAAAACATGGTAACCGAGTGGTGGTCACGAAAACGACCCAAGCGGGAGCGGAGGCCATTGGTAACGAACGAATCCCATGTGAAGTGTTTAGTTTTGACTCATCAAAGCCAGAACAGACTATCGGGCGACTCTATTCACTGTTACTCGAAAACAACACTGAAATTGTAATTGGCAGCTTCCCTCCTGGCTTTAGAAAAGGAGCAGGACAAGAGTATGCCGACTACTGGCAGCAACTCACCAATGCATGTCAAAAGGCCAACATTAAAAAGCTCATTATGGTCAGTTCAACTACGGTATACCCAACCAAGCCGTGTGTGTTGAATGAGCTGGATGCATCGCTCCCCCTTTCAACCTCAGGTAACGAGAACGCATCTTCATTTTCCGATAACGCGCGAATCATGCTGCAAGCTGAACAGTCAGTGATTGATTCAGGTATCGACTACACCATTCTTCGCTTTAGTGGATTAATAGGTCCAAGTCGTCACCCATCAAGGTTTGCTAGTAAGCTAAAGCAAGTGAGCACTCAAGCTCCAGCCAACATGCTGCACCTTGATGACGCGATTGGCGCTGTCGATTTCGCTATCAGTCAGCTGCACAACGAAGTGGTTAACGTGACGACGCCAAATACGGTCAGTAAGGCGGAGTTTTATGCCGCAGCACTGAAAAGCGCCAACAGCAGTGAGCCTCTACCCGCTGTTGTTGATACCCCAGACAAATTAATCTCTTCGAAGAAGATTCTCGATTTAGGTTATTCATTTAAATTCGAATCCACATTGGATGCACTTCATGACTGAACAATCTATGGCTAACAAATATCCCAACACAAAACTGCACCGCTCGGTAGACACCCTTTGGAACTTTATGTCGATGGGTCACAAGGTTACGCCTTCAGACTGCATCTTTGTATTGTGCAGCAATGATACTCGCGTCGCTGAATATGCAGCTGAGCTTTATCACCAACAGATCGCGCCTTACATTGTTTTTTCTGGTGGTGTGGGACGCTTTACCGAAGGAAGCTTTGAGCGCTCAGAAGCTGAAACATTC
Organism: Vibrio sp. 10N.286.51.C3; assembly: GCF_003050065.1. NCBI lineage: Bacteria > Pseudomonadati > Pseudomonadota > Gammaproteobacteria > Vibrionales > Vibrionaceae > Vibrio > Vibrio sp. 10N.286.51.C3. Next base: position 167,714 of record NZ_PIGC01000005.1, on the reverse strand, counting down.
GCTTCTATCGCACGAGATTGTGGTGTGCCTGACTCTGACATTATCATAGAGAAACACGCGACAAACACTGGGGAAAATGTCCGCTTCACTCATGAGTTACTGAAAGAGCAAGGGTTATCACCGAAGAGGCTAACCTTAGTTCAGAAGCCCTTTATGGAAAAACGAACTTACGCGACCTTTAGTAAACAGTGGCCTGACGAAACGTCCGAGATAACCGTGACATCACGTTGGCAAAATTGGGATGATTACTTTAATGAAGAGTTGCCGTTAGACATGGTGTTAGGTGCATTGATTGCTGATTACGAACGAATCAAATCCTACCCAGAGAAAGGCTTTCAGGTTGAGATGCCCATCCCCGATGACGTTGACCACGCCTATCAAGCATTGAAGAAGCTCGGATTCGAATAAGTCTCCAATAAAGTAAAAGCTAGGCTTGGCATAAAGTAAAAACATAAGTTCAGTAAACAAAAACGGTGACACTTGGTCACCGTTTTTCATTCTTTCCTGTTAGTAACAACAGCAAATAGTTTTGCTTATTTACCTAATGCTTCTTTGTAGTGCAGACGGCAAACAGAAACGTATTTGTCATTGCCACCAATTGCCACTTGATCACCTTCAGCGATCGCGACACCGTGCTCATCGGTACGAATAACCATGTTCGCTTTACGGCCACAATGACAGATGGTTTTCAGCTCCACCAGCTTGTCCGCCCAAGACAGTAAGTAACGGCTACCTTCAAACAGCTCGCCCAAGAAGTCAGTGCGTAAGCCATAACACAGCACAGGAATATGAAGTTTATCCACTACTTCTGTAAGCTGATACACCTGCTCTTTCGACAAGAATTGACACTCATCGATCAACACACAGTGACGCTTCTCTTCGTCGTTCAGCTTTTTGATCGCATCAAACATGTTAGTGTCATTTTTAAAAAGTTGAGCTTCAGATTGCAGACCAATTCTTGAGCTTACTTTACCGATACCATAGCGATCATCCAATGCAGCCGTGAAGATCACTGGCGTCATACCACGTTCTTGGTAGTTGAATGACGATTGAAGAAGCGTTGTTGATTTACCCGCATTCATTGCCGAGTAGTAAAAATACATCTGAGCCACAGAAATATTCCTGTTAAATAAAATTGAATATGAAAAGGTGAAATTAGAGAATTTTTGCTAGAAAAAAGGGCTGAAAATCAGCCCTTTTTTATAAGATTTACTTGCGACGCCAAGTCGTACCTTCTGGGCCGTCTTCTAGAACGATGCCTAACTCGTTTAACTTATCACGTGCAAGGTCGGCATTTGCCCAATCCTTTGAAGCTCGAGAGTCGTTACGCAGTTTGATCAACGCTTCGATTTCAGCCACTTCGTCATCGTTACCAGCCGCATCACCTTGTAGGAAGGCTTCTGGCTCTTGGTGAAGAATACCGATGATGTCCGCTAGTTCACGCATCAATGCACCAAGTCCGCTTGCTTTTTCGATGCTTTCAGGCTTGATACGGTTGATTTCACGCGCCATTTCAAACAGCACTGAGTAAGCTTCAGGCGTGTTGAAATCATCGTTCATCGCAGTAGAGAAGCGAGTTACGTACTCTTCGCCACCAGCAGGAGCTGCGGTAAGGTCTAGGCCACGAAGTGACGTGTATAGACGCTCTAGCGATGCGCGAGCTTGGTTTAGGTTGTCTTCACTGTAGTTCAGTTGGCTACGGTAGTGACCAGACATTAGGAAGTAACGCACTGTTTCAGCATCGTAGTGTGCTAGCACATCACGGATAGTGAAGAAGTTACCTAGTGACTTAGACATTTTTTCTCTGTCTACCATCACCATGCCACTGTGCATCCATGTGTTTACATAGTCAGTACCATGTGCACAGCAAGATTGCGCGATTTCATTCTCGTGGTGTGGGAATTGTAGATCTGAGCCGCCACCGTGGATATCGAAGTGATTACCTAGAATAGACGAGTTCATTGCTGAACATTCAATGTGCCAACCTGGACGACCTGGACCCCATGGTGATTCCCATGTTGGTTCACCTGGCTTAGACATCTTCCAAACCACGAAATCTAGCGGACTACGTTTTGCAGAGTCTATGTCAACACGAGCGCCAGCTTGAAGCTGATCAAGGTCTTGCTTAGAAAGCTTACCGTATTCTTCGAACTTCTTAACTTCGAACATTACGTCGCCGTTACTTGCAACATATGCGTAGCCGCGTTCAATCAGCTTTTCAACAAGTTCGATGATTTCAGTGATGAAATCCGTTGCACGAGGTTCAACGTCTGGACGCTTCATGTTCAACGCATCGAAATCAGCGTGCATTTCGCCGATTAGACGATCAGTCAGAGAGTCACAAGACTCGCCGTTTTCGTTAGCGCGCTTGATGATTTTGTCATCAATATCTGTGATGTTACGAACGAAGTTCAAATCGTAACCAAGGTAACGAAGGTAACGAGTTACTACGTCGAAAGAAACGAACGTACGACCATGACCAATGTGACAGAGATCGTATATGGTTACCCCACAGACATACATGCCGACTTTGCCAGCTGTAATTGGTTTGAATTCCTCTTTCTGTCTTGTGAGCGTGTTATATATCTTCAGCATGATCTCTATCTATTTTGTGTATTAATCAAAAATAAGCTCGCAGTATAACAAGTCATACCTTAATAGGTAATCCCCAAAAGCAGGAATTACCTCAAACATCTGAGTTAAGTGAATGATTTGATGATTTGAAAGTCCGCCAACATGCGCTAGAATTCGAACTTCATATTAAAAAGACAGTAAGGTAACAATCATGATCATCCTTCACACAAATTTTGGTGACATCAAAGTTCAACTAAACGAAGAAAAAGCACCAGAAACAAGCGCAAACTTCCTACAGTATTGCCGTGACGGTTTCTACGACAACACACTATTCCACCGTGTTATCGATGGTTTCATGATTCAAGGCGGCGGCATGACTTCTGGCCTTAAAGAAAAGGCAACTCGTGCAACTATCAAGAACGAAGCAAACAACGGTCTAGCGAACAAAGTTGGTACGCTAGCAATGGCTCGTACTATGGAACCGCATTCAGCGAGCTCTCAGTTCTTCATCAACGTTAACGACAACTCTTTCCTAAACTTCCGTAGCGAAAGCCTAGACGGTTGGGGCTACTGTGTATTCGCAGAAGTTGTTGAAGGCATGGACATCGTAAACAAGATCAAAGGTGTTAGCACTGGTTCTATGGGTATGCACCAAGATGTACCTCTAGAAGAAGTGATCATCACTGGTACTACAATCGAAGCTTAATTCATCGCTTTCGGTTAGTATTGATGAGCCGATAAAATCAGGATATAGGGAGCGAATCGCTCCCTTTTTTTAGACCTATGAAAACATATTTTATATCAGATCTGCACCTTGCTCCCTCACGACAAGACATCACCGACTGCTTCCTAACCTTCATGAAGAACGAAGCGGTAGAAGCGGATGCACTCTACGTATTAGGTGACCTTTTCGAATTCTGGATTGGTGACGACGACAAAAGTGAGTTCGCGACTTCTATCCGCCAAGCATTTATTGATTTGGTAAAAACAGGCGTACCTTGCTACTTCACTCAAGGTAACCGTGATTTCCTTGTCGGCAAAAAGTTTGCCAAGCAAACCGGTGTGAAACTGCTAGACGAAGTATCGACTATCGATATTTATGGCCAAAAAGCGGTTGTGTTACATGGTGATACTCTATGCACCGAAGATGTAAAGTATCTCGCCTTCAGAGAAAAAGTACATCAACCATGGCTTCAATGGGTCTTCAACAGAATTCCATTTTTCATCAAGAAGAAGATCGTCTCGAAGGTTCAATCCGATATCAAAGATGACAAGCAGACTAAGTCTCTCGACATCATGGATGTGACACAACAAGAAGTCGAAGATGTGATGGAACGAAACAACGTTGATCTGATGATCCACGGCCATACTCATCGTCCAGACATCCATACATTTAGTGCCAACAATTGCACTAAAACCCGTATCGTACTTGGCGATTGGTATACGCAAGGTTCCGTGCTGGTGTTCACGCCGCAAAGTTTTGAACTACAGAATCGAGCGTTTAGCAATAGCTTTTAACGTCACTCTTAAACTTTCAGTTTGATTATTATTGTCGGTCAGACTTTCTTAGAAAGTGTATGGTAATTTCTACTGAATTAGCTATTATCTCTCTACCAGAAATAAACCGAACACAGTACCAAGTTGAAATATTCATACGTAGCGCGTCAACCAATACTCGATTCAGACAAGAAGACCATAGGTTACGAGTTGCTATTCAGGGATGGTCCTAAGAACACTTTCCCTGAAGTAGAGCCGGAGCTCGCTACTAGCCGTTTGCTTTCCGATCACTTCTTATCGACCCACTATAATACGTTGGGTGATAAGCTTGGGTTCGTGAACTTCCCTTACGCAAGCCTAATCAACTTGGTCCCTACTCTGTTTCCCAAAGAAAGCCTCGTTGTAGAGGTTCTTGAAGACTGCGAACCGACAGACGAGTTACTTGAAGCAATCAAAACTATCTTTGATGCAGGTTATACCATCGCGTTAGATGACTTTGTACCAAGTAAAGCTTGGAAGCGCTTCTTACCCTACGTTTCGATTATCAAGTTCGATATCCGTTTGACGCCAATTGCCAAAGCAGCGATGTTTATGAACTCACTCAAAGGGCTAGATATCAAGTTCCTAGCTGAGAAGGTAGAAACGTACGAAGAATACCAAGAAGCGAAGAAAGCAGGCTTCACTTACTTTCAAGGTTACTTCTTTAGCAAGCCAGAAATGATCCAAACGCGTGCGCTCAACCCTGCATTCCTGACGACCGTTCAGCTGTTAAAAGAGATTGCACACGACCCTATCGACTTTGGTGAAGTAGAGCGTTTAATTACGCTTGATGTGACCATGTCGTATAAGCTACTTACCTACGTAAACTCTGCAGGTGGTTCAGCAACGACGATTCGCTCATTCCGCCAAGCGCTTATTTACCTTGGCGAACAAAAGCTGCGTAAGTTCGTTTCTCTTGTGGCTATCGCCTCCGCGAAAGAAGATAAGCCGGACTCTCTCTATGGTTTAGCGGTAATACGCGCACGTCAATGTGAACTCTTAGTCGAGAAGATGAATGTTAAGGTTGAGCCTGGACAAGCCTTTTTGACCGGTATGTTCTCTCTATTGGACTCACTCTTTGACCAACCATTGAAACAAGTACTCGATTCAGTGCCGATCGACGTAGAGATCAAACAAGCCTTAATTCAACGTAAAGGCGTGTTAGGTGCTGTGTTGGCGATGGTGGTTGCTTATGAACAAGCTCGTTGGGATGAAGCGACTCGTATTCGCCAGCTTCTCAAACTGAGTGAAGCTCAACTTGGTCAAGCTTATGACGAAGCGACGACTTGGGCCCAAGAACTATTATCTCCAGCCCTGAAATAGCGTAATTCACACAACAACTTCAATAGAAACTTAACTTTGGTGAGCGATCGTTTCTTGGTAAACTCCCACGCATTCATTTATGGCCTCTTAATAGAGGCCATTTTTACAGGATCTGACTATGTCTTTATGCCCATGCGGTAGTAATAATACTTACCAACAGTGCTGTGAATCAGCGCACCTCGATCACAGCTCAGTTGAAACTCCAAAGCAGCTGATGCGCTCTCGTTATTCCGCGCACGTTTTAGGATTGGTTGATTATGTAATTGCTACCTATCACCCTAGCTGTGATGCTGAGTCGCAAAGAGAAGGCATTACCGAATCTATCGACAGTGATTGGGCAGGTCTTGAAGTCATCGATACGGCGGCAGGCTCGCACCAAGACGAAGGCTTTGTTGAATTTAAAGCTTACTTCAATGAAGACGGCGCGCAGTACTGTATGCAAGAGCGCTCGCGTTTCGTTCGTGAAAACGGCCTATGGTTTTATATCGATGGCGAGTTCCCAGAGCAAGAAAACGAACATGAAAAGCTAACAGAACCAGAGATTGACCCTCGCCTAAACCAAACCGTAGAGAGCTTCAAGATTGGCCGTAATGACCCTTGCATTTGTGGTAGTGGGAAGAAATATAAAAAGTGCTGCGGGTAATACTGAGATTTAAGGTAGCTAAGCGCTGAGATAGATTCCTGATGTCACCTAAGCTCCTCGGAATGACGATGTTCAGTGCTTTTAAAGTAGATTAATATCTTAGATGATTAAAAAGCCCCGTAAACATGGTTGTTTACGGGGCTTTTATCTATTTTTTACGCGGTTCGATAAATCTAAAGAGGCTTACTTATGACGCTCTTTAAGTTTATTTACCACGTCGTTCATCGATAGGCCTTGGTCTTGAAGAAGAACCATTAGGTGGTAAATCAAATCTGCTGATTCACACACTAGTTCCGCCTTATCGCCCGACGTCGCCGCAAGCGCGACTTCAACGCCTTCTTCGCCCACTTTTTGCGAAATACGCTTGGTGCCACGGGCATATAGACTGGCAGTATAAGAAGACTCAGGGTCTGCGTCCTTGCGGGCAGCCAGTAGCTGCTCAAGCTGATGAAGCCACACCATCTGAGACTCTTCTTGCTTGTCTCCATCCCAACACGTTGTTGTACCTGTGTGGCACGTTGGACCAATGGGATTAACTTTAACCAGTAAAGTGTCGCTGTCACAGTCCAAGGCGATGTTTTGCAGTTGTAATACGTTGCCTGACGTTTCACCTTTCGTCCAAAGGCGCTCTTTGGTGCGAGAGAAAAACGTCACATTGCCAGTTTCACCTGTTTTCTCAAGTGCTGCTGGGTTCATGTATCCCATCATTAACACTTGGCTCGATTGGTAATCTTGAACAATAGCTGGTACTAAGCCATCTACTTTTTCCCAGTTAATACGCTCTGATAATGCGCCTACTTCTGTTTTTGATAAGCTTGCGGTTTCAAAACTCATAGTCGCACCTCTACATCTTGTTGTTTTAAATACTGTTTAAGTTCACCAATATTGATGACTTGCTTGTGGAATACCGAAGCTGCTAGCGCTCCGTCCACGTTGGTCTTCTTATAGGCTTCAGCAAAGTGCTCCATTGCACCTGCGCCACCAGAAGCAATCAGAGGTACATTGCATACTTCACGTACCATGTTTAACTGTTCGATGTCATAGCCGTTACGAACGCCATCTTGGTTCATCATGTTTAACACAATCTCACCTGCGCCACGTTTCTGTACTTCCTGCACCCAATCTTTGGTTTCCCATTTGGTCGCTTTAGTACGCGCCTCATCGCCAGTGAATTGGTAAACCTGATATTTACCGGTTTCTTTATCGAAGTATGAATCGATACCGACAACAATACACTGCACGCCGAACTTATCAGCAAGGTCAGTGATCAATTGAGGGTTAGCAAGTGCAGGCGAGTTGATCGATACTTTATCGGCACCAAATTCAAGAATGCGCGCTGCATCTTCTGCTGATTTAATACCACCAGCAACACAGAAAGGAATGTCAATCACTTCTGCTACGCGCTTCACCCAGCTTTTATCGACGACACGGCCATCACTCGATGCCGTGATGTCATAAAATACGAGCTCATCAGCGCCCTCTTCCGCATAGCGCTGTGCTAACGGAACGATGTCGCCAATGATTTCGTGGTTACGGAACTGAACGCCCTTCACCACTTGTCCGTCACGGACATCCAAACAAGGGATTATTCGCTTTGCCAACATGCAAATGCCTCCTCTGCGGTAAACTTGCCATCAAGTAACGCACGACCAACAATCACACCAGCAACACCGCTGCCTTTTAGAGCTTCGATATCCGCTAAGCTGCCAATGCCGCCCGATGATTGGAATTGAACCTGTGGGTATTGTTTACAAAGGTCAACATAAAGCTCGACGTTTGACCCTTCTAGCGTGCCATCACGTGAAATGTCAGTACATAGAACGTGTTTAAGACCCACTGTTAGGTAGTCTTCAATCAGCGCTTCAATAGTCACGCCTGAATCTTCTTGCCAACCTGAAATTGCCACTTTACGTGTGCCGCTTTCATCGATGTTGATGTCCAGAGCAAGCACGATTTTTTCAGCGCCGTACTTTTCCATCCAACCTTTAACCAGCTCTGGTTGCTTAACTGCTGTAGAACCAACCACAACGCGCTGTGCACCAGCTTCCAGTAGGTCAACGACATCTTGTTCGTTACGCACGCCACCACCAATCTGGATGTTCGCAGGCGTGCTAGCAAGTAGCTTAGCAATCAAGTCTAACTGACGAGCCGTTGTGTCTTTTGCACCCGTTAAGTCAACAAGATGCAGCCAACCTGCGCCAGCTTGGTGATACAGGTTAAACTGCTCTGCTGGGTCTACTTTGTATTCTGTTACTTGCCCGTAGTCTCCTTGGAATAAGCGAACTACTTGACCTTCAATTAAATCTAACGCGGGAATAATCATTTACATTCCTTATATGGCAACGTTAGCCGCTGCCTAATCCTTATTACAATTCCAAGAAGTTCTGAATCAGCTTAGAGCCAGCTTTCGAAGATCGCTCTGGGTGGAACTGAACACCATAATAATTGCCACTTTGAACCGCCGCTGTAAACGGATTACCGTAATCACATTGTGCGATTGTGTAGTCGCCCACTGGCATTGCGAAGCTGTGAACGAAGTAGAAATATTCGCCTTCTTCAATATCTTTAAACAAAGGATGGTTAGGTGTCGAAGTTACTGTGTTCCAACCCATGTGTGGTAATGGCAAATCGCCCGTTTCGAGTAAACGCACTTCACCATCACACAAACCTAGACATTCAACTAACTCGTCAGCCTTTTGGCCTTTCTCTTGAGATAATTTGCCTAACAGTTGCATACCTAAACAAATACCAAGCAGAGGCTTCTCTACTTTCTTCACAAGAGAAACAAGGTCGCGCTCTTGCAGGTTCTTCATTGCCTCACTTGCTGTACCTACACCGGGTAGGAATAGCTTATCGGCAGCAAGAACAACTTCAGGTTCTTTTGAAATTTCAACTGCGTAACCCAAACGTTCAATGGCAAATTTAACCGAAGAAACGTTGGCACACCCAGTATCAATGATGACGACTTTTTGATCTTTCATTGTTTTTTCCTTGCTAACGTTAGCCTTACAGGACGCCTTTGCTGCTTGGTAACTCATTACCTTCAACTTTGATTGCTTGGCGAAGAGTACGGCCAAACGCTTTGAACAGGCTCTCAATGATGTGGTGATCATTATTGCCAGCAGAAGAAAGGTGTAGCGTACAAGCCAGAGTGTCGGTTAGAGAACGGAAGAAGTGAACCACCATCTCTGTTGAAAGATCACCCACTTGCTCACGACTGAATTTAGCATCGAACTTCAGGTATGGACGACCAGAAAGGTCTAGCGCACACTGAGCCAAACATTCATCCATTGGCAGGCTAAAACCAAAACGGCCAATACCACGTTTGTCACCTAGTGCATCTTTCAGAGCTTGGCCTAACGCAAGTGCCGTATCTTCCACTGTGTGGTGATCATCAATGTGTAGATCGCCTTTCACCGTCAGGTTCATTTGGAAACCACCGTGTGTCGCGATTTGATCAAGCATGTGGTCGAAGAAACCCATGCCGGTATCGATCTTATTACCACCGGTTTCATCAAGGTTTACAGCTACCTTAATGTCGGTTTCTTTAGTTGTACGAACCACTTCAGCAACGCGAGCATTAACCGTCAGATCTTTAACGATTTGTGGCCAGTTAAGCGTACCTTCCGTTTCTGCATCAGGGCCATATTGAATACCGCGGATTGCCATATTCTCTGCAAGTTGAAGATCCGTCATTCGGTCGCCAATCACAACAGAGTGTTGGAAGTCGACTTTACCGCCTTGTAAATACTCTTTAACCATACCTAATTTAGGCTTGCGGCAAGAGCAGTTGTCTTCGTCAAAGTGAGGGCAAATAAGCACGTCGTCAAACTTAACGCCTTGAGATTCGAAGAACTCCATCATCATATTGTGTGGCGCATCGAAATCTTCTTGTGGGTAGCTATCGGTACCTAGGCCGTCTTGGTTAGTCACCATCACTAGACGGTAACCAGCATCTTGCAGTGCAAGCAGGCTAGGAATCACTAGCGGTTCGAATTTTAGCTTGTCTAAACGGTCTACTTGAAAGTCAACTGGCGGCTCAACAATTAAGGTGCCGTCGCGGTCTATAAAAAGTATTTTCTGTTGTTTACTCACTTGAACTTCCTTTTAATTTTAAATCTGGTGGCCTAGCTAAAATCAAACGCTAACCCAAAATATTGGTTTCACTTACCAGCCTGCGATTAATCAAATCAAACTGGTAAATGTTATTACTGGTAAGCCTTTCGTTACTGATAAAAGTTACGAATGAATCCAAGTGTCTTTTCGCACTCTTCGCGGTTACCAATACTAATGCGAACACAGTCTTCAATTGGTGAATTACGCAAGATGATGCCCGTATCCCAAGCCGCTTTAAACAACTTATCGCCGTTCGGGAATTTAACCAGTAGGTAGTTACCCCAACCATCAAATACCGTCACTTGAGGCATACCTAATAGACCCGCTTGCAAATACGCTCGGTTCGCACTTAAATCCAGGACCTGGAACTTAGCTCGTGCAAGTCCTTGCTCTGAAAGTGCTTGAACGGCAATGTCAGCAACAGGGATTGGCACTGGGTAAGGAGCAATCACTTTCAACAGCACATCGATAAGCGCTTTATTCGCCAGCGTAAAACCACAACGTAAACCCGCTAAAGCAAAAGCCTTCGACAAGGTGCGTAGGATCGCGAGGTTTGGATATTGCTCAAGCAAATCAACGGTTGACGCTTCTGGACAAAAATCGATATACGCTTCGTCCATCACCACGATCGCTTTGTCTTGAGTCATTTCAAGCAACTTGATGATGTCTTTACGATTAACCAAATTACCGGTTGGGTTGTTTGGGCTACAAACAAACACCACCTTTACGTTGTCGAGTTGAGCTTCAATCGCAGGAAGATCCAGTTGCCATTCAGAAGTTAGAGGCACAACTTTACGCTCAACACCAATCGTCTCTGCACTGATTGCGTACATACCGTAAGTAGGTGGGCAGTAAAGAATAGCGTCTTCGTTCGGCTCACAGAAAGCACGAATCAATAACTCGATGCCTTCATCAGCACCACGAGTCGTTAGTGTTTGCTCTGATTTCACACCGGCGTATTGTGCATAAGCGTCAATCAACTCTTTAGGCTGACATTCGCTGTAGCGATTAAGACGAGACAGGTTTAGGTTGTACTCGTTATCAAACGGAGATTCGTTGGCATTGAGCCATACATCACCAGTACCGCCAATGCGTCTTGCAGACAAGTAAGGTGTAAGAGCCTGAACTTGTTTTCTTGCTAACTTTTCCATGCCCTACCCTTATTTCGCTTTATTTAACTTTTCAACTCGGATGGTCACAGCGCGTTTGTGTGCATCCAAGCCTTCGGCTTCCGCCATTGTTACTACCGTTGGCGCTAGGCCTTTCAAACCGTCAGCCGTTAGCTCTTGCACCGTCATTCTCTTAGAGAAATCAGCTAAACCCAGGCTTGAATACGTTTTCGTGTAACCGTAAGTCGGAAGAACGTGGTTTGTGCCTGATGCGTAGTCACCTGCAGATTCTGGAGACCAGTCACCAAGGAAGATTGAGCCTGCATTATCTAGCAATGGCAGCAATTCACGTGGATTCTTGGTTTGAACAATCAAGTGCTCAGGACCGTAGAAGTTCGAAATCGCAATCGCTTGAGTGATCGATTCAGCAATGATAATTAAGCTTGAAGCCAATGCTTGCTGAGCGATGTTCGCACGAGACAGTTCTTTCAATTGCTTCTGAACCGCTTCTGTTACTTGGTCAGCAACCACTGGAGATGGTGTTACTAGCACAACCTGAGAATCAGGACCGTGCTCCGCTTGGCTCAGTAAATCCGCCGCGATGAAATCTGCATCTGCAGTTTCATCGGCAATCACTAACACTTCAGACGGGCCAGCAGGCATATCAATCGCCGCACCGCGGAAGTCGTTGCTAACTTGGCGTTTCGCTTCCGTTACGTACGCGTTGCCAGGGCCGAAGATCTTATCGACTTTAGCTACACTCTCGGTACCGTAAGCCATTGCAGCCACCGCTTGACCACCACCAACGTTGTAAACCTCGTCGATCTTACAAAGCTTAGCGACATACAAGATTTCATCTGCGATTGGTGGAGGTGAACAAAGCACAACCTTGCGGCAACCTGCGATTTGAGCGGGAACACCTAACATAAGAACCGTTGACGGAAGTGGCGCACTGCCACCTGGAATATAAAGGCCAACAGTATTAATAGCGCGCGTCACTTGCTCACACACAACACCAGGCTGTGTCTCAACCTTAATTGGCTGCGGCTTTTGAGCTTCGTGAAACTTCGCAATGTTGCTATAAGCTTGCTCTAACGCTTGCTTCATCTCTGGTGTTAGACGAGCACACGCCTCTTCGATCTCACCCGAACTGACTCGAATGGATTCTGGAGTCACACCATCAAACTTTGCAGTCAGCTCTCTAAGCGCGGCATCGCCTTCATTTCGTACTTTTGCAATCACATCAGAAACAGTCGCGGTGATGTTTGCACCTTCAGTAATAGCTGGACGCTCTAATACCGAGTCTTGCTGTGATTCACTTAAAGATTGCCAAACAACGGTTCTCATCGTCACTACCCCATCATTTTTTCGATTGGTAATACTAGAATCGAGCTTGCACCCAACTCTTTCAGCTGCTCCATTGTTTCCCAGAACAAGTTCTCTGTACTTACTAGGTGAACGGCAACTTTGTCTTTGTCTGTAGATAGCGGAAGAACCGTTGGATCTTCAGCACCAGGCAGTAGTGCTTTGATTTGCTCTAGCTGAGAGGTTGGCGCGTGAAGCATGATGTACTTCGACTCTTTCGCTTGTTGAACACCCTGCATACGAGTCAGTAGTTTTTCAATCAGTGCGGTTTTGTCTGCGTCGAAATCACCAACACGTTGAATCAGTGTTGCTTTCGATTGGAAGATAGCTTCAGCTTCTTTTAGGCCATTCGCTTCAAGCGTTGCACCTGTAGAAACTAAATCAGCGATAGCGTCTGCTAGACCTGCGCGAGGAGCAACTTCAACCGAACCTGTTAGCATACAAGTGCTGAATTCAACACCCTGCTCATCCATGTAGGCTTTCAGTAGTTGTGGGTAAGTTGTCGCAATACGCTTGCCCGCAAGATCTTGTGGCCCGTTGTAGACTTCATCTTTGTTGATTGCGATAGAAAGACGGCAACCACCGAAGTCTAAACGGCGTAGTGTGCGAAACTCTGATGGCTCTTTTAGAGCAACACGGTCTAGTCGAACTTCTTCTAGTTCATTTTCACCGATGAAACCAAGGTCAACCACACCATCCATGATAAGACCTGGGATGTCATCATCACGAACTAATAACAAGTCGATTGGCATATTTAGTGAATGAACAACTAGGCGCTCACCCATGATGTTAAATTTAACACCACATTTTTTAAGTAGGTCTTGGCACTCTTTACTTAAGCGACCTTTCTTTTGAATTGCGATTCTTAGGCGTTGTGTCTGCATTGCTGTATCCCTGTGCAAATATTTGAATTTATTGATTATTTAAAAGCGCTAAAACTAAAAAACCCTCGGAAGACTTTGTCATCCCGAGGGTTTAAATCTAAATTCTTTGACTTAACCTCCGGGAGAATTCTTGCTCCCGGGTATACGTAAATCTCCCCGAAAGACTAGATAGGGTGATGATGGTGATGAATGTTCATTACTAATTTACGCATACTTATAAGCTCTTCAGTTGTTTGCTTTCTTGTCTCCACACTAACTAAGCTGAGATCCTTTTTCAACCATTTATTCGAACTTTTTTCACTAAACTTAAAATTAAATTAACAAGCACAAAAAAGGGAGGCTAATGCCTCCCTGATAGTTTACTGATTAGCTTTCAGTTTTAGCTTTTGCACGTCGCCATTTTGCAGCGAGAGAAGTAAGCCAATGCAAAACATACAGCAACAAACGTTAGAGACGCTGCGCCAAATGCGATGCCAATTGAAGATGTCATACCTAAGGTAATGAAACCAATGCACGATACGAACGCCACAGACAGCGCGTATGGAAGCTGAGTCGATACGTGGTCAATGTGGTTACAACGAGCACCAGTAGAAGACAGAATCGTTGTGTCTGAGATTGGAGAACAGTGGTCACCAAATACAGCACCCGCTAGAACCGCACTTAGCATAGGAAGAATCAGCGCGATGTCCGATGCTGCAGCCATGTCGCCCGCGATAGGTAACATAATACCGAACGTACCCCAAGATGTACCTGTCGAGAACGCCATAACGCCCGCTAGAAGGAACAACATAACCGGTAGCCAGTGGTAATCAATGCTGCCTGTTACTAGAGACGATAGGTAAGAACCCGTTTTCATGTCGCCGATGACAGAACCGATAGTCCATGCAAACACAAGAATCAGAATCGCGCCAAACATAGAGCTAGCACCGATCCACATTGTTCTTGCGATATCAGCCATAGAGAGCTTTTGCTTGAATACTGTCGCTAGTGCTACTAGTAAACCGATAACACCACCGTAAACAAGAGACTTACCTACATCCGTGTTTTCGAATGCACCTAGAAGGTTGAATGCTTGGTCATCAGCAGCCAGCGCTTGGCCACCTGTGTAAAGCATTGCTGCAACTGTCGCTACAATTAGCGATACGATTGGCATAACCAGATCAGAAACTGAACCGTTTTCGCTCTCTTCGATATCTAGCTCTTCGTTTAGATCGTGTGCTTGCTTTTGATCGTTGTCGCCTTCAAAGCCACGGCCTTGAGATGCTTCGATTTCATGCTCACGCATCTTACCAACGTCTAGACCGAACCATGCCACTGCAAACACCATTAATAGTGCGAATACAGCGTAGAAGTTCATTGGGATAAGACGAACGTATGCACCCAGTGCAGAATACTCTGTCACACCGTGTGTCACTAAGATGCCACCAATGATAGTGATGATGTAAGCACCCCAGCTAGAAGCAGGCATGATCACACACATAGGAGCAGCCGTTGAATCTAGGATATAAGCAAGCTTAGCGCGAGATACGTAGAAACGGTCTGTTACAGGACGAGAGATGGCACCAACCGCTAGGCTGTTAAAGTAATCATCAACGAAGATGAATACACCTAAGAAAGCAGCAAGTAATTTTGAACCACGTTTGCTCTTAACGCGAGACTGTGCCCACTCCGCGAATGCGCGAGTACCGCCAGACAGTGTTAATAGTGCAGTTGTCATTCCAAGAATAATTAGGAATGCAATGATGCTCATGTTCCAAGTGTTGATGCCACCATCTTCGATGAAAACACCAGATGCTTTAGTAAACACGTAACTAACTGCGTTACCTACTGAGTAGTCAGCAAGTAGAATCGCACCCATGATGATACCGACACCCAAAGAAACCAATACACGGCGGGTAACAATAGCAAGGCTCAAAGCCACAAGGGGCGGAAGCAAAGATAAAGGTGATGTTGCAAAATCTATTAAATTCATGATCTTCAAAAACCAGTTTTTTATTTGGCTAGAGATCTACTGCAGACAAACTTGATACGGCTGACCAAGCTCATGTTGAACTAAGCGAAAGGGAAGTGAACACTTCACCCAACCCTACAGTAGCGCTCCATAGTTTAAAATTAAGACTATGGCAGTGTTGTACCTATTGAGCACAACCCCAGCAAATTGCTTAGATATACAATTTACTTCGGCAATTACACCTTTCATTCCCGTTCATTGGCATCACCCCAACGGAAGTTACTTTTTATAATTGCACCTCTACGTGCGATAACATTATTAACCGTGCAAACCAGAGTTTAACAACAAATTAACCAATACCTCGCATCAGGTAGCCGCAATTGTACTCATCAAGAGCAACAATGCAACATATCATTCCGAGAAAAATAGCTTTTTGCTAATGAACTAATCAATAAGAGAATAGTCTACATAAGTTAACTACTCCACCAGTCACATATCAGTTTTTAAGATAATCTTAATAATTATTATAAATTCGATAGAAATACGGCTCTGAATTTTCAACTATTCATCTCACTTTTATATTTAAATATGTAATAGAAGAAATACTATTTGTTTTATTCCTAGGCTCTGTTTATTATTAGGAGGATTATTTAGTTTACCTTGATGGAAAATATCATGTCTGAATTAACAAAAACTCTATTAAATATCCGCAGCCTTCGTGCGTTCTCACGTGAATTAACTCTTGAGCAACTTGAAGAAGCGCTAGACAAGCTGACTATTGTTGTACAAGAGCGTCAAGAGTCTGAAGCTGAAGAGCGTGCTGCTAAAGCAGAGCAAGAAGCTAAGCTTTCTGCTATTGCTGAACAAATTGCAAAAGACGGAATTGATGTTGCAGATCTAATTGCAGCACTTTCTGGTGAAGCAAAATCTAAAACAACTAAAGCTAAACGCGCTCCTCGCCCTGCGAAATACAAATATGTAGACGGAAATGGCGATGAGAAGACTTGGACAGGTCAAGGTCGTACGCCTTCAGCTATCCAAGAACAGCTAGATGCTGGTAAATCTCTAGAAGAGTTTGCAATCTAAACATTTAGTTTACTTAGTGAGTAATCAATTACACGCTAAGCAATAGAATTAATATTTTAGTCGACCAAAGTATTATTTACGGCTTCAATATATTCAGAAACAAAAAAGGCTCCTTTCGGAGCCTTTTTTATATTTGTACTATCAGTATTAGAAACTAACTGATACTGATAGTACTACTGATTAAAGAAAGTAACTTATCTTTCCCAGTACGCTTCTTCTAGGCTATCTTCTCTTTCAGGAAGACCACGAGATAAACGTGGAGAGTGTTGAACCAACACTTCATAGCTAGCACGGTTTGAATATTTACAAACTTGTGAGAAAGAAGAATAGGTCAAAAATGAATGTTGGTGCTTACTTGAGTTTGGCACGTTTTCTTTGTGGTACTTATTCGCAGCCATATCATGTAATAAAGCCGATAAAGCAGCATCACCTGCACCATTGGTATTTTTGATTTTTTCCGGACCACCCATGTATGGCGCAATATGCGAATACACTTTGGTTGGGTTTTCACATAAATCTTTATGCGCAGGACGGCTAAATTCAAAACGGTTGAACTCTGCGATTGAACCTGGAAGTAAAGGCAGTGACGTTTCACGTTTAGCTGCATCTTCCGTGTAACCCGCCATGAATAGGCCAACAGGTCCCGCGGTACATAGAACAAGGTCTACCCACTCTAACGCTTTATCTGAAGCAGCAAGCGGATCACTCTCGCCTGTCAATGCTTCAGCTTCATCTTCATTCATTGCAACAACAGTTACGTGTTGCTCAAGGAAATCTTTCCAGAATTCTGGATCATCTTGAATAACAAATTTAGTACCAAGGGTTAAAACAACAGGCACATCGTATTTCTTCGCGTATTCGATCGCTTTCATTGTTGCTTCAGGCATAGGGTCACCTGGCTTACAACGAACTAAATAAGCCGTTAAAACTAAAGCAGAAGCACTTTTGAAGATCTTTTCAGGAATGCTTTCTGGTTTTAATTGGTTCATTTGTCCTTCGCTAATTGCGAAAGTACGTTCACCGTCTTCTGTAATTAATGCAAAGCAGCGACCAATTGCGCCATCTACCCCTTGTAAATGGTTCAGATCCATTCTGCTTGATGTATTACATAAATAGCGGTAACCGTAGCTACCAATCTTAATATCTTGGCTCATTACACCCAGTAGAGTAGAACGGTCATCCGCTAGCACTGAATAGTTGTGTAATGTGTTACCAATTGTGCCACCAGCGTATTCATTGGTAATCAGGCACTGTTCTTTTAATTCTTGATATAAAGATTCAGCGGCTGCGTCACCAATAACCAGTGAATGTCCCTTGCTCAAACCATACTTCTCAATAAGTTCAGAACTCACCTTTGCTTCAATATCCACCAATGTTTGGTCAATACCGATAATATGAGTGCGTGACATTCTTTTACTGCTTTGAGCTTGGCTCACTAGAGGATCACGAGCGTGAACCGGAAAGTAGTGCTTTGATTTACGTTGTCCAGGGAATTTCATAGGGCTAGTCTAAGTCAAGGGGAAATAGGTGGCGGATTCTACCGCGCTATATTTAACGCGGCAATCTTTCAAACTATAGCAAACGTTTGCTGAAGGTTTTTTTTATTCGCCTTCCATAAAGCTCAGATCAGGCAGCATACCCAAATGCTCTGCGTAACGTTTTTGATTGAACTCCGCGCCGTTTTTCATAACGTCAAAGACTTCAATTGCCAGTGCACATGCCATAGCCGCAATTGCCTCTTCACGAGGAGTACCAGTCATCATTAAACGCATCAGCGTCTCTTTAACTTTTACAGGTTCGCCATCTTCAAGCTGGTTTTCGATAATCTCAATCAGCTCTTCTTCTTGCATAAATTCATTTTGTTCAGACATTTTTTTATCTCAGGTCTTGGATTTCGAGCGACTATGCCACATATACTTCTGACATCCTAGCGACTCACCTCGCTCTCATGCGATTCTCTAACAAAGTCAGCGCACTATTTGTGCAAATGAAACTGTGATTCCGGTCTCGGATCTGTCACGGCGTTTCTCTTTCTGTTAGAATCTGCGACCAAGTAATAGTAACGGTGTTTAGACATGTCAGATATCAGCTCTGGAAACAGCGAAAAGAAAGTAATTGTCGGTATGTCCGGCGGTGTAGATTCGTCAGTATCGGCGTATCTTCTTCAGCAACAAGGCTATCAGGTAGAAGGCCTTTTCATGAAAAACTGGGAAGAAGATGATAACGAAGAATACTGCACGGCAGCTGAAGACCTTGCTGATGCTCAAGCGGTATGTGACAAACTAGGCATCCACCTACACACGATCAACTTTGCTGCGGAATACTGGGACAATGTATTCGAGTACTTCCTTGAAGAGTACAAAGCGGGTCGTACACCGAACCCTGATATCCTTTGTAACAAAGAAATCAAATTCAAAGCATTCTTAGAGTTTGCGGATGAAGTGCTAGACGCAGACTATATTGCGATGGGTCACTACGTTCGTCGTACTTTCCCAACTCAAGAAGAGCTTGATGCTGGCGTAAAACCAGAAATGCTACGTGGTCTAGACAGCAACAAAGACCAAAGCTACTTCCTATACACGCTAAGCTCAGATCAAGTGGCACGCAGCCTATTCCCTGTCGGTGAATTAGAAAAGCCAGAAGTGCGACGTATTGCTGAAGAGCAAGACTTGATCACAGCGAAGAAGAAAGATTCTACAGGCATCTGCTTTATCGGTGAGCGTAAGTTCACTGAATTCCTAGGCAAATACCTACCAGCACAACCGGGTAACATCGAAACACCTGAAGGCCAAGTGATTGGTCAACACCAAGGTTTGATGTACCACACGCTAGGTCAGCGCAAAGGCCTTCATATCGGTGGCACTAAAGGTGGCGGCGGTAATGAAGAACCATGGTTTGTTGGTGAAAAAGATCTCAAGCGTAATGTTTTGATCGCAGTACAAGGTAAAGACCACCCTCTTTTGAAATCAGAAGGTTTGATCGCTTCTCAGCTTCATTGGGTAAATCGCACACCAATTACTGAAGTTATGACATGCACGGTAAAAACACGTTACCGTCAGACTGATATTCCTTGTACAATCATCCCAATTGATGATGAGAACATTAAGGTTATTTTTGATGAACCTCAGATTGCTGTGACCCCAGGTCAATCGGCAGTGTTCTACCTAGACGAAGTATGTCTTGGTGGCGGTATCATCGAAAAACGCATCTAACTAATCGAACGACAAACGATAGAAGACAACTAGGAGTTACTACGTGGCTAATACACTTTATGACCGTACTATTGCTTTCGCCGGAATTTGCCAAGCTGTGGCTTTGGTTCAACAAGTAGCGAAAGACGGCCATTGTGATAAAGATGCCTTCGAAGCTTCACTCAGTGCTATTTTAAATACCAACCCAGCAAATACAGTTGGCGTATTTGGACGTGAAGCGAACCTAAAGCTTGGCCTTGAGTGCTTAGTAAAAGGTATCGATAGTACTCCAGCTGGTAGCGATATTACTCGTTACATTATCAGCTTGATGGCTCTTGAGCGTAAGCTATCTTCTCGCAACGACTCTATGTCTCAGCTTGGTGACCGCATTCAAACTGCAGAGCGCCAAACTGAACACTTTGATCTGTTTGACGAGCAAATGATCAGCAACCTTGCGAGCATCTACCTTGATGTTGTGAGCCCAATAGGCCCTCGTATTCAGGTTTCTGGCACACCAGCTGTACTTCAACAAACCTCGAGCCAACATAAGGTTCGCGCACTGCTTCTATCAGGGATTCGAAGCGCTGTGTTATGGCGCCAGGTTGGTGGTAAACGCCGCCACCTTATCTTCGGTCGCAAGAAGATGATCGAGCAGGCTCAAATCCTACTAGCTCGAATGTAATTTATTAGCTCGCGCCTTGTCGCGAGCTTGTTTTTTGTATCAACACAACTCTCACGCAAACGATTGCGCAATGTGCGTGACAATTGAGATTGTTACTGGTATAAACCTCTCAAAATTTAGAAAACTCAATTCAGGAGAACACCATGGAACTGTCAGCATTGACTGCTGTTTCACCAGTAGACGGCCGTTACGGAAGTAAGACTATTGCATTACGCAGCATCTTTAGTGAGTTTGGACTACTAAAGTACCGCTCTATCGTTGAAATTCGTTGGTTACAAAAGCTTGCAGCTACTGATGCAATCAAGGAAGTACCAGCGTTCAGTGCAGAAGCTAACCAGTTTCTTGATGAACTAGCCGCTAACTTCAGCGAAGAAGACGCTCTGCGTATCAAAGAGATCGAGCGCACGACAAACCACGACGTAAAAGCGGTTGAGTACTTCTTGAAAGAGAAAGTTGCGGGCGTTCCTGAGCTTCACGCAGTTAACGAATTCATTCACTTTGCATGTACTTCTGAAGACATCAACAACACATCTCATGCGCTTATGCTTAAAGAAGCTCGTGACACAGTGATTCTTCCAGAAATTCGTAACGTAATTGATGCTATCAAAGCACTTGCGAACGAGTACCGTGACATTCCTCTTCTTTCTCGTACACACGGTCAGCCAGCTTCTCCTTCTACTATGGGGAAAGAGATGGCTAACGTTGCGTACCGTATGGAACGTCAATACAAGCAAATCGAAAGCGTTGAGATCCTAGCGAAAATCAACGGCGCGGTAGGTAACTACAACGCACACCTTTCTGCATACCCAGAAGTTGAATGGCACCAGTTCTCTGAAGAGTTCATCACTGAATCTCTTGGCGTAACTTGGAACCCGTACACAACTCAAATCGAACCTCACGATTACATCGCTGAGCTATTCGACGCGGTTGCTCGTTTCAACACGATTCTTCTAGACTTCGACCGTGACGTTTGGGGCTACATTGCTCTTGGTCACTTCAAGCAGAAGACTATTGCTGGCGAAATCGGTTCTTCTACAATGCCGCATAAAGTTAACCCAATTGACTTCGAAAACTCTGAAGGCAACCTTGGTCTAGCTAACGCAGTATTTAGCCACCTTGCACAAAAACTTCCAGTTTCTCGCTGGCAACGTGACCTAACTGACTCTACAGTTCTTCGTAACCTAGGTGTTGGTGTTGGCTACGCAATCATTGCATACACTTCAACTCTGAAAGGTATTAGCAAGCTAGAAGTTAACCGTGAAGCACTACTTGCTGAACTAGACAAAAACTGGGAAGTTCTTGCTGAACCAGTACAAACAGTAATGCGTCGTTACGGCATCGAGAAGCCATACGAGAAGCTAAAAGAGCTAACTCGTGGTAAGCGTGTAGATGGAGAAGGCATGCGTGCATTCATCGACGGTCTTGAAATCCCTGCAGACGAGAAAGTTCGCCTGAAAGAGATGACTCCAGCAAACTACATCGGTCAAGCAATCGAGCTAACTGACAAGCTGTAAGATTCGAATCGCAGAATAGACTAAGGCTTCCCATGTGGAAGCCTTTTTATTGCGCGGAATTAAATCTATCGACACAAGAATCGTAAACATAAGAACACCAAGCCTCCTCCAATTGATCTACTCGCCCCCTGCTTATTCAATTTAATCACCTAGCGACAACTACACCTCGTATCTCATACTTCATGTCTCAACACTTGTTATCTTAAGCGCCAAGATCAAAAAAGGCCTCCCGAAGGAAGCCTTTAGATTTTTCTTGTCGACTAGCGATGGCTAATCATATTAGAAATTACATGTTACGTAGAGACGCAATACGCTTATCTAGTGGCGGATGGCTCATTAATAGCTCAGTAAGAGACTTCTTACCGTTAATACCAAACGCCATCATAGAACCTTCTAATTGCGGCTCGTGGCTCACTTTTAGACGCTCTAGCGCTGCAATCATCTTATCTTTACCTACCAAGTGCGCAGCACCTGCATCAGCATGGAACTCACGATGGCGGCTGTACCACATCGTAATGAAGCTCGCTAGGAAACCAAATACCAATTCCAGCACCATAGACACACCGAAGTACACCATCATGTTGCTGCCACCCTCTTCTTCGTTGTCATTCGACGCAACAATGTTGGCGATGAAACGAGATAGGAAGATAACGAACGTGTTCACAACACCCTGCATTAGAGTCATTGTCACCATGTCGCCGTTCGCGATATGGCTAACTTCATGAGCCAATACCGCTTCAGCTTCATCACGCGTCATGTTGTGCAGCAGGCCTGTTGATACTGCGACCAATGAATCGTCACGCTTAGCGCCTGTCGCGAATGCGTTGATGTCTGGCGAGTCGTAGATCGCCACTGTTGGCATACCAATACCAACCTGTTGAGATTGACGGCTTACCGTCTCCATCAACCAATGTTCTGTTTCGTTGCGCGGGCTTTCAATGACCATGCCGCCTACAGAGCGTAGCGCCATTTTCTTTGACATCATTAATGAAATGAATGAGCCGCCAAAACCAAATACCGCAGCCATCACCAATAAGCCTGAGAGGCTACCGG
Source organism: Vibrio sp. 10N.286.51.C3 (assembly GCF_003050065.1). Classification (NCBI taxonomy): domain Bacteria; kingdom Pseudomonadati; phylum Pseudomonadota; class Gammaproteobacteria; order Vibrionales; family Vibrionaceae; genus Vibrio; species Vibrio sp. 10N.286.51.C3. The sequence goes on along the minus strand of NZ_PIGC01000005.1, from coordinate 144,687 downwards.
GTTGCATACCTGTGACTGCGTATACAATATTAAGAACAACACTTAGAACCAATACAACCGCTAGGTTGGTTGCAAGGAACAACATTACTCGCTTCATTACTTATCTCCGCATGAAAGCTGTTTTTATAAAACTTATTGTTATAGACAAGGTAGACAGCAATAGATTCCAACCTTGAAGACTTATACTTACTTATACATATAGTCTTAGATTAAGAAAACAAGGTTAAGCATTAAATTGCAACATTTGATTACGAGACCATATCCGAATTAAATCTAGTCTATTAGACCTAAGTCGTATGGTGTCGATATAACAATCCGTTTACAGTGACTTCAGATGATTTATTGGCTAGTCCATGTACAAAAAGGGAAGAATCATGGTTGAAGGTACTAACACTCAAATGGCTATCGATTTACTGTGCTGTCACCTAGGGATTACTGAAGAAGAAGCGAAAAAGCAGATCGGAATCCTAACACCGCAAACTGCACAGACAAAGATCACAGAAACACAGCAAGCTTTAATGGGACTGACAAAAGAACATTAATCCCAAGCTTTCTATTAAAAGACCGGTTGTTTATCAACTTAAGATCTAAAGGCTTAAAATAGCAAAAGGGCTGCAATCGCAGCCCTTTTCTTATTTAGTACATAAGGTGATAATTAAAGCGCAAGCAAAGGCTGCACATCAATGTACTTACCAATGTTCTTAGACTTCGCTTTTGGTACGTAAGGGATTTCACCTAACTTTGGCGCACCTAGCTTATCTTCAAGCATCGCAATAATATCTGCGTAGTGCTCAGTACCCGGATTGATACGGTTTGCGACCCAACCTACTAGGTTTAGGCCATCAGCACGAATCGCTTCTGCCGTTAATAGAGCGTGGCTCAAACAACCAAGCTTAATACCCACAGTAAGTACTACTGGCAACTGCTCTTTTTTAACCCAGCTAGACAAATATTCATCATCTGAAACCGGTACACGCCAGCCACCAGCACCTTCAACTAGAACTATGTCAGAATTTTGCTTATGCTGTTCTAGCTTCGCTGATAATACCGCTTCATCAATTACAACACCGTCATGTTTAGCAGCGATGTGAGGCGATGACGGTAACAATAGCGCATACGGGTTGACGTCTTCGTAAGCAATATCTTGCGTCGCTGCTTCTTGAAGATGCAGAGCATCACTATTACGTAAACCTTCAGGGGATTTCTCACTCCCTGCTGCAACTGGCTTGTAACCAATTGTTGATAGATCTTGTGCGGCCAAAGCTTGAAGAATCGCTTTTGAAACCACAGTTTTTCCCACTTCGGTATCCGTACCTGCAATAAATAATGCATCAATCATAATTGAATAACCCCTAAACAAACTTGATATGTTGCTGGCAAGAAACCTTGATGGTTTTTAAACTCTCGATATTCCCGTTCAACAAGCTGCAACATGCGACGACTTGTTAAACCTTGTGAGCGACCACTTACGTGATTAGCGCCAATACCTTTAAGGTCGCGCATCAGTTCAAACGCAGTGTCGTACCAAACGGTGATGGTGGGCAAGTCTAGTTGATGAGCTGTACAGCTAGATTGCGCTAACGCAATTTTTACCTGATTGATTGTAATAAAATGGTTAACGTGTTGATGTGAGTCAATTTTAGACCACGACTTTTTCAACTCAAACAGTGACCCATCAAGCAAAGTTGAGAAAATAACACGCCCACCAGCGGCAGCAACACGCTTCATTTCTCTCAAAGGCGACGATAAATCGTCACACCATTGCAACGCAAGGCTTGAAAAAACGATGTCAAAAGACCCATCTTCAAACGGTAATTGTTCGGCATCAGCTTGTTGATATAGACAAACACTTGCGCCACAGCGCTGTTCTGCTTTTTGCAGCATTCCATCAGAAAGATCAGCGCATACCACTTCAGCACCGCGTTTCACCATCTGTTCGGAGAAATAGCCAGTCCCACAACCTAAATCGAGCACCTTTAACCCTGAGAGGTCGCTCGGTAACTTATCCAATAGCCGGTGACCAACATCGCGCTGAAACTCAGCGTGTTTATCATAGGTTGTTGCTGCTTTACCGAAAGCTTCGGCAATCGCACTTTTATCTTGGCCTATGTAATCATGCACTACTGCTTCTTGTGACATTTACTGAGCCTCATTATTTAGCTCTATTGCTTTAAGCAACGAGCTGGTTAACTGAAGAATCTGTTTCTGACTGTGGTTAGCCGTTAGCGTGATTCGTAATCGAGCGGTTCCGGCTGGAACGGTTGGCGGCCTTATTGCGGTCACCCAAACTTGGTTTTGCTTTAACTCTTCAGCTATAGATAATGCAGCCTGAGCTTCACCTATCACAAATGGCTTAATTGGAGTCTGAGTATCAACAAAGCCTTTCACGCCATTCAGCTGCTCTGCATAAAGAGCCCCTAACTCGGTTAGCTTCTCGCGACGCCACTCTTGTGTTTGAATCATCTGACACGCATGAGACAAAGCCACTGCTTGTGAAGGTGGCATTGCCGTCGAATACACATGATGACGAGCGAACTGAGTTAAGTAATCACCCACTTCTGATGAACAAAGAATCGCAGCTCCAGAAAGACCAAAGGCTTTACCAAAAGTCACAATTAAGATATCAGGCGTTATTTGTGCCGCGTTACAGCTCCCCGCCCCTTTATCACCTAGTACGCCAATACCGTGGGCATCATCAACCGCTAGCCAACTGTCGTATTGATTGGTCAGGCGAGATATTTGATTGAGAGGAGCTTGGTCGCCGTCCATGCTGAACACGCCTTCCGTCACAACTAAGGATTGTGGAGAACGGCTCAGTAGCGACTCTAGATGTTGCGTATCGTTATGCTTAAAACGTTTCATTGTTGCAGGAGAAAGCATCCCCGCCTCCATCAAAGAAGCGTGGTTAAGTTTGTCTTGCAACAGTGAGTCGTCTTTCTCAAGAAGAGAGAACAACAAGGCTTGATTGGCGCTGAAACCAGAGCTAAAGAGAATGGCACGTTCAAAGCCCAACCATTCACACAGTTGAGCCTCTAAATTTCGATGAGCAGGACTAAAGCCTGTAACCAATGGCGACGCCGCACTTCCAGCTCCATATTGTGAAAGACCCGTTTGCCATGCATCCACCAGTTCAGGATCGTTCGCCAAGCCTAAATAATCATTACTCGAAAAATTGATGAAACTAGAACCTTCGCTATTCAGCAAAGGTCCATTGCTGTTTTCGAGCACCTTGAGTTGGCGAGTCAACCCTTGCTCATGGCGATGAACAAGGGCTTCTTTAATGCGAGCTTTAAACAGTGGCATCGTAGAACATGTCATCTTTAGTTGGACGAGCCGCAACGCGCTCCACCACTTGATCTAACAGTTCGTTTTCTTGAATTTCGTCTGGCTTTTGAGCCACTTCTTGGCTGTTGATACCCAGCTTCTTAAACAACTGCATATCCGTGTCTTCATCAGGGTTTGGCGTCGTCAGTAGCTTACAACCGTAGAAGATAGAGTTCGCACCCGCCATGAAACACATCGCTTGCATCTGTTCGTTCATGTTCTCACGGCCTGCAGATAAGCGAACCGCAGACATAGGCATCATAATACGTGCAATTGCAATCAGCTTGATGAAGTCGAAAGACTCGACATCATCGACGTTTTCCATCGGTGTGCCTTTCACTTTTACAAGCATGTTGATTGGTACACTTTCAGGGTGTACTGGAAGGTTCGCCAGTTCTACAAGAAGGCCTGCGCGGTCATTGGTGCTTTCGCCCATACCGATGATGCCACCAGAACAGATCTTCATTCCGGCATCACGCACGTGAGATAGCGTATCTAAACGATCTTGGTAAGTACGAGTGGTAATAATGCTGCCGTAAAACTCTGGAGACGTATCAAGGTTATGGTTGTAGTAGTCCAAACCTGCGTCGGCTAGCTCACCTGCTTGATCCGGCGTTAACATGCCCAGGGTCATACAGGTTTCTAGACCCATGCCTTTCACACCTTTGATCATGTCAGTTAGGTGAGGCATATCGCGTTCTTTCGGGTTTTTCCATGCAGCGCCCATACAAAAACGAGTTGAGCCCGCATTCTTGGCTTTTTGCGCTGCATCCAAAACACGCTCAACTTCCATTAAGCGTTCTTTGTCGACATCCGTTCGGTAGTGAGCACTTTGAGGGCAGTACTTACAATCTTCAGGACAAGCACCTGTCTTTATCGACAAAAGCGTACTCACCTGCACGTGGTTGTGCTCTTGGTACTGTCTATGAACGACTTGAGCTTCAAACATTAAATCCATAAACGGTTTTTCAAGCAGCGCTGTTACTTCAGCAACTGTCCAGTCATGACGAACTTCCACGTGTCGATCCTTTTTTTTATTTTTTTGATGTTACAACTCTGCGTCTAGAGTTTGCATTTATGCTTGGCTAGTCTACCGACAAGCTTTAGACTGTCAACACATTGATAATATCAAAAGTTTACATCTGATTATTTTCTAATCACACCAAGAATGGAAGTTACTATGGATCTCGCCTTTGATCGCCAGCATATCTGGCATCCCTACACATCAACGTTAACACCTCTGACCTGCTACCCAGTCACCAATGCAGACGGTGTTTACTTAGAATTAGAAGGCGGAAAACGAATTATTGATGGTATGTCGTCTTGGTGGTCAACTATCCACGGCTACAATCATCCAGAGCTAAATGCCGCTGCTCATAGCCAAATAGATAAGGTTTCACACGTTATGTTTGGTGGTATCACCCACCAGCCTGCCATCGATTTATGTAAGAAGCTTCTCAACCTAGCACCAAGTAATCTTGAACATGTATTCTTGGCCGATTCAGGCTCAGTTGCCGTAGAAGTGAGTCTTAAAATGGCGCTTCAATACTGGCATGCCAAAGGACAACCTCGCTCGAAGTTCCTCACACTCAGAGATGGCTACCACGGTGATACCTTTGCAGCGATGTCAGTGACCGACCCTGACAACTCGATGCACAGCCTCTACAAAGGCTTTTTGCCTGAACATATTTTTGCAGATTCACCGAAAACAGGTTTTTGGGAACAATGGGACGCTAACGACATAAACAGCTTCCGTGAAAAGCTAGCAACACATCATCAAGAAGTCGCAGCCGTGATCTTGGAGCCAATTGTCCAAGGTGCTGGCGGTATGCGCATCTACCACCCTGAGTTACTAAAACAGGTTCGATTGCTGTGTGATGAATTCAACGTATTGCTGATCTTGGATGAGATTGCTACCGGGTTTGGCCGCACAGGCAAACTGTTCGCTTGTGAACATGCCGATGTTCAACCTGATATTTTATGTGTTGGCAAAGCGCTGACTGGTGGCTACATGACCCTTTCAGCAACACTGGCGAGCAAAGAAGTCGCTGATACGGTATGTGGCGGTGAAGCGGGCTGCTTTATGCACGGGCCAACCTTTATGGGGAACCCATTAGCTTGTGCAGTCGGTGCGGCAAGCTTGTCGATCATAGAGCGAGGCGATTGGCAAAATCAGACTCAACAGATCGAACAGCTCTTCTCTGAATTACTGCCACCTTTACGAGAGCATGATCTTGTAAAAGACGTACGCTGGCTAGGAGCGATTGGCGTTGTTGAAACACACACACCTGTCGATATGGAAACCATTCAAGCTCATTTTGTTGAGCAAGGTGTTTGGATTCGTCCGTTCGGAAGGTTAATTTATATGATGCCTCCGTTTATTAGCGAACCACAACATATTGAGCAATTGGTCGCAGCTATCGACACTGCATTACAAAATGCTCATTGCTTTAAATAGTAATTAAATAATGCGTTTATTGTTCTGAACAAGAGCGATGATTATTTCTATATATCTTCAATAATAAATCACTTAATTAAACTTAAAGGCCTTACATAAAAGTAAGGCCTTAACTGTTTTGAAGGTAACCGTCAGTTTAACGTAATTGGCTATCTTTACTTGCTCGACGGTTAAACAATGAATGTCGATGTGCGTCATGCTCTAATATTGACTGACATTCGATACACAAACGAACGCCTTTGATCGCGAGTCGTCTTTGTTCCGGTATCTCATCACCACACTCATCACAATAACGCAAACTCTCACCACCTCGAAGGTTTCCTCTGACACGAGAGATCTCATCATCAATGGTATTTTGTATTTGCTGGCTGACACTATCGTCTCCAGCCCATCCTACGGCCATAAGCCCTCCTCTGTACATAAACGAGAAAATCTTTACCTACCGCGGTAAGAGGACATTATAGCCACATTACAATTAAGTAATAATATGCAAAAATAACAAAACACTATTACTTTTTCGTAATAATATTTAGGTGAAAGTAGTCAAAGAACGCACCAATATATTTTTCAGATAATAAAAAACCCAGCCAATAGGCTGGGTTTTCAATAATTTATGAACTCACTAAATCGTCGAACGATTAACCGATGTGCGTTACACCGCCCATGTATGGCTGAAGTACAGCTGGGATAGCAATACGACCGTCAGCTTCTTGGTTGTTCTCAAGAATAGCAACCATAGTACGACCAACAGCAAGACCAGAACCGTTTAGTGTGTGTACAAGTTCAGGTTTCTTCTCGCCTTTACGACGGAAACGAGCTTGCATACGACGCGCTTGGAAATCCCACATGTTTGAACAAGAAGAAATCTCACGGTAAGTCTCTTGTGCTGGAACCCATACTTCTAAGTCGTAAGTTTTCGCAGAACCGAAGCCCATATCACCCGTACATAGAATTACTTTACGGTAAGGAAGCTCTAGAAGTTGAAGTACTTTTTCAGCATGACCAGTTAGCTCTTCAAGCGCTGCCATTGAGTCTTCTGGCTTAGTGATTTGTACTAATTCAACTTTGTCGAATTGGTGCATACGGATAAGACCACGAGTGTCACGACCGTAAGAACCCGCTTCAGAACGGAAACATGGCGTGTGAGCTGTCATCTTAAGTGGCAGTTCAGCTTCATCAGTAATAGTGTCACGAACCATGTTCGTTACCGGTACTTCCGCAGTAGGGATAAGCGATAGAGTCTTAAGAGGTACGTCACTTACTTGCTCAGTTAGCGGGCTTGTATGGAACAAGTCTTCGCCGAACTTCGGAAGTTGACCAGTACCGTAAAGGCTATCGTGGTTCACTAGGTACGGTACGTACATTTCTGTGTAGCCGTGCTCATCAGTGTGAAGGTCCAGCATGAACTGAGCAATAGCACGGTGTAGGCGTGCGAATTTGCCTTTCATCACGATGAAACGAGAACCAGAGATTTTAACTGCGCTAGCAAAATCAAGACCGCCAGACATTTCGCCAAGATCTACATGATCTTTCACTTCAAAGTCGTAAGCCTTAGGTTGACCCCAACGAGAAACTTCTACGTTGTCGTCTTCATCTTTACCATCTGGCACTTCTGCATCAGGTAGGTTAGGAATAGACATTGTGATCGTTTCTAGCTCAGATTGAAGATCAGCCAATGCTACTTTAGCTTGATCTAGTTCTGCGCCTAAGTTGCCTACTTCTGCAAGGATACGCTCAGCTTCTTCATGGTCGCCTTTTGCTTTCGCTTGACCAATGGACTTCGATCGAGAGTTACGTAACGCTTGTAGCTCTTCAGTTTTCATCTGAAGGGACTTACGTTTTTCTTCAAGTTCACGAATTGTCTCTACATCAAGGGTGAAGCCTCGACGTGCTAATTTTGCCGCTGTTTCATCCAGCTCAGCTCGAAGTAATTTAGAATCCAGCATTGCTAATCCTATGCTTTAGTTATTTGAATATTCAGTAGTCTGCTACTGAATCACTGCTAAACCCCTAAAATTGGTGCTATTTCGACCAATTTATAACGATTTAATTGAAATTTTATGACTAGGTAACGATATCCAAAAAAGACTACTTTTCATAGCGTTTTTGTGGGCTTTTTGCGTCCAAATCCGCCAGATAATCTAGCTTCTCGCCAATTTTGGTCTCTAAGCCTCGTTTTGTTGGGAAATAGTATTGCTTCTCTCCCATTTCAGGAGGTAGATACTTTTCACCAGCGGCGTAGGCTCCAGGTTCGTCATGAGCATAACGGTATTCTTGCCCGTAGCCCATGTCCTTCATCAAAGTTGTGGGTGCATTCCGTAAATGATGAGGGACTTCATATTCAGGCAGATTGTGCGCGTCTGTTAACGCTTGCTTCCAAGCTGTATAAACGGCGTTACTCTTTGGTGCACACGCGAGATAAACAACCGCCTGTGCAATCGCACGCTCCCCTTCAGCAGGGCCAATACGTGTAAAACAATCCCAAGCCGACATCGCGACTTGCATTGCGCGAGGGTCAGCATTGCCAATATCTTCAGAAGCAATCGCCAGCAAGCGTCTAACGATATACAGAGGATCGCAACCTGCCGCAATCATGCGTGCCGACCAATATAAAGCCGCATCCGGGTTTGAACCACGAATTGACTTATGAACTGCAGATATTAGGTCATACCAAATATCGCCTTTATTATCAAAACGAGCGACTTTCTCACCGGCCACTTCAGCCAACAGCTGCAAGGTTATCGATTTCTCACCTTTATCGTTGTCTTCTGCCATGTCATACAGCAGTTCAAGATAATTAAGCGACATACGCGCGTCGCCGTTAACCAGTTCTGCAAGGCGATCTAAAACATTATCAGCAAAATCAGCAGGCACATCACCTAACCCACGTTGCTTATCTTCAATCGCTTGGCGGATGACGAGGGAAATATCCTCGGTATTGAGAGAAGTCAGTTTGTAGACACGCGCACGTGACAACAAAGCGTTGTTCAACTCAAAAGAAGGGTTTTCTGTCGTCGCACCAATAAAGGTCACGGTACCATCTTCGATATGAGGCAGAAAAGCATCCTGCTGACTTTTGTTAAAGCGATGGACTTCGTCCACAAACAGGATGGTTCTGCGCCCTGCTTGCTTGTTCTCACGCGCTTTTTCAATCGCAATACGAATGTCTTTTACGCCCGAAGTTACCGCCGATACGCGTTCAACTTCTGCATTCGCATAGTTTGCCGCTACTTCGGCTAACGTCGTTTTACCGGTGCCCGGAGGCCCCCACAAAATCATCGAGTGGATATGACCCGCTTCCAATGCTCTGCGAAGTGGTTTACCTGGGCCTAATATATGCTGCTGACCGATATACTGTTCGACAGTTTCCGGTCTCATACGAGCAGCAAGGGGACGAAAATCTTCGTCCCCCGCAAAATCTAAGCTGTAATTACTCAATTGCAATCTCTTGATTCGTTGATGGCATTAATGCCTATCGACGTACTACCAAACGATCTGCTTCTTTAGATCAGTTTCTTTGGTCGTCGACCTCGACACCTTCCGGCGCCACAAAAGTAAAACGGTCTGCTGCAGGTTTACCCAAGTCAACATTGCTAAAGGTAAACTCACCTTTTTGACCGTCTTGTTCAATCACATTAAAGCCCTGAACAATGCCTTTCTCGGTGATATTAATCTGGAAGTCACCCTGATTAGAGTCCGCTGCCGTTGGTGTTAGTGTAAATTGGTTACCTGTTTGCGCGACGTTGTAGTTATCCCAATCGCTTTCTTGGTTACGTGTAAGCAAGACAAAAGGTGTTTGCGATGTCGCTTGCTCTTGCCAATAAATACTCACTTGCTCAATGAACGGGCTGTAGTACCACAAGCTTTGGCCATCAGATACCAATAGGTTTTCATCAGGGAAAGTGGTTTCCCAGCGGAATAAGCTAGGGCGAGCAATCTCTACCGTGCCCTCGCCTTCCATGACAACATCACCATCAGGGCTGGTCACGACTTGTTTAAAGTCAGCACTAAAGCCTGCGTTCAATGCCAAACGGCTACTCAACTCTTCTTTCGGAGAAGCAAACACTGAGAAGCTCATAAATAAAAGTGCGAATACTTTTTTCATCAATAATCCTGTTAGAACATAAGTCGGTCATATTTTCGATTTGACCGACTTAATGGGTATGAGTTCCTAGTGGAACTAATCTTTTGGTGGCGCTGGTGCCAAGACTTCTCGGTTACCGTTATGGCCTGGAGCACTTACGATACCTTGAGCTTCAAGTTGCTCGACAATGCGTGCAGCACGGTTGTAACCAATCTTGAATCGACGCTGTACGCCTGAAACTGAACCACGACGTGAATGAACAACGTGTTCTACCACTTGATCAAACAGAGGATCGACCTCTTCATCACCTTCCATCTTCTCACCCGGAAGCAAGGTTTCTGGGGTTTGTTCGCCGTTAGTGATCTCATCAATATAGTTTGGCTTACCACGCGCTTTCCAGTTATTCACAACTGCGTGTACATCATCATCAGATGCAAAGGCACCGTGAACACGAGTTGTATGACTAGAGCCCGGTGGCAAGTAAAGCATATCACCCATGCCCAATAGTGATTCCGCACCACCTTGGTCAAGGATAGTTCTTGAATCCGTTTTGGTTGATACCGTAAAGGCCACACGGGTTGGAATGTTCGCTTTGATAAGGCCGGTAATAACATCCACCGAAGGACGTTGCGTCGCTAGGATCAAGTGAACACCCGCCGCACGTGCTTTTTGTGCCAAACGTGCGATCAGTTCTTCAACCTTCTTACCGACCACCATGATTAGGTCGGCAAATTCATCAACGATAACCACAATGTAAGGCAGCTTCTCAAGCAATGGGGCTTCAGGGTCCATGCTGTCGCCCGGCTTCCACAGTGGATCGTGAATTGGGTGACCCGCTTCCGCAGCCATCTTAAGCTTATCGTTGTAACCTTTAATGTTACGAACGCCTAACGCTGACATCAGCTTATAACGGCGTTCCATCTCGCCAACACACCAACGAAGGGCGTTCGACGCATCTTTCATGTCGGTTACCACTTCAGACAATAGATGAGGAATACCCTCATAAACCGATAGCTCAAGCATTTTCGGGTCGATCATGATGAATCGAACATCTTCCGGTGATGCTTTGTAAAGCATACTCAGAATCATTACGTTCACACCTACCGACTTACCAGAACCGGTTGTACCAGCAACCAGAACGTGAGGCATTTTCGATAGATCAGCAATGACGGCTTCACCAGCGATGTCTTGTCCGAGAACCACTGTCGTTGGAGATTTCGCTTCTTGGAACTGAGGGCTAGCAACCACATCTGAGAAGAATACTGTTTGGCGACTCATGTTTGGCAGTTCTAAGCCAACATAAGGTTTACCCGGAATCACCTCTACGACACGTACTGCCAATGCAGAAAGCGAACGCGCTAAGTCCATAGAAAGACCAGAAATACGGCTTACTTTCACACCCGGAGCCAGATCAAGTTCGAATCGAGTGATTACTGGACCAGGGAAAATATCAACCACATCGGCTTTGATCTTGTAGTCCGCTAGCTTAGATTCCACAAGACGAGCAATTGCCTCTAGTGCGTCACGGTCAATAAAGGTTTCACGCTTTTCAGGGTGGAATAACAATTCAAGTGTTGGTAATGGCTCAGCAGGCTTCGGTAAATTAACATCTTGTTGAACCAAGAACGGGTTCTGCGCCGCTGCCATATTCGCTTGGGCTTCAGAAATAATGCTTTGGAATGCGGCGACATCCTGATCTTGATGCGAAGACTCTTCTTCCGTAACTTCTTCCCAAGGAAGATCAACAGCTGGCTCTTGGCTTTGTGCTGTTGGCTGTTCAGGCTCTGAATGTTCTTCTTGATAAGAGAAAGGTTCAAATTGCTCATCCGCTAACTCTGCATCAGCTTGCTCGGTTTCAGTCTGCTGAGCTTCAGGAGCGAAAGTCTGTTCGTCAGCCTGCTCTTCCGTTACATCAAATGGTGAAGCTTGTGCAGAGAAATCGTCTTCCACAGTTGCTTCTGGCTCACCCATTGGTGAAGCGTATAGAGATTCTGGCTGAACATCTTCAACATCGAATTCATTCGTTACTTCTGGCGAGCTATTGATCTCTGGTTCTGCACTTTCAAGAGCCATATCAGTAGAGGTAACGTCTTGTTGCTCATTCTGCATGTATTGCTGATACGCGATTTGAGATTCATGCGCATCAACCTGTTCTTGCTCCGCAAGATCATCTTCATACATAGCGGCGTTTTCTAGCTGCTCGATAGTGGCATTAAGCTGCTTCGAGCGCTCAATACCTTCTTCTAACGGTTCTTCTGGCGCTTGGTAAACAGGTGCTATAGGGATCGACTCAGGTGCAACTTGAGGTTGGCGCTGAACCTGAGGTTCTTCTTGTTCTGAAGCTTCTTGCTTCGCTGGCGCCTCAACAGGCATGTGAATATTGTAATGGCGCTTCGGTGTCGCAGCGCTCTCTAGCGCACTTGCAGCCGCATCTGACGAATCATTGGTCGCAGAAAAGCTCATTGCAGGATCTAGTGGATCATGCTCTGTTGATTCTTTGTTATCTTCTAAAGCAGGAACATCACGGTAACTCGGCTCTTGATGACGTTCTTCGATTAAATCGCGGTCTGCTGATTCTCTTAGCTGAGGCTCTAGTAGCTCTTGATCTTGGCCACGAGCCTTATTAACAGCAGACGTGAAGAATTTGATGGCACATTCACCTAACCATTCCACAATGCTTAACCAAGAAATACCAGTTAATAGAGTAAAACCAGCACCCCATAAGAAAAGAAGAACCAGCGTACTACCAAGAACATTCAACGTCGGAAGTGCAAGGCTTGTTAAGACGTCACCCACGACTCCACCTGATGAAAAGTACCAGATGTCGTCAAAGTTAATATCCGCTAGACCACAACTAGTAAGGATTAGGATAGTCAGGCCAAGTAAGCGAGTGCCCCACAGCATGAAGTCGATCTGCTCGTCTTCATTACGTTTGCGGAATAATACCCACGCAGCAACCGTCACCAAGATAGGCAAAGGGTAAGCCAAAGAACCAAATATGAAGAAAAGTGTATCCGCCAACCAAGCACCTAGATAACCACCCGCATTTTGAATGTCACCACCCCACGCCGTTTGCGACCATGATGGGTCAGCTGGACTAAAAGTTAATAACGCAACGGCAAGTAGAATAGAGAAGAGAACACCGAGAATCAGGCTGCACTCTTTGAGACGTTGAGAACCACTCAAACGAGGAGACTGAGGCTCTTCACTCGTTTTAATGATTGTTTCTACTTTATTACTGCTCTGCTTGAACATAAACCAACTTAATAATTAAACGGGATAAAAACATCTCGAGCGGCAAAAGCCGCTCGTTTCAATGAAACTACTGTTGATTTAACCATATCAAACAGAAAAACCCAATTCCAGAAAGCAAGAAAGCGGAACAAATGTCCGCTTTCTTTCATTTCACCAATTGTGACTAACGAGTTTTAATCACAAGTTGATTAGTTTGTTTCACTTCTTCCATTACAACGTAAGTTCGAGTGTCGTTTACGCCCGGTAGACGAAGTAACGTATCACCCAATAGCTTACGGTAAGCACCCATATCAGATACACGTGTTTTTAGAAGATAGTCAAAATCACCCGACACTAAATGACACTCTTGGATGTCATCTAGTTTCTGCACAGCGGTGTTGAATTGTTCGAACACATCTGGCGCACCACGGTTCAACGTAATTTCAACAAACACTAAAAGTGAAGCATCAAGGTACTGTGGGTTCAGCAATGCTGTGTACCCAGTAATGTAACCTTGACGTTCTAAACGACGAACACGTTCAAGACATGGAGTTGGAGAAAGTCCTACTCGTTTTGAGAGTTCAACGTTTGAGATACGACCGTCTTTTTGCAACTCATTAAGAATGTTGCGGTCAATACGATCTAGTTCCTTGGACGGCTTCTTATAATTGTCTGCCATTTTTTATTCCACCTTATTACTTCCTTGCAAAAAAATATACTACAACTTTTTAATATTCAGTATCAAATTTTATCTGAACCTATCTATACTAGATATTAATTCGACAGAATTACCCTACACATAGATAAAACAACCAAAATAAAATGAGGAGTCAGGATGATCATTGGCGTACCTAAGGAAATCAAGAACCACGAATACCGCGTTGGTATGACCCCAGCTAGCGTGAGAGAACTAATCTCACACGGCCACCAAGTTTTTGTAGAAACCAATGCCGGTACTGGTATCGGTTTTTCAGACGATGATTACATCGCTGTAGGCGCATCCATTCTTCCTACTGCTGCTGACGTTTTCGCGAAAGCAGAGATGATTGTAAAGGTTAAAGAACCTCAAGCTGTCGAGCGAGCTATGCTTCGCGAAGGGCAAATATTATTTACCTATTTACACCTTGCACCAGATTTTCCACAAACTGAAGAGCTTATCAAGAGCAAAGCTGTCTGCGTAGCCTATGAGACTGTAACAGATAATATGGGTCGCTTGCCACTATTAGCACCAATGTCTGAAGTAGCTGGTCGTATGTCTATTCAAGCAGGTGCACAAACATTAGAGAAATCTAACGGTGGTTGTGGTCTTCTTCTTGGTGGCGTTCCAGGTGTTGAACCAGCAAAAGTTGTTGTTGTTGGTGGCGGCGTTGTAGGTGCTAACGCAGCACGTATGGCTGTTGGCCTTCGCGCTGATGTTACAATCCTTGACCGTAACGTAGATACACTTCGTCGTCTTGATGAAGAATTCCAAGGTCGCGCAAAAGTGGTTTATTCTACTGAAGACGCTATCGAGAAGCATGTTCTAGAAGCAGACCTAGTGATTGGTGCAGTACTAATCCCTGGTGCAGCAGCGCCTAAACTGGTTACAAAAGAGCACATCGCTAAGATGAAGCCAGGTTCAGCTGTTGTTGACGTTGCAATCGACCAAGGCGGTTGTTTCGAGACTTCTCACGCAACCACTCACGCAGACCCAACTTACATCGTTGATGACGTAGTTCACTACTGTGTTGCAAACATGCCAGGTGCTGTAGCGCGTACTTCAACTTACGCACTAAACAATGCAACACTTCCTTACATTGTTAAGCTAGCGAACAAAGGCTACCGCGAAGCACTTCTATCTGATGAAGGCTTCCTAGAAGGTCTAAACGTCATTCACGGTAAAGTAACTTGTAAAGAAGTTGCAGAAAGCTTTGACCTTGAATACGTAGATCCAGCAGAAGCTATCGCAATGTTTAACTAATGATGTAGTAACTAACTGAGCGTCAAATTTTCTCGTTGAAGCGTTCAGTTAATCCACACATTAAAAAGCCAGTCCGATTTTGTCGAACTGGCTTTTTTGTCTCTATAACACTATCGTTCGAAAGCTATGATTAGCACGCTTTCTAATAACCGCATCGTTTATCTATCGCTCTTAACACCATGAACCAACAGATTTCGAGGTGTGACACTACGTTCACAAAACTCTTCGATGGTGGCTTCGTAGCCTTGTTCTTTTAAATAAATCGCGCGATCCAACGCTAGCCATATCTCTAATGGTCGTCTAAAGACTTGCTGAACCAGGCTTAGTTTTTCCATCTCCCAGAAAAGTTGCTCCCCTTGAACAAGATAAGACTCAAAATCGGTATCCAAACGAATTGGGAGCTCTTTAATCTCTGAAGCCCATAAACAAAAAGCTTTAAAGCCCGCAGACAATTCTGATTTTTTGATGCTCGGCACGGGAATGTATTCATCAATCCCCATTTCAGCCTTGAGTAACTGACTGAAGCCTAGGCGATAACTCATCTCCAATTGGCGATGTCGCTTTACCCTTTCGCCACCAGTAACGGTTTCTTGGAGTGGAATTCGTAAATCACTCTTGCTCAATGTTAAAGCCGAGGCTTGTGCCACTGATGACATCGCTTTGTAGTTGTCGTCACGAATAAGGTGATAACAACAAGGGGATATAGTCACAGCAGGAAGCCCATGCGACACGGACTTTTTAACTAACTCAACATGGAGATCACCACAGGCATGCAGTGCTACCGCATGTTGATTGGAATTAAACACCTCATCAACACTCTCAGAAAAGGCATCACCTTGAACAAACGTCATTTCTAAACGTTGTGCATCTGCAATCTTTTGGCCGCTTTCGCACAGCGATTGTTGCCACTCGAAGCTGGTCACTTTTTGCTTCGATTGTTGAGATAAGATTCGACCAAGGAAGCCTTTACCAGAACACCACTCCAGCCACTCTTTACCATGGTGGTGATCAAGTACCGCCTCTCCCATCGACACGATTTGTTGCAACTTTCTACCTGGAATACCATCGGCAGTACCACGAGGGAGGTGGAGCCCTACCAAAGCTGTATTATCAAACTGAATATTTTGATTCGCGAGCTCTAAATCAGGAAGGAAACGAATCAGTTCCTCGGCCAACAGCTCAGGGTTTTCTTTTAAAGTTTGAATGCTTTCAATGCTTAAGTCTTCTAACCAGTCAACAAGTGGACGATTGGCCTCTTGCCATGGTTGCTGTTGAGTTTGGCATAGGTGAAAAGGCTCTGAACGCCAATAAACTTGGTGCTCTAACAAAAATGAGTCGAGAATTGTAAATCGTGAATGCATGATTCCCCCTATGGTGCGTGGATTGTAGGGGTAAGAGCTTCAAATGGAAAGGTTCGAGACAAAGAGAACTAAAAAACGCACGCCCAATAAAGCCGAAAACAAAACGGCCTGTAAATACAGGCCGAATAAGAGTCTAGCTTTAAATGAAGAGATTAACGAACAGGTAGTTCGAT
Source organism: Vibrio sp. 10N.286.51.C3 (assembly GCF_003050065.1). NCBI lineage: Bacteria > Pseudomonadati > Pseudomonadota > Gammaproteobacteria > Vibrionales > Vibrionaceae > Vibrio > Vibrio sp. 10N.286.51.C3. The sequence continues at coordinate 128,093 of NZ_PIGC01000005.1, read as the reverse complement.
ATCTTTAAACATCTCTTCGATCTCTTCATTAGACTTCAAAGAAATGGCTTGCTCAACTACTGGGCGAGTTAGGTGCGGCGCAAAACGCTCCATAAAATCAAACATGTAAGAACGCAGGAATGTGCCTTTTCTAAAGCCAATGCTTGTGGTGCTAGCACCAAATAGGTGACTCGCATCAATTGCAACCAAATCGGTATCTTGCTCGTGGTCAATCGCCATACTTGCGATGACACCCACACCAATGCCCATGCGAACATACGTTTTGATGACGTCCGCATCGGTCGCGGTAAACACAACACGCGGTGTTAGACCAACTTTATTGAACGCAGTATCAAGCTCAGAACGACCAGTGAAACCAAATACGTAGGTCACTAGAGAATAAGCCGCAAGATCTTCGATCGTTATATTTCGCTTCTGTGCCAGAGGGTGATCTTTGGTCACAACGATTGAACGGTTCCAGTGGTAACACGGCAGCATGATCGCATCTTGATAAAGGTGCAGAGCTTCTGTTGCAATCGCAAAGTTCGCTGTACCCTTCGCTACCGCTTCTGACATCTGGCTTGGTGTGCCTTGGTGCATGTGAAGCGATACTTTTGGATAACGCGCAGTGAAACCTTTAATCACATCAGGCAGAGCATAACGAGCTTGGGTATGAGTGGTTGAAATATTCAATGTACCCATCTCAGGATGAGTGTGTTCACCCGCTACGGCTTTAATGCTCTCAACACGAGCCAAAATCTCTTGAGAGATGCGAATGATATCCTCACCGGCTTGGGTAACCTGTGTTAAATGCTTACCGCTACGCTCAAAAATCTGAATGCCTAGCTCGTCTTCAAGTAATCTAACTTGCTTACTAATGCCTGGCTGAGATGTGTACAAACTCTCTGCTGTAGCTGAAACATTTAGGTTATGGTTTACAACCTCAACAATGTACTTCAGTTGCTGTAACTTCATATCTAACCTCGTAATCCTTTACTCATTTCTGTGCTAACTTATTTGCAAAGAGAGCGTTATAGTCTCGTGTAATATAATTAATAGTTATAACGCTTCAAACACAAAAATGACAGAAAAATTGAGTTTTTCTAGCTTAACAAACAAAAACATCACTAACGCTTTGCAACCCAACCCTCATTCTCATACATTAGTGGGTAAGTTTTGATTGCCGATTTCGCTCAACAAGAGATAATCAGAAATTGCAATTTACGAGTGCCGATACACAATGGAATCGTGTATCCTCTCAGGTTAGCTATAGAAAATAATAAGCAGACTCAAATATATGAATATTGGTTTAATAATCGCCTTAGTAGCCGTTCTTTTGGTGTTAGTTTTAGGCTACAACATCATGCTTCAATATAAAGTTAAGGTAGAAACAGCGAAGAAACAGGAAGCTTCTCGTTATCTAACCATTATTGACGGTACAGAAGAACTGATTGGCAACGCTCATCACATGCCGTTTAGCCAAGATCTTCTTGTGTGCTTAAACAATCGGATTCTTGATGCATTAGAAAACATGTATCAACTCGATCCAAAAAATAAGCAGCTTGCCCAACGCATTGAAAGCGTAAAACAACAGATCACTCAGCTCAAAGAGAACTACAAAGGTGGTGAGAGCACAGTTTTCCGCGTACCAAGTAGTGACAAGCAAGCAATCATGATGCTAAAGCTCGTTAAGCGCCTACGTGATACAGTCCGCAACGAACACAATAAGGGTCGCTTCGAGACTCAAGCTTATGTGGTTGAAAACGCTCGTCTAGAGACAATTCAAATTCGTATCAACATTGAAAACGTTATCAAACGTGCAAACGACTCGATTTCTCGTGGGCAACCGGGAACAGCAATTCAGTTACTGCGTAAAGGTATCGATGCGCTAGCAACCAAAAATGATTCGTACTCTAATCAAGCAAAAGAAAAGCTACAGCAGATGCTCGACGAGCTTGATCAAAAACGCCAAGATAAGAACGCTCAAGATTTACAACAGATCGAATCTAAAGAGCGAGAAGACGATATGGATGCCCTCTTCGGTCAAAAGAAAAAATGGTAACAGTCTAACTCAACAATTAAAGGCCGCCTTATTTACATTAAATAGGCGGCCTTTTTTATAGCTGTTGAATTTCCTTTCTCTGTATAGGGAGATCTCTTGAGCTGTGATAAAATCCCCGCATTATCAACAAACTTTCCCTGACCATGTATCAAGAACTACTCGCTCCAATCCACTCTTTTCTGAAAGCAGAAACGCCAGATTCATGGATAGATGAAGCCAAAAAGCCTGAAAATCTGCACATCATTCTACGCGATCACATGCTGTGTGAACTTAAAGCAGCACAGAGTGCCTTGTTCCTTATCCGCAAGTACGCAGTTGATAAAGAAAGTGCGAAACAACTGAATGAATGGATTTTGCCATACGAGCAATTTGCTTACCGTCGTATCGGAGACTTAGAGTCTCTGCGTGGTAAAAGCAACGTATCCAAGCAAATCACAGCGAAAGAAGGCTGTAATTACGGTGCTGATCTGATCGATAAGATGGTACTGCTGATCAAAGAAGAGCTGCATCACTTCTACCAAGTCATGGAGTTGATGGAGAAGAAAGGCGTAACTTACCAGCCAATCGAGGCGGGTCGTTATGCTAAAGGCTTGATCAAACAAGTTAAGACTTACGAGCCTGATGCTCTGGTTGATAAGCTTATCATCGGCGCGTTTATTGAAGCTCGCTCTTGTGAACGATTCGCTAAATTGGCTCCTTTCTTGGAAGAAGACATGGAGAAATTTTACGTGTCTCTACTTCGCTCAGAAGCTCGCCACTACCAAGATTACCTTGAGCTAGCAGAACAGATCGCAGGTAAAGATATTTCAGAGCGTATTGCTCATTTTGCGCAAGTAGAAGCGGAACTTATCACTTCAGAAGACAGTGACTTCAAATTCCATAGTGGTGCGCCGGTTTAAGTTAAGCCAATCTAGCCCAAACGAATTCTGTTTCTCGAAAACAAACAAAAAGGCCAGCAAATTGCTGGCCTTCTTTATTGGAATTGCGACTTAATTATAGGCTTAAGCTAGCGTGCCGTTGATTTCAGCAAGTACTGCTGCAGGGTCTGCTGCTTGAGTAATTGGACGACCGATAACTAAGTAGTCTGAGCCGGCTTGAATCGCCTTAGAAGGCGTCATGATTCGCTTCTGGTCGCCAACATCAGCGCCTACAGGTCGAATACCAGGAGTCACTAGTTTAAACTCTTGACCCAGAGCCCCTTTCAGTAAAGAAGCCTCTTGTGCCGAACATACAACGCCATCTAGGCCTGAGTTTTTCGTTAGAGACGCTAAGCGCATAACTTGTTGCTGAGGCTCCAAATCCAAACCGATACCCGCCAAGTCAGATTGCTCCATACTGGTTAATACCGTCACACCGATTAACAGCGGACGATCTTTACCATACGGTTCTAAAATCTCGCGAGAAGCTGTCATCATGCGCTCACCGCCACTAGCATGTACGTTCACCATCCATACACCTAGTTCAGCGGCAGCGCGGACTGCCTTTGAACATGTGTTCGGGATATCGTGAAACTTAAGGTCTAAAAATACTGAGAAACCACGCTTATGCAATTCACGAACAAATTCAGGGCCAAACAGAGTAAACATCTCTTTGCCCACTTTTAGGCGGCAAGATGCTGGATCAATACGATCAACAAAGGCTAACGCATCCGCTTGGTTGTCATAATCCAAAGCTACAATGATTTTTTGGTCGTTCATTTCATCTCCTAACGCAGTTAACTTTCTAAAAATTTCAATCACCAAATCAGGTGATAAATAACAGTCATAAAAATGCAGCCCGAAAGCTGCAATTAATAATTTGGTCTTAAAATGACCACAAATCTATTCACCATCAAGCCCACGAATAGGCTTGATCGTTCCCCACCCCTTACATGAAGGGCAGTGCCAATACATTGAATGTGTTGAGAAACCACACTGACGACAACGATAATGGGGCTTAACCTTAAGTTGTTCACCAACCATAGACTGAAGTGTGGTTAAGCTGTCTTTCGCTCGACCTTCTTCAGCTTCCGCTAGGTGGTAATCAATTAATCGATAAAAACCTTTCATGGTTGGGTTTTTAACAAGCTGCTTGGTCAGTAGCTCTTGCGCAGAGCCTACATCTTCATGGTGAGCAACCAATTGCGCCAGCATCAGTTCGGCAGATACACCGGCTTTCTTCTGTATACACGCTTTCAGGAACTCGACCAGTTGAGCTTCTTGTCCAAGTTTGTGGTAACACTCAGCAAGAGTTGGCAACACCTCACTGATAAAATCGATATCTTGTTCGAGTACCGACTCCAGACAATCAATTGTCTTTTGGTAATCTTCATTCGCTAAGTGGAACTTACCTAAAGCAATACTTGCACGAACACATTTAGGATCTTCAGAAAGCGCCTTCTTGAAGTGCTGAAGTGCTTTAGAGCGATTGCCATCAGCTTGCTCCTGCATCGCAAGTTCACACCAAAAATGCGCTACTGTCGCACGCATTTTCATTTTCTTCTTACCAAGCTTAACGAGGATATTTCCGTAATGGATAGCCTTATTCCACTCTCGAGTTTGCTGATAAATAGCAACTAACTGCTGCAAAGCGCCCTCTTTGTGGTCGGGTTCTTCTACAAGCTGTTCAAAGATTTTTTCGGCGCGATCAAGAAAACCAGAGACCATGTAGTCTTTAGCTAATTGTTGCAGTGCGAGATTTTTCTGGTCGAGAGTAAGCCCCGAACGAGAGATAAGATTTTGGTGAATTCGAATAGCGCGGTCGACTTCGCCTCTTGAGCGGAACAAGTTGCCCAAGGCTAAGTGAGTGTCGATGGTCTCATTGTCTACTTGAAGTAGCTCAATAAAATGATCAACCGCTTTGTCAGATTGGTCTGACAGTAATAGGTTCAAACCCGTCACGTATTGACGGGAGATCTGGTGTGATTGTTTTTGTTTTTCTTGCTGAGCATTACGATTACCCATATACCAACCATAAGCGGCTGCGATAGGCAAAAGTAAGAACAGTAACTCTAACATCAAATATAGCCTTTAAGCTTTAGTATCAGCAGCGACCTGCTTTGATTGCTTATTGAGTTGCTTCTTCAAGCGATGAATTTTTAGCTGAGACCGCATGTGCATATTGCCAAAGACTAACCAAGCAAGGGCAAAGCCTGAAACGAATACAACGCCTAGTAAACTTGATAGGTGGAAGTCACCTTGCGCTAGCAGATAGTTGAAATTCACAGTTGTTTGGTTTTGAGAGCCTAAAGCCAGTGCAATTAGGAAAAGTGCGATAACGGCGACTATTTTTATAATTTTCATAGTTCATCACTCATTGGTTGGTTAGCTGTACGATTATGCAGGAAAATTACTAATCAGACCACCATATTATGGTCATAAAAAAGCGGCATACATTATAGTATGCCGCTTTTCTTAATTCCGATAAGTAGGCTACAGTCCTGAGTTTACTCGTTCGCGTAGCTCTTTACCTGGTTTGAAGTGAGGAACGTATTTGCCTTCCAACTCTACCTTGTCACCAGTTTTAGGATTACGTCCAACACGAGGTTCACGGTAATGCAGAGAAAAACTGCCAAAGCCGCGAATTTCGATTCGATCACCACTTTCTAGTGTTGAAGCCATGTGCTCTAAAATGTCTTTTACAGCGTCTTCAATTTCTTTTGCAGAAAGATGCGTTTGCTCAGCGCATAGTCTTTCAATCAATTCAGACTTAGTCATAGTTACCCTCGTTGGTTTTCTTTTTAGAAATTATAGACCTATCGGAAAAATAAGCAAAAAAAAAGGAGCCTTACGGCTCCTTTCTTGGCTATATAGCTATAATTCTCTTAACGAGAAGCTATTATTCGCCTTTAGCAGCTTTGAATGCGTCTGCCATTGCGTTACCGAACGCGCCTTCTTCAGACTTGTTCAGTGAAGCCATTGCTTCTTGCTCATCAGCTTCATCTTTAGCTTTGATAGATAGGTTGATTACGCGGTTCTTACGGTCTACACCAGTGAACTTCGCTTCAACGCTGTCGCCAACGCTTAGGATTAGAGATGCATCTTCGATACGGTCGCGAGAAACTTCAGAAGCGCGGATGTAACCTTCAACGCCTTCGATTAGCTCGATAGTAGCGCCTTTCGCGTCAACTGCAGTAACAGTACCGTTTACAAGAACACCTTTCTTGTTGTCAGCAACGTATGCGTTGAACGGGTCGTTTTCCATTTGCTTAACGCCAAGAGAAATACGCTCACGCTCTGCATCTACTGCTAGAACAACAGCAGAGATTTCGTCGCCTTTCTTGTATTCACGTACAGCTTCTTCGCCGGCAGCGTTCCAAGAAATGTCAGATAGGTGTACAAGACCGTCGATACCGCCTTCTAGACCGATGAAGATACCAAAGTCAGTGATAGACTTGATCTTACCAGTAACTTTGTCGCCCTTAGCTTGCATTTCTGCAAATGACTGCCATGGGTTAGCTTTACACTGTTTCAGACCTAGAGAGATACGACGACGTTCTTCGTCGATATCAAGAACCATAACCTCAACTTCGTCGCCAACATTAACAACTTTAGAAGGGTGGATGTTCTTGTTAGTCCAATCCATTTCAGAAACGTGTACTAGACCTTCAACGCCTTCTTCGATCTCAACGAAGCAGCCGTAGTCAGTTAGGTTTGTAACACGACCAGAAAGCTTGTGACCTTCAGGGTAACGCTTAGCGATTGCTACCCATGGATCTTCGCCTAGTTGCTTAAGACCTAGTGAAACACGAGTGCGCTCACGATCGAACTTAAGAACTTTAACTAGGATTTCGTCACCAACGTTAACGATCTCTGATGGGTGCTTAACGCGCTTCCAAGCCATATCTGTGATATGTAGAAGACCGTCAACACCGCCAAGGTCAACGAATGCACCGTAGTCAGTAAGGTTCTTAACGATACCTTTAACTTCAGTACCTTCTTGTAGAGTTTCAAGAAGTTCGTCACGCTCAACACTGTTTTCAGATTCGATAACAGCACGACGAGAAACAACAACGTTGTTACGCTTCTGGTCTAGCTTGATTACTTTGAACTCTAGCTCTTTGTTTTCTAGGTGAGCAGTGTCACGGATAGGACGTACGTCTACTAGAGAACCTGGAAGGAAAGCACGGATACCGTTAAGTTCAACAGTGAAACCGCCTTTAACTTTACCGTTGATGATACCAACAACAGTTTCAGCTTCTTCGCAAGCTTTCTCAAGTACGATCCAAGCTTCGTGACGCTTAGCTTTCTCACGAGAAAGTTGAGTCTCACCGAAACCATCTTCAACAGCGTCTAGAGCTACGTCTACTTCAGCACCAACTTCAACTTCAAGTTCGCCAGCAGCGTTCTTGAATTGTTCAGCAGGGATAGCAGATTCAGACTTAAGACCAGCGTCTACAAGAACGAAACCGTTCTCGATAGCTACTACAGTACCTTTAACGATGCTGCCTTGTTGGAATTCAGTTTCAGATAGAAACTCTTCAAAGAGTTGAGCAAAAGATTCAGTCATTATTTAATCTTCAATAATTAAACGTCCATGGGTATCCTACCGCATGGGGTTGATAAATTCGCCGGTCATCATCCTTGCGACCAACGTTCGTACTAGCTCGGCGAAATTACCCAGCCAGTTTCGATTCAATATAGTGTAGTGCTTTTTCTACTACCTGCTCAATATTCATTGAGGTGGAATCAAGCACTAGAGCATCCTCTGCAGGGCGAAGTGGCGCCACTGGGCGATTACGATCTCGGTCGTCTCGCTCTTGGATCTCGCTCAAAAGGTCGTCAAATTTAACATCTAACCCCTTCTGTTGCAACTGTTTAAGGCGGCGACTCGCACGCTCTTCAGCACTTGCATCTAAAAATATTTTCGCTTCAGCTTCAGGAAACACAACCGTTCCCATGTCACGGCCATCGGCAACCAAGCCAGGCGCAGCGCTGAATGCACGTTGACGACGAAGCAGTGCTTCTCGAACGCGAGGTAAAGCAGCAACTTTTGAAGCCGCCATGCCAGTCTCTTCTTTACGAAGTTCTCCAGACACATCTTCACCTTCTAGGATAACCTTAACTAAGTCGCCTTCAGCAATAAACTGCACGTCTAAGTGTGTAGCAAGCGGTACTAAAGCATCTTCTGATTCTGTATCCACACCATGGTGAATTGCAGCTAAAGCCAATACGCGATAGATCGCGCCTGAATCTAGAAGATGAAAGCCTAGCTTATCTGCTAGTAACATACACAGGGTACCTTTACCTGCACCACTTGGTCCATCAACCGTAATCACTGGGCTTTGAGAAGGCATCTTTTACTCCACGTTTTGTCGTAAGTTTTATTCTGTACTAGCGATTCGCCACTACTTTATAGGCGGCATATTATAGAGAAAAATTGGAAGTCGAGCGAGGTAAATCTCAGATAATTCCGTGTTGATGATGCATAAACAAATGCAACCAGCTCAATATCCGTTTGCGTAAGTCAATAAGACACCCACGCGCTTATCGATAGCGTACTTTTCGATAGATAGAAAAAAGCCTCGCAACAAGCAAGGCTCTACTGTGTTTTATGATCAGCTCAAAGAAGCTTAGCCAATAATAGCTCGAACCGCTTCTAGGTCTTCAGGTGTGTCAACCCCAGCAGCAGGCGCTTCAGCCGCAACGTCTACGTGGATTTTTTCACCGTACCAAAGCACGCGTAGTTGCTCTAGGCACTCAATTCGTTCTAGGGTACTTGGTTCCCAATTGATGTAGGTATTGATAAAACCCGCTCGGTAAGCATAGATACCAATATGACGAAGCAAAGGCGATTCTGCTGCAGTGCCGTTGTTCGCATAAGCATCGCGATCCCAAGGGATGGTTGCTCGGCTAAAATATAACGCGTAACCGTCTTTATCGGTTACAACTTTAACTGCGTTAGGATTAAACACTTCATCAGCATGAGTAATTTCCACACCTAACGTTGCCATCGGAGCTGTACTGTTCGCAAGGTTATTCGCAACCTGATTAATGATCGCAGGTGGGATAAGTGGCTCATCACCTTGAACATTCACGATAATATGATCATCTGGAATCTTCATAACTTCAATCACTTCAGCTAGACGCTCAGTGCCTGATTCATGATTCGGTGATGTCATACAAACGGTCGCGCCAAATGCTTTAGCCGCTTTTTCAACTCGAGCGTCGTCGGTAGCGATAATAACGTTATCAGCACCTGCCTTCATCGACTGTTCGTATACCCATTGAATCATCGGCTTGCCACCAATGTCAGCCAGAGGCTTACCTGGTAAACGGCTCGATTGGTATCTTGCAGGTATAACAACCGTATAAGACATTACTTACCCTCATCCATTGAAACGGTGCGAGCTTCAGGTTCTAAAAGAACAGGAATACCCTCTTTAATTGGGTAAGCAAGGCGATCAATTTTACAAACAAGCTCTTGCTTATCCTTGTCAAAAGTTAGTTTACCTTTACATACAGGGCAAGCAACGATCTCAAGTAGACGGTGATCCATAGTATTCCATAACCTCTTTTATTCTTTTTAAAATTTGCTGTTGCGAATCTTCATCAAACTGCGCAGAAACTGGAAGATACCACCAGTTATCTTGAGCATATTCTTCGCATTTTACAGCGTCTTTTTCTGTCATAATCAGATTCATGCCTTTCTTAGCTAAGGCATGAAGTTCATCTTTATCAAAATCTTGATGGTCAGCGAAACCCTGTGTGAACACCACATCACCATCAAGATCGTCTAATGTTTTAAAAAAACGTGGTGGATGGCCAATACCTGCAAAAGCCACCAGCTTCTGTAATTCTGCCACAGACCTTTTCTGACCTGTCTTCAGGTTAACGGCTTGGCTTGGAAGCAAAGACATCGAGAACTCTCGCCCGTGCGCTTTACCGCCATTATTCACCAAAAAGTCTACGTCATCTAAACGAGATATAGGCTCCCTTAATGGGCCTAAAGGAATTAGGCACTCACTACCAAAGCGTCTCGCACCGTCGATAACCGCAAATTCAATATCACGTTCAAGTGCATAATGCTGAAGGCCGTCGTCAGTGATGATGACATTCACCCCTTCGCTCAGTAAAGCCTTCACCGCATTCGCGCGCACAGGGTCGACCGCAACAGGGGCTCCTGTTCGCTTTCGGATCAAACGAGGTTCATCACCAGAGTGTTCTGCTGGCGTATTCTCATCCAAAACCAGCGGATAGCTTGGTGCTTTTGCACCGTAACCACGAGAAACGACACCAGGTTTAAAACCATTGGCCTGGAGCATCTCAACCAACCAAATCACGACCGGTGTTTTACCATTACCACCAGCGGTAATATTACCAACAACAATTACTGGCAATGGCGGACGGTAGGTCTCTTTCTTACCCGATAGATAAGCGTCACGACGTTGGCCACTGATCATTTTGAACAGCAAACTCAGTGGCCACAATAGCGGCCAGAGAAGATATTTCAACGGGTGGTTGTTAAACCAAATCTTTTCGATCACAACAAGACCTAATCTTATCCGCTGAACTGAATTCGGTGTAATTGAGCATAGGCGCCATCATGCGCGATTAATTCAGCATGTGCTCCCCTTTCTACAATATGACCATCATCAACCACTAGAATTTCATCGGCTTGCTCGATGGTAGAGAGTCGGTGTGCAATAACTAATACTGTTTTGTCTTTCTGCAGCTCTTCTAGTGCGGATTGAATCGCTCTCTCTGACTCTGTATCCAGTGCTGATGTTGCCTCATCAAGAATCAAAACAGGTGCATCTCTCAATAGAGCTCGGGCAATCGCAATACGCTGTCTTTGACCACCAGAAAGACTCGCGCCATTTTCACCAACAACGGTATCAATGCCATTTTCCATGCCTTCGATAAACTCACTAGCATGAGCAAGCTTAGCCGCGTGTTCAATCTGTTCACGTGAATACTGTTCTTCCGCTGCGTAAGCGATGTTATTCGCCACCGTATCGTTAAATAGATGTACATTTTGGGAAACGAGAGCAAAGTGTTCACGCAAATTTCTCAACTCATAATCACGAATATCGTGACCATCAAGTTCAATTGAGCCTGAGTCTACGTCATAAAAACGAGTAAATAAGTTCGCAATGGTACTCTTGCCAGAACCAGAACGGCCAACAAGTGCGACTGTTTTACCTTTCGGTATATTGAAACTCACCTTATCGAGTGCAGGCTTCTCTGCACCGTCATAAGTAAACGTCACATCTTTTACTGCAACGTCACCGGTTACGGTTTCAGGTTTCAACGTGCCTTTGTTTTGTTCTGTATCTAGATCCATCAAACCAAATAGCGTCGTACTTGCTGCCATACCGCGTTGGAATTCAGATGTTACGTTAGTTAGCGCTTTTAGTGGACGCAACAAACCAAACATTGCAGAGAAGACAACGGTAAACGTACCAGCAGTGAGCTCGGCTTTAATAGAATCAACACTAGCAAGGAATAGAACAACAACAATCGCAACTGATGCGATCATTTGAATAATTGGGTTAGCGGCCGCTTGAGCAGTGATTAGCTTCATGCTTTGTTGGCGCATTTGGTTACTAACTTTATCAAAGCGGTGTTTTTCGAGATCTTGACCACCGTAAGTTAGAACCACTTTATGCCCTTTCAGCATTTGTTCAGCTGAAGAAGCAACATGACCCATGCTGGTTTGCATGTTCTTAGAGATCTTTCTGAATCGCTTCGATACGATACTGATCGCCCACGCCACAAGAGGTGCTACAGCGAATAACACCAAAGACAACTGCCAACTGTTCCAGAACATCAGCGTCAGTAAGCCAATAATACTTGCACCTTCACGGACAATACTGACTAACGCTTTACTGGTTGCTGCAGACACTTGCTCTGAATCGTAAGTAATTCGGGATAGCAGAGCACCAGTCTGTTCTTTATCGAAGAAAGACACAGGCATGTGCATGAAATGGCTGAATATTTTACGACGAATTTCCATAACCACATTGCCAGAGACCCAGCTCAAACAGTAGGTTGAAACAAAACCACTGACACCACGAACGAACATCATGGCAAAGATAATAAGTGGAAGTGTACGTAAAAAGTCAGATTCAGCATTACCAAAGCCTTCATCAAGTAACGGCTTTAGTAAGGAAATCATATAGGTATCAGAAACGGCATTTATAATAAGCGCAATTACCGCAACACCTAGGCCGGCCTTATATAGTCGAATATAAGTCCAAAGTCTTTTAAATGTGACCCAGGTAGTTTCATCTGTTTGTGTTGACATAGAATCGCTTAATTTTCTCACAATAATCTATCTATTCTACTCCCTTACGAAGCATCTGCCTATACCACTGCCCGCCTTGTTGTTCTCTAATCGCATGATATTGCCAACCTTCTTTGCTAAGAGTGATGGTTATTTGTCCGCTGTCTCCAGTATCTAGCCAAGTACTCCCCGCTTCCTGATAGCGTTCAACAACAGACGCACTTGGCATTCCCCACTGATTTCCTTTGGCTAGAGAAGCTATCGCCAGCTGAGGTGACACGGCCTCAATAAACGACTTAATCGATGACGAATCACTGCCATGATGCGGAACCAACATGACATTACTCCTAAGCCGTTCACCTTCACGGGCAAGTAACCACTCACTTACTAGTTCAACATCGCCAGTGAGCAACATCGAGAAATCTGTATTTGAGTCTGATATCTTGACCACGCACGAATGTGGGTTGTACGCCCTCTTCACTTGCTTGGGAGGCCATAACACTTCAAAAACAATACCTTGCCAGTTCCAAACCTCACCAAGAGTACATGCTTGAATATTAGGCAGAGCTGGAGTGGTAGATTGGGGTTGTTGATTAATATTCTGACTGGTTCTTATCCACTTAGGGTTGTAGTTTTCAAGCAACGCCGGATAACCACCAGCATGGTCAGAATCGAAATGACTCACAATCACGCCTTCTAATTCATGAATCCCCCGCTGATTCAAAGTAGGAATCAACAAAGACTCAACAACCGAGCCTCCTGGCCACGCATTGCCAAGATCATAAACAACAATCTGATTGTTCTTTTCCAACACTAAAGACAACCCGTGTCCAACATCCAATATATCGATGGTTAGCTTTTCTTGCTGGGGTTTGCTGAATTCCCACCACAGCACAAACAGCGCAATTAGCAATATCGATAGTGCTTGCTTGAGGTATCGACCAACAAAGCCGAAAAACAAAATAAGGAATACAAATAACTCAATTGTATGATTATCGACTTGAATCCAAAATCGCTCAGAGAAAGGAAGGCTATATACGAGAGGCTCAAGCGACAAGTCGACCAACTTCCACAGTTGGCTAACAAAACCATTCTCTATCACTCCGAGTTCAAGCGTACTAGACACTGACTCCGATATTAAGCTAAGAAACATTGCCAGAAACAACAGCGGGATCGTCACCATCGATACCCAAGGCAAAAGAAGTAAATTGTAGAAAACAGAGACTAAACTGACCCCTTTGAAAAACAGCATGGAAAACGGCGCGATCAGGAGTGTAAGTATCAGTTGGATCTTAATGAGCAACAATACTCGATCGAAAAATGTAGAGACTGAAGATGAAGGCTGACAATTTAAAGCGATATATAGAACGGCGCCCAATGCACCAAAGGACAACCAAAGACTGCTCGACAAGACTGAAAACGGCCAAATCAGCAGAACCACGCACAGACTTAAAGCGACATACCGAAGCAAACTGATATTCTGCCCACGCCACAAAAAATAACTGGCGATGACGCACATCACTAAAGCTCTTAAAGTTGGCAGCGTGAACCCAGCAAACCAACTATAGAAATAGGCCAAACCGAGCCCGAACATCGTAGGAAGCCAAAGATATGAAGGTGAAAGTAACCTGAATATCTTGCCTAACTGATAACCGAAACCAAAGGCAATCCCGATATGGAGTCCCGAGATAGCCATCAAATGAATTAAGCCACTACTTTTAAGTAAATCCCACCGCTGAGGATGAATGAGCTCCCGATACCCAAAGCTTAAAGCCATAATGAGGTCTTGGTTTGTCAGCCGACTTAACCTTTCAAGGCTGGTTTCAAACCATTGGGCTCGCAAGTTGGTGCTAGAGTGTATTCGATATTTGGTATCGGCCCTGTAAGTTGCATTGGCAACCACGCCTGCACTAAACAAGTACTTTTCTAAATCAAAGCCTGCTTCATTGAGTTTGCCCCATACAGGCTTTATGGACACAGATAAATTGACATCATCTCCAAGCGTTAACTTAAAAGGGGTGAATAAACGCAATTTTATCAATTGAGGAGAGATTAATTTTTCGCCGCTAATTGATCTGGCTACTATTACGCTTTCAAAACCGTGGCTATTTTCACTAAAAAGACTAACAACCGAAGCATTTATGGTAGTATTCTGCCCTGATTGGAATAAGCGACTCGTTTGTATTTCAATCGCATTCCCTAGGCAGATAACTAGTATCAATGCTGTTACTGGACCTCTTGCACTCCGGAAAACGCTATACTTTGTTGATGCTAGCAGTAGCAACAGCATCAATGGTGCCCAAACCCAATGTGGCATCACAGGCCAGAAGCTGGCAGACACAACTGTCGCAGCAAATGAAATCAAGAACCAAGTGTTAAACAAGAGAGTAGCTTCCTCCTATGCCAAGAAAGTTTATCAAACGATTTATGCCTGACCATGAGTTAATCAAGCGTCAGAAAGCATTGAAAGTTTTTGGCAATGTTTTGTACAACCCCAACTTATGGTGCCTTAATCGTCGCTCTGCGGCTGGCGCGTTCGCTGTTGGGTTATTCATGGCGTTTGTCCCTCTACCAAGTCAAATGATTATGTCTGCAGGCCTTGCCGTCGCATGTGGCGTTAATCTGCCTCTGGCTGTCGCACTTGTTTGGATCAGTAACCCGGTCACCATGCCCGTTCTCTTCTACTTTGCTTATAAAGTCGGGGCGTTTGTTATGCATGTTCCGCCGCAAGCCTTTCACTTCGAATTGTCTTGGGACTTCATCTTGGCGCAGATGAGCACCATTGGGCCTCCGTTCTTATTGGGTTGTCTGATTTGTGGGGTGGTTTCAGCAATGACTGGCTACTTTGGTATTCGCGGTTTATGGCGTTACTCAGTAGTAAGAAGTTGGAAAAAGCGACAAGCAAGGTACTGAACGACCGTTCCTTGTCATTCAATCTAACCTTGTATGCGCTTCACTTAAAATGCACACAAGTTAAAATCAGATGAGCCGCTGACCTCTGCAAGATTGGCATGTAACGAAAGTCGTAAAGAACACGAATTGAATTCAATAAAAAAGGATCCCATTGGGATCCTTTTTTGTATCTACTAGAGAACTGACTGCTGATTATTTAGAACTAAGCACCGAGGCCGGATTTAACTTCGCCGCTCGTGATGCTGGATACCATGTCGCCAGCAAACTCAACACAATCGCAGTACCGGACACAACAACAACATCCGTCATATCCAACTGTGATGGCAAAAAGTCGACAAAGTAAATGTCACCGGACAAGAACTGGTGATCGACAAGCTTTTCAAGCCCTTTAATAAGCGTAGTGAGGTTAAGTGCCACCAACACACCTATCGCACTCCCCACTAAACTGCCTAACACACCTGAGAATACGCCCTGCCAAACAAAGATGCGCTTCACTAGACCATCTGATGCACCCATGGTTCTTAAGATCGCGATCTCTGATGCTCTGTCTTTCACTGCCATCATTAAAGTCGAGACAATATTGAAACAAGCGACGCCAATAACCAGTACCATCACCAGATACATGATGGTGCGAACCAATTGGATATCTCGATACAAGAAGCCAAACTTCTGTTGCCAGCTTCGTAGATACACGTACACATCAAGCTGATTGCCCACTTCGCGCACAATAGAGTTCGCGTTCAGCACATCGGTCACTTTTAAAGAGACTCCAGTCACCGCTTCACCTAAGTTTGCGTAGACTTGAGCATCACCAATAGGGATTAGAGCCAAGCTGTGGTCTATCTGACCATTAAGCGTCAGCAAACCCACCACTTTCACTCGAACACGTTTTGGCGCCTGAACCTTCACAGAACCATTCACCGTTGGAATCATCAAAGTCAGATAATCACCGACTTTAGCGCCAAGCACATCTGCTACACCTGAGCCCAAGATGATCTGTTGTTGCCCCGACTTAAATTCACTCCAAGCTTGTTTGTCGATGAAGTTAGACAAGCTCGAGACTTCTTGCTCACGCTTAGGGTCAACGCCGCGCACTTCGATCGCTTTCAACTCTTTGCCCTTTTCAGCAAGCGCTGTAATTTTCACATAAGGCGCAGCTGCCATAACCTTGTCGTGTTTTTCGGACTGTTCGATCACATGTTCCCAGCGAGTTACTGGCTCGTTCACGCCCTCAAACTCACCGTGTGGAATAACAGAAAGCACGCGTGATTCAAGCTCACGCTCAAAACCATTCATGGCCGACAGGCCAATAATGATCACGGCGACACCAACCGCAATGCCGATTGTCGAAGACAAAGAGATGAACGACACCATCTTGTCTCGCTGTTTCGCTCGGCTAAATCGACCGCCTATCAATAGAGATAAAGAAGAAAACACTTAGCTCTCCTCTTTTTCTACGTTAACCAACAAGCCATCTTGCATGTGCAATTGACGGTCCATTTTGGCTGCGAGTTCGCCATCATGGGTCACCACTAAAAAGGCGGTATCGTATTCACGGTTGAGCTCACGCATTAAGTCATAAATTGACAATGCGGTATTGTGGTCAAGGTTACCAGTCGGCTCATCAGCTAAAACTAAAGCAGGTTTGTTTACCAATGCACGAGCAATTGCCACACGCTGTCTTTCACCACCAGAAAGTTCTGAAGGTCGGTGATCAACACGGTGGCTTAACCCAACTTTATCAAGTAACAGTTGAGCTTCTTGTTTTGCTTTCACAGGTTTCTCGCCGCCAATAAGTAACGGCATAGCTACGTTTTCTAGTGCAGAAAAATCAGAAAGAAGGTGGTGGAATTGATAAACAAAACCGAGATGTTGATTGCGAAGCTTCGCTTGCTTATTTGAACTCAAAGATGCTAAGTCCTGACCAAGAAAACTCACACTGCCTGCAGAGGCATCATCAAGCGCGCCTAAGATATGTAGTAAGGTACTTTTGCCCGAGCCAGAGGTGCCGATGATTGCTACTAGCTCACCCTTTTCGATTTCAAAGCTGACTCCCTTGAGCACCTCTGTATCTAACGAGCCTTCACGGTACGTTTTACGGATATCATTACATTGAAGAAAATTACTCATAACGAAGGGCCTCAGCAGGTTTCACAGACGATGCACGATAAGAAGGGAATACAGTGGCAATCAAGCTAAGTGCGATAGCCAGAACCACAACAACGGCGATTTGAATTGGGTTAATTAAAATTGGTAGTTGGCCACCAAATGAGAATAGAGCAACCCCCATCGCCTCTAAAATAGTATTAAGGTTCATTGCTAGGGCAACGCCCAATACTCCACCAGAGAGCGCCCCAATCACGCCACTACTTGCACCTTGAACCATAAAAATTCCCATGACTTGACCATCGGTCATGCCTTGTGTTTTAAGAATCGCGACTTCAGACTGCTTCTCCATCACCACCATAATAAGCGCGGAAATAATATTAAATGCAGCAACACCGATGATAAGACCAAGCATCAAGCCCATCATATTCTTTTCCATGCGCACCGCTTGAAACAGCTCGCCACGTTGGTCTCGCCAATCACTCCACAACCAACCTTCAGGTAATGGTTGAGTCGATAACTCTGCGACTTCAAACGGGTCTTCAAAAAATAGTCTCCAGCCTGAAATGGTATCTGATTTGTAGCGCATCAAACGCCCAGCATCTTTAATATCTGTCACCATCAATTGAGCATCGATATCAGAGCCAGTATTAAAAATACCAGCAACAGTGAAATTTCGTTGGCTTGGAATACGACCTAATGGTGTGTATTGGCTAGCGCTGGTCACCATCAGGCGAACTTTGTCACCCATAGATACCTTCAAATTTCTCGCCAAGGTATGACCAAGAAATAGCTGATACTGACCCGCTTTAAGTGAAGACAATCGACCTGCAATTAAGTGGTTCTGAAGAGGGTCATCTGAATTAGGCTCAATGCCGATTAACAGCCCTGCAGATAACTGAGCCGGACTCTGAATTACTGCCTCACTGCGAACAATCGGCTCAACGTGACCATTAAGAGACATTTGCTCTGCAAAATTAGGCGCTTTAGCAGAAAGAGAGGTGGTGCCGCCTTGCTCATAAACCACGGCCTGAGGAAGAACACCAAGAATTCGGTCTTTTAACTGCGCTTCGAATCCATTCATTACCGATAAAACAGTAACCAAAGACAGCACACCAATGGTGATACCTGCCGTCGACATATAAGAAACAAAACGGCTAAAGCGATCACCTGAACGGCCTTTCAAATAGCGTAGGCCAACAAACAACGAAATAGGATGAAACATACTTTGAACCATCTAAAGGGGATGCGGGTTAATGTAACGGGTATTGCTGTTACTGTGTAGGGGTTAATTGAAAATATAGAGTGAATTAACTCAATTAGTTAGGCTTGAAAAACAGAACCTTGTCAAATTGCCAAATTTCAAACAACTATTTGAGACTTTCAATTAACTGACCTTGATTACTGCGGCCACATAGCGATAATCAATAGATCACTTCAAGGAACTAACGCATGACAGAACAAGAGTTTTTCACCGTTCACCATAGCCTTACCGCTAATATTGAACCAATGGACAGCGGCTTCACTTTACCCTCTCAAATTCAATTCGAATCTGAGATCCCAGCACCATTTGTGGTGGCAAGTGAATTTAGCCAATTGGATCTGTTAGCTGACAGTGCTCGCGCTGAACTGAAAAACAGCGACTTGAAGAATGTCACCAGTTTATTGGATGCACAAAACTCAAAATTAAACCTCTTGTTGAGCTTTATGTTATCGCAGCAAGATGATGAGAAATTTCGTACTCACACCTATTCATTTGGTGCGAGTCAGTTTTCCTGCTTTTCAAAAGTAGACATCGAACCGGGTCGCTTAGTAAAAGCCAAACTTTTCCTAGAGCACCCAGCAGCAGCCATTTATTGCTACGCAGAAGTATTTGCTAGCGAAGCGAAAGACTCAGGTTTCGAAATCAAATTTAAATACGCTCATCTTCGCGATACCGACCAAGACCTGCTAATTAAAGCGGCACTTCATCAACAACAGAAACTCTTGCGTCAACGCTCTCTAGACCGAGATAACAAGTAAATTAACATGACCAAAAAATCCATATTTACACTACCTAAACTTAAAGGTGCCGGTGACAAAAAGCATATCGGTAACCTAGTCGGTTCGTCTCTCGCTTTGGCCATTGCTAAACTCGCAGAGCAGCACAACAGCCATACCGTACTTGCAGTGCCAGACCCACAAGTCGCACTTAAGCTACAATCTGAAATTGAACAGTTTACGGCACATGAAGTCGCACTATTCCCAGACTGGGAAACACTGCCTTACGACAGCTTTTCGCCGCACCAAGAGATCATCTCAGATCGTATCGCACGCCTTTATGCTTTGCCGACATTAAAAGACGGCATCACGATCGTTCCGATCAGCACGTTATTGCAACGCCAGTCACCGCGCGACTTTTTGCTGCAGCACACTCTAATGGTGAAAACGGGCGATCTCTACTCGCTTGAGAAACTGCGCTTGCAGCTTGAAAAGTCAGGCTATCGTTACGTTGATCAAGTGTTTGGCCCAGGTGAATACGCAAGCCGTGGTTCTATTCTCGACCTATTCCCAATGGGCAGTAAAGACCCATATCGTATAGACTTCTTTGATGATGAAATCGATACGATTCGTACCTTCGATCCTGAGAATCAACGCTCTATCGAAGATATCTCCGAGATTCGCCTTCTACCTGCTCATGAGTTTCCAACCTCGGAAACAGCGATTGAAGATTTCCGTATTCGTTGGCGCCAACAGTTTGATGCCCGCCGCGAACCAGAATCGGTTTATATGCAGGTTTCAAAAGGGACTTGGCCTGCTGGTATTGAGTATTGGCAACCGCTGTTCTTCGATCACACAGAAACCTTGTTTGATTACGTTGCCGATGAAGCGCAACTCTTAGTTCTTGGTGACGTAGAAACAGCTGTTGATTCGTTCCTTGCTGATGTTGCTCACAGATACGAACAGCGCGGTGTTGATCCATTACGACCACTGCTGACACCTGAACAACTATGGCTAAAGAAAGACGAGCTATTCGCACACTTCAAACAGAAGCCACAAGTCAACCTAAGCCTAGATTCGATTGAAGAGAAAGCAGGCCGCACTAACTTACCGGTCGTGACATTGCCTGACCTCAGTGTTCAGCATCAGAATAAAGAGCCACTCGCAAACCTAAGAAAGTTCACTGAAGCCTTCGAAGGCAAAGTGGTTTTTTCAGTTGAGTCTGAAGGTCGCCGTGAGGCTCTGAGTGAGTTGCTTCGAGGAATAAAAGTTCGTCCAAGCGAAGTTGAAAACCTCGACGAAGCGATTAAAGGCAAAGATAAGTTCAGCCTGATCCTTGGCTCTGCTGAACACGGTTTTATCCATGAAGAGCACAACATCGCCCTTATCTGTGAAAGCGACTTACTTGGCGATCGTGTTGTTCAGCGTCGTAAGAAAGATAAGAAAAGCGTTAATAGCGATACCGTAATTCGCCACTTGGCAGAGCTTAAACCGGGTCAGCCTGTTGTGCACATTGACCACGGTATTGGTCGTTACATCGGCTTGCAAACACTCGAAGCCGGCGGCATGAAAACCGAATACGTAACGCTTGAGTATCAAAACGATGCCAAGCTCTACGTGCCAGTTGCGTCTTTGAACTTAATCGGGCGTTACTCTGGTGGCGCTGAAGATTCTGCACCACTGCATAAACTCGGTGGCGAAGCGTGGCAAAAAGCTCGTAAACGCGCCGCAGAGAAAGTCCGTGATGTTGCAGCGGAGCTACTTGATGTTTACGCTAAGCGTGAGCTGAAACCTGGCTACAAATTTGTGCTCGACCGTGGCCAATACGCGACTTTCAAGTCTGGTTTCCCATTCGAAGAAACCGATGACCAAGCTATGGCCATCAATGCAGTGATGTCTGACATGTGCCAAGCAAAAGCCATGGACCGTTTGGTGTGTGGTGATGTTGGATTTGGTAAAACCGAAGTCGCGATGCGCGCAGCGTTTGTGTGTACCGATAACAGCAAACAAGTGGCGGTTTTAGTCCCTACTACCCTACTTGCGCAGCAACACTTCGAAAATTTCCGCGACCGTTTCGCCAACTTGCCGATTCGTGTCGAGGTTCTATCCCGATTCAAATCAGCTAAAGAGCAGAAGTTGATCATGCAAGATGTCGCCGAGGGTAAGGTCGACATCTTGGTGGGGACTCATAAGCTTCTTTCTAGCGATATTAAGTTTAAAGACCTTGGCTTGCTGGTTGTCGATGAAGAACACCGCTTCGGTGTACGTCAGAAAGAGAAAGTGAAAGCAATGCGTGCGGATGTCGACATCCTAACGCTCACTGCTACACCAATCCCGCGAACGCTGAACATGGCAATGAGTGGTATGCGTGATTTGTCTATCATCGCAACACCACCCGCACGACGCTTGGCAATTAAAACCTTCGTTCGCGAAAGTGATGATGCGATCGTCAGAGAAGCGGTGCTGCGTGAAATTATGCGTGGTGGGCAGGTTTACTTCCTGCACAACCAAGTCGACACGATTGAGAAAACAGCAGAGTCACTACAGAAGCTGATTCCAGAAGCGCGCGTTACCGTGGCTCATGGCCAGATGCGAGAGCGCGAACTGGAACGCATCATGAATGACTTCTACCACCAGCGCTTTAACTTGTTGGTGTGTACAACCATCATCGAAACCGGTATCGATGTACCAACAGCTAATACTATCTTGATGGACAGAGCCGATAACCTTGGTTTAGCTCAGCTTCACCAATTGCGTGGTCGTGTGGGCCGTTCTCACCACCAAGCTTATGCCTACTTGCTAACACCTCCCCCGAAAGCAATGACCAAAGACGCGGTCAAACGATTGGACGCCATAGCTTCACTTGAAGACTTAGGTGCAGGCTTTACGCTAGCAACCCATGACTTAGAGATTCGTGGTGCTGGTGAGCTATTAGGCGATGAGCAAAGTGGTCAAATCCAGTCGGTTGGTTTCACCTTGTACATGGAGATGCTTGAGCAAGCAGTAGAAGCATTGAAAGAAGGTAGAGAGCCTTCACTTGATGATCTATTGCGTGAACAAACTGAAATTGAGATGCGTCTGCCTGCACTATTGCCAGACGACTATATTCCAGACATCAACACGCGTTTATCAACATACAAGCGTATTGCGAGCGTGAGTGACACGGATGAACTTGCAGAGCTAAAAGTCGAGCTTATCGACCGCTTCGGTATTCTTCCTGATGCAACCAAGAACTTATTATCGGTTTCCGAGCTTAAATTAGCGGCGGCATCTATCAAAGCCAAGAAAATTGAAGCGCACGATAAAGGCGGATTTATCGAATTCTACCCGGATGCTGACATAAACCCGAACTACCTTGTTAAACTGTTGCAATCTCAACCGCAAAAGTTTTCAATGGAAGGACCAACTAAGTTCAAGTTTACGATACCATTGGTCGACAGACGGAAACGAATTCAATTTGTTAGTGATTTATTGGGCGAATTCAGACAAAACTTGCTGCCTTCAGCATAAGACCCAACCCACTGCACATATAAATTATCCAGCCGATAGTTCGGCTGGAAGACGGAGTAAAAATGAAAAGACTGATCCCACTGCTACTATTGTTCGTCTCACTGCCAAGTTTGGCACAGAGACAATTTGATATAGAAGTGATCATTTTTAAGCGCGCTGTTGATGCAGAAAAAGTAAATGAATCTTGGCCAAACACACAGCCTAAGATTTCACTTGAGCGCGTTGGTTCATTTCAAGATACCCAGTACCGAGCGAAGAAAGGCGTGCAGATGCTTCCTTACTCGGAATACAAGTTAACGCCTCAGAAGGACAAGCTACGCAAACACGCAGGCTTTGAAGTTCTGATGCATACTGCTTGGCGTCAAGGTGACCAAGGTAAAAGTTCAGCACCTGTTTTCCACATTCAAGCAGGTAAAGACTTCTCTAAACAGTTTAATGCCGACGGCTCTGAGAAAGGTGCTGTCACTGCATCAAACCCAGATGGCTTCCAAGAAGAGACTATTGATAAACCGCTTTACGAATTAGACGGCAAGCTACAGATCTACGTACAGCACTATCTATATGCTGAAACGACTCTGGATTTAAAAGCGCCAAGCGTTCGTGAAGTGACGCTGCAAGAACAGCAAATCGAGCTAGACTCGCCAGTAAGTGGTGCAGAGAGCAATGTTCAGGTGGGTAACCTTACTGAGATCTCTCCGACCGTTGAAGTGCAAGAGTTCCTTAAAAGCTACCGCATGGACCAAAAACGTCGCATGCGCAGTACAGAGACTCACTACCTAGACCACCCGCTTCTTGGCATGGTGATTCAAGTACGTCGCGTCGCTCAATAAACCACGTAATCAGTCTTCAGCTAGCAGCTCAACTATTCTTATAGAGAGTGGAACTTGATATAAAGAATTGAAGTTGTATTAAGCATTCAATACGCCCTCCATTGTGAGGGCGTTTTATTAGCCATTACATGTTATTTGGTACGTCCTATGAGCCCAGACTTTCAGATCAATACACAAAATCTAAGCCTCAAAATCATTGAAGCCTCAGATGCTCAAGAGTTTGCTCAGCTGATCAAATCTTCACCGAGTTTATTACCTTGGGTAGATTGGTGCCACGATGAGTTTTCTATCGTCGAAGCCGAGAAGTTTATTCTAGCAACTCGCCTGAACTGGGTGAAAGCCGACGCGTTTGGTTTTGGTATTTTTGAGCGAAAAACCGATAAGCTGGTCGGAATGGTGGCGATCAATGAGCTTTATCACACCTTCAATATGGCGAGTTTAGGTTATTGGGTGAGTGATGACTTTCAAAGGAGAGGAATAGCCAAAGAAGCGATGCTGGCCTTGTTTGAATTTTGCTTTGCGCAACTGAAGTTAACGCGCTTGGAGATTGTCTGCGATACCGAGAACCTACCAAGCCAAAAGCTGATAGAGAAGTGTGGCGCTGAGCGAGAAACCATTGCCAAGAATCGATTTCTGTTTAACGGTAAACCGAAAGATGGCGTGGTTTATTCTGTGCTACCTCCAACCTCTTAACTACTTCAATTAGCTGCAACCAGCGATAGTACTCAATCAACACGATCAAAAAAGAGCTCCGAAGAGCTCTTTTTTATTATCAGCGAAATGCCCTTATAAGGCTTAGCTGATTAGTGAAGCTTTAGGTTTGGACGAAGTACACGGTTAATACGACCAACCAGCATCATCAGTGATGTTTTGATTAAGCCGTGAAGCGCCATTTGGTGCATGCGGTACAAAGAGATGTAAACCACACGAGCAATACGACCTTCAACCATCATCGAACCTTTAGTTAGGTTACCCATCAAGCTACCTACGGTAGAGAAACGGCTTAACGAAACCAGTGAGCCTTTATCTTTGTAGATGTAGTCTTTTAGGTCACGACCGTTCAGCTTAGCAATGATGTTGCTGAATGCACAGCTTGCCATTTGGTGAGCCGCTTGTGCACGTGGTGGAACAAATGAACCATCTGCTTGGGTACATTGTGCCAAGTCACCGATAGCAAAGATGTTGTCATCCAGTGTTGTTTGCAGCGTGTTTTTCACAACCAACTGGTTGATACGGTTGGTTTCAAGACCACCGATATCTTTCATGAAGTCTGGTGCTTTGATACCTGCTGCCCATACCATGATTTGTGCTGGGATCTTGTCGCCATCTTTGGTTGTTAGGCCGTCAGAGTCCGCCTGAGTCACCATAGTATTAGTACGAACATTCACACCAAGCTTCGTTAGCTCAGAGTGTGCTGCGCTTGAAATACGAGGAGGTAGAGCCGGAAGAATACGCTCACCCGCTTCAACTAGGTTCACGTTCAGCTTGCTTGAATCTAGATCACCGAAGCCGTAAGTACGAAGCTCTTTTACTGCGTTATGTAGCTCTGCAGAAAGCTCAACACCTGTTGCACCCGCGCCAACAATCGCGATGTCTACCGTACCTTGACCGTTCTTAGCGTGAAGCTTTAAGAACTGGTTATTCATTTCAGTACGGAAACGGTGCGCTTGTTCTGGGCTATCAAGGAAAATACAGTTGTCACGAACACCTGGAGTGTTGAAGTCGTTCGACGTTGAACCTAGTGCCATAACAAGAATGTCGTATTCAAGTTCACGACTTGGCATCAGCAATTCGCCGTGCTCATCTTTCAGTTCGCTCAGTGCAATCACTTTACGTTCACGATCGATGTCGTTCAGGCTGCCCATTTGGAAGTCGAAGTAATGGTTTTTTGCATGTGCGCGGTAGCTTAATGCATCAACACCTTCATCCAGTGAGCCAGTTGCTACTTCATGAAGTAATGGTTTCCATAGGTGGCTTGCTTTACGGTCTACCAGAGTGATCTGGGCACGCTTCTTACGACCTAAAGTTCGGCCTAGCTTAGTTGCTAGCTCTAAACCACCAGCACCGCCGCCTACTACGATAATTTTTGTCACAATGACAATCCTCTACAAAATGAATAAATGGGGTTCGGCTCGATTACTCCAACCGATAAATTCTATGTATCTACTCGGCCTTGTTGATAAGGCTGTGACATATTGGATAACCGCGAAAAAGAATAACGACAGCTCACCGAGTAGTTAGAGGGATAACAAACAACAAACATTCGTTTGTCGCTTTGCTCACATGGATAAAAAAGGCGTCTAGCTGAGAGATAGAACGCAAATTATGGGCAAGTTTTTCACTCGCTCTCAATTTTTTTTGATATTTGTCAAAATATTTTGCTTAAGAACATTATATATAGCAAAAAGATGACCGCAACAAAAATCCTTACCCACAATGAGGATTCGCGGCTAATTAGTTAACGTTTGCGCAAACTTATCTATAAATGCACAAACCGACCGATAAAACATATACAACTGTTTTATCAATACCAATATCTAAGATTCAGATGTGAAAAAGCAGCACCCAAATGAGTGCTGCTTTTATAAAATAACCGGAGTAATTAAGCGTTCTTAAACGCTTTCATTGCCTGAAGATGTTGAGAGATTTTTTTGAATTTATGACTCTCTTTCTCGTCCCAGATTACGTCGTAGTAATCTTCGAGTGCAGCGGCTGTTTTGCTATTGTCGTGAATTTCATCTTCACGAGAAAGCACCACTAAACAGCGACCTTTGTTCTTCATACGGTACTGCTCAACACACTTGGTCGCAATATCTTCGTACTCTTCAGGACGGTCAATTCGACCTACCATGTTGTTTTCAGGTTGCAAGTTTGGATTGAAAATCACCTGCTTAATACCACACAAGAAACCAATGCGCTCAGACCAGAAACCACCTAAACCTACACCACAAATAATTGGATGCGGATCATCTGATTGCTCTATCACTTTATGCACTTCTTTTAGCAAATGCTGCATATCGTGTTTTGGATGCAAAGTACTGTAGTTGATGAAACGAACGTCATCATCAATGAATTGCAACTGCAGTATTTTTTCGTGATTGCCCGGGCTTGTTGAGTCGAAGCCATGTAGATAGATAATCATTGTACCTCCCCCGTTGAATATTGGTACGTTTTGATCAATCTAACACGAAAAACAAGGTTTTAAAGGTAACAGCTGAGAAATTATATTTTTCACTTCCTAAACGTGATCCTAGCTACATAAAGTGTGACTCAGAGCCTCTGCTTCCTGCAAATAACTTTCATCGCCCCAAAGCTGATGAGCAAGTAAATACCAAAGCATCGCCATCATTTGGCTTCTTGGTAACCACGCTGCTACACCATCTAGCCAAGGCTGAACATCATGGATACCTCGCAGCTGACAGTACTTCTCAACCGCTTCAGTAGCCGGCACTCCAGTAACCGCAATGGTCAAGGTTAAATCGAGTCTAGGGTCTGCTAGCGCAGCGTATTCCCAGTCGATAATCTTAATACCGTCACTGTTTCTCACCAGGTTATAACCACCTAAATCAAAATGGCACAAAGACAGGTCGACATTGGTAACACTCGGAGCCACGCGCCACTCTTGATAAACCTTAGTGCAGGCTTCGGTCTTATGAATCGCATCAAGCTGCAGCCAATAGTGGTCGACTCGCGCTGTGAAACTGAATGGTTGCAGTGGTAATCGCGCAGTATTGACCAGATGCACAGAGATCAGCGTTTTCAACAGGTCATCGAGCTCTAGATCTTCGTAAAGTGTCTCACCTGCAATCCACTCAACCAATAAACCCTGCTCATTCACCACCACTGGGCTTGGCCCGATGCCGAGACGCTCAATTGCCGACAACACTTGGTACTCTTCATGACGAGAGATGAAGAAGGCTTTAGTGATAGCTGTGGTTGGCCGCCAAACATACGCAGTGCCATCGACATCAACCAATTTCCAACATCGATTGGTCAAACCGCCTGTTAATGTCTGAGCTCTAACTGGAGGCTCAGAAAAGTAACCATCAAGCGAACTCAGACTGGTATCAAGAAGCTTAGCCTCAGACCAAGAAAAAATTGCCATTGCTCATTCCCTATAAACGTCTTCATTTCCCTACAAAAAAGACACTGACCAAAAGCCAGTGTCTCTTCATAAACAGCACATCATGCACTGCATTGGCGTGTGACCAAGCTATATGTGGCCAAACTATGCGCAGCCAAGACTAGCGCTGTCAAAACTGGCTGCGTTAGTTGGCAAGTAAGCGAAATTAAAGGCCTAGAAGGCTCTTAGATTGTTGCTTACGGATTTCAGTCTCGTCAGCCCACTCAATCAAGCCAGACTCAAGATCCATTAGGCGCATCGTCATTTTGTAGTATACGTCTTCATCGCTACCCGCTTTCTTAACGATGCTTGATAGGTTGCCGTACAACATATACTGAGCGCCCACCATTTTACCAAACTGAATCGCTGAACTTTGGTTTACAAGCTCATCGTTGTTTTGGAAGTTCAGTTGATCACGAACAGACTCAACACGATCCATATCAACGAAACGGAACTTACCAGAATTCAACATTTTAGTACTGATTGTGTCAGTGATTGACTCAGTATCGATGTGCTCACTTGTTTTGTTCTTGATTCGCTCAACGAACACGATTGGACGCTGTTCACGAGTAATGTAAGCCACTGAACCAGACGCCATCATGCTATCGACCATTTCACCCGCAATCGTTTGAAGGTCAGTTGAACCGAAATCGATTGTCGTGGTTTCTACTGCTTGTGCATCACCGTAGCTTACCTTGTTCGAACAACCGCCTAAAATAACCGCTAAACCTAGTAGCGCAATGACACTCTTTTTCATTTTGTTTCCTCAACTTATCACTGAGTGGGGTTACCCACACTCTTAAATTCTTATATTTACGAACCATTAGATCCGTTTTATCTAACTTACTGCTCTCGGAACTGAACTCTAAACTGAGTCGCTTTCGGGTTTACCGACACTTCCGACAACGAAATACTTTCAAAGCCACGCACAATCGCTTGCTTCCAAGGGCCTTGCTTTAGGTTGACCTCAAGGCCGGCATCGTCGTACCAGTAAAAACGATAAAGGATATGTTGATCGCCTTTATAGTTACTGTTTAAACGAACGATTCCTCGCGTATGACCGTCGACTAAATCAGTGCGGATATCTTCAACCTGTAAGCGGCTGCCCAATACATTGTCACCAAAGAAAACGTTCTGAGTCAGACTATCGACCCTTACACCAGCTGTATTATCAGCACAACCAGACAGAGCCATAACCGCTGCTAAGCTCACTAACCACTTTTTCATTACAGCCTCCCTAGCTGTTTATGCCACATTGTTGCGTTGTTTCCTTGTCGAGAAATCCACACCAAGGTGGTCTGCCCCTCTCGAATATCAAAGTCATACGTTTTAGCGCCAGCCTCCAACGTATATTGACCACTGTTTGCTACAAACGTGCTGCTCTTAATCTCTGCTGGTAAAGATTGCCAACTGCGAGTGTCTGGTTGCTCTGTCAGTGTGTTCCACACGTTGAACAGAATATTACCGACATCATCGCCTTTGGTGGCTTCTTTACGAATGCGATCTTTCGCAACCACACGTAGCGCTTGGCGAATAACAATGCTCGTCATACGCTCAGATAAATCGTTTTGAGCCATTGCATTTACATCGGTAATCAAATGCTCTTGTAGCGGCTGCCCACTGATTCGCAATGCAGAAAAACGCTCTACGTTTTGGCTCGGGTAATATGGCAGCGCAAGAGAGTATATCGCTCCCTGATCGCGACTGTCATAAACAGGTAAATCTAGTCGCCAACTGTCCATAGCTTGCACAGCGCTCTGTTCTTGAAGAACAATTACTCTCCCTTCACCTACATTAAGTTTAGAAGACTGCTTATAACGTTTTTCTAGTGTCGCTAAATCTTGTCGCATCCCTAAACGAGCGGCTGTCGCCATGGTTCTGTCGATGATTTCTTGGTTATCTGGCATCACAGCCAAAGCACGACGATAATCAACATAAGCGCTGTTTAGATCATTCGAAGCTTCATAAAGCAGACCAGACAAGAACATCAGATATGCATTCTGTACCGACTGCAGTTTTTTACCCGCATCTGGGTAGTTGGCAAGGATGCTACCGACATTGGCAGACAAACCTTGCTTCTTCGCATCGTTAGCTGCCCGGTCTAACTCAGCTTCGCGTTGCTTCTTCGCTTGCTCTTGCACTTGGTTGGCGCGACGCATTTCGATCACCGCACCTTCTAAATCATTTTTCTTGAGGTAATTTAAACCGAGATAGAGATGAAGAAAGCCCAACTCATAATCGGCTGGCACATACTCGGTAATATTGTCATTCACAGCCAACGCACCCACGCTGGTTGCACTGTCTGAGATTGAGATTACGGCTTTTCGTTGCTGCTCAGTAACCGCCTGATCAGCCACTTCAAACGAAGACTTACTCTCAGGATATTTTTGATCCAGCAGGTTAATTCTGCCTCTTTCAAAGTTATCAAGGATGTCGCCTGCCGCGTAATCTGGTAGCTCTTGCTGAGCCTCTGAATAATCTCCAGATTTAACGGCTTGGTAGATCGCTTTGTTTTGTGCGCTGTAATGACTAAATAGGCTTCCTGCAGAAATACTCGCACAACCTACGGTCAACGCCGATAACAGGGCAATTGAAGCGAATCTAAACTGTTGCTTCACTTATCGTCTCCGTGCATGTTTAAAATGCCAACTTTGTTAGGGTCTGCTGACCTTTCGTGGTCTCATTATCAAAACGAAACGTATTGTAAAAAGGATCTCAAGCCAGTTGAAACCCTACTGATTTAGCCTCTGCCTAGGCGATGCCGATATTCAGACAACAGATAGAACTTAAAGTTGGCATACAAACTACAAATTTTCCAACTAACTACTAGTGTTAACCCGCTAATGATCTCGTTTAAACTAGCTCATTAACTTTCAGTAACTCGTTAGCTTTTCATTAGCTCATTAACTTTTTATTAGCTCATTAATAGCGGACCAAGTGGACGGCCACCAACCAAGTGCATGTGAATATGATAAACCTCTTGGCCACCGTGAGAGTTGCAGTTCACGATAAGACGATAGCCATCTTCTGCGATGCCTTCTTCTTTTGCTAACTTCCGAGCAACGGTAAACATGCGGCCCATCATCGCTTCATCTTCGACTTCAACATCGTTAGTTGTTGGAATCAACTTGTTAGGGATTATTAGGATATGGCTTGGCGCGCGAGGGTTAATATCACGAAATGCGGTTACTAAATCGTCTTGGTATAGTAGATCTGCAGGGATTTCTTTATTGATGATCTTACTAAAAATGGTTTCTTCAGCCATGTTTCTCTCCGATAAAACATTTATTTTTTAATGCTTTGAGTATGCGCTATGCCGCATCAAACCACAATAAATCTGCTTTAAAGCATAATAAAAAACACCGTTCAAATCAAAGAAAACGAGCCTCAGCTCTCAAGAATGGCATGTTGGTTATAACTGAGGGTTATTTTTGACGTGTGCGTCATAAAATGCGCAAGCGGAGCTCAATAGAATGCTGATAATTTTGTTAGTTTTACTTTGACCTGACATTAGGTCAGCATTTTTATTTAGGGAGAAAGCCATGAAGGGATCTGTGATCAAGCGTATGTACGCTGGTTTCGCACTGATCATCATCATGTTCGCAGTCACGATAACCATCATGATGAACAGCATGAATCAGATACACAGCAATTTTGAGAGTGTCTCAGAAACCTCATTACCACTTGTCGCGCTTTCAAATCAAACAAGTGTGCAATTGCTCTCTGCTGATAAGTCATTCAAAGATTTCTTAACCACACAAAACGCTGAACGCATGTCTGCAATGCGTACAGAGTTTGCTGCATCACAAAACTCGTTTTCTGAAGTGCTAGGTAACTTAGAAGCAGCAAGCCAAAACAATGTTTCGCTCACCGAACGTATCGCCCAATTAAGAGCGATGGAAGAGCGCTACTTCGCCGAAGCAGACGAAGCGATGAACAACTACGTCGCTATGTTTGAAGCACAAGAACAAGTACAAAAAGCGTCTCGCGATTTCCAACGCTTACATTCAGAATTAACCGTTGGCATGAAAGAGTACGTAGCCGACCAAAAAAGCATCTCTGTAAAAGTAATGGCAAAAAGCTACTTCATTAAACTGCAAGACGCAGAAGTCATTACCTCTGATGCACTTGCTAGCTCTGATGTAGCCTTCGTTCAAAAAGCCGTTAACCAAAATAAAAAGGCCGTTACTCACCTTAACTACGCTTATCGTGGCCTATCAACACAACTACCAGCACTTAAAAATGTCTTTGATGAATCAGTTCAAAAGTTCACCAAAGATGTTGGTCAGAAAGGCGGTGTCTTGGACAAACACAACAACTACTTGAAAGCGAAAGAAGCTCTGTATATCAACATTGCAAACCTAGCCGTAGAAGTAGACCAAGCAATGGCAGTGCTAGATTCATTCAACGTGACCGCTGAAGAGCAACTGAACTCGTCGTTAGCTGACGCAAGCAGCATCTACGACAAAGGCCTATTCAATGCGATCGCAATTGGCATCATTGTGACCGTATTCGCTGCAGCGATTGGTTACCACATAGCACATAGCGTAAGAGAGCCATTAACTCGCATTCTCGGGACATTAGAAGGCCTGACTCAAGGCGATATGACTCAACGTATCGATATTCGCTACGACAACGAATTCAGCCGTGTGAGTCGCCACATCAACACCTTGGCGGACAACTTGCACAATATCCTTGTGAAGCTGAATGATGCTTCAGATGACTTAACCAAGACAGCAAGCGTAAACCAAAAGACTTCTTCTGAAACGCAAGCTCAGCTGAACAGCCAACGTGAACAAACGGCAACTGTCGCGACCGCAATGACAGAGATGTCTCATTCTGTACAAGAAGTAGCAAACAGCGCGCAAAGCTCACTCACCATGGTTCAACAAGTAGAATCGGCTTCTGAGTCTGGTCGTCAGATCATGAACACCAACATTAGCACTATCAATCAGCTTGAGGTTCGCCTTACTGAGTCTGTGGGTGCTGTGGGCGAGCTACAACAAATGAGTAGTCAGATTGGTTCAATCCTTGACGTTATTCGTGGCATTGCTGAACAGACCAACCTACTTGCACTTAATGCGGCAATCGAAGCAGCGCGTGCTGGCGAGCAAGGTCGTGGTTTTGCAGTTGTTGCCGATGAAGTACGAGTGCTAGCGCAAAAGACCACTCAATCAACGTCAGAAATCGAAACCATGATCAGCAACCTGCAATCAAGCTCGAAAACAGCAAGTAACGTGATTGAAAGTTGTATGAGCGACATGGACATGTCAGTCCAACAAGCTTCAAGTGCAAACAGTGCGATGGAAGAGATCCAAGCCTTGATTCTAGAGATTAGCCACATGAGCACACATATCTCTCAAGCAGCCGCAGAGCAGAGTGAAACGTCTGGCGATATCGCGCGTAATATCGAAGACATCAACCACATCGCAGATAAGAGTTACCAAGCGATGTCATCAATTGCAGAAGCCAGCCAAAACCTAACGATTCTGGCAAATCAGCAAGGTGATTTAGTACATCAATTCA
Source organism: Vibrio sp. 10N.286.51.C3 (assembly GCF_003050065.1). Lineage (NCBI taxonomy): Bacteria > Pseudomonadati > Pseudomonadota > Gammaproteobacteria > Vibrionales > Vibrionaceae > Vibrio > Vibrio sp. 10N.286.51.C3. Next base: position 94,858 of record NZ_PIGC01000005.1, on the reverse strand, counting down.
AACTATAGATAAATGAAGAATCGATAGATATTTAGTGAGATTGTTGAGACTTCATACCCAATAGTGGTAACTAATTGAGCTAGGGCAACTTTTATCAAGGGTTGCCCTTGTTTTTTATGAGCTTTGTCATTATATGATTATTAAGGCTTGCTGCTTCCCGTTTTTTCTTTCACCTTTATGAGCGAGCCGCTATTAAGGAATTTATATGGCTGTTCATGTTGGCATTATCGATCAAGACCCTATTCGCTTGCTCACCCCTTTACTTGATAACCGAACGGTCAGCACTCACATCGTGTTTATCGGCGACAAGAATCAAGTCAGTATGTACAAACGTTTAGACAGCGTTTTACAGAAGCGCGACATTACCAGTGAGTTTTTCGAAATTCCGACCATCGTAAACACATCTGTAATCAAAGAATCTATCCAAACTCTTGCCGAAGACCTCAAAGCTCGCGGTCAAGAAGTGAAGCTCAACGCTAGTTGTGGCCTGCGTCACCGCCTACTTTCGGTGTACGAAGTATTCCGTACTTACCACTGGCCAATCTTCGTGGTTGAACCAAACAGTGACAAGCTGTGCTGGTTGTACCCGAACGGAAAAGAAGACGCACAAGTTCAAGACCGCATTACTATCGACGACTACCTAACGGTATTTGGGGCTCGTGGCGAGTTCAGCGATGTTCAGCTATCTCCGCAACTTGATCAGAAACTTTATGAACTGGGTGAACGTTGGGCAAGTAACGCGTTAGAATTGGGCCCAGGCCTTGCGACATTAAACTACCTTGCAACGACCTGCCGTAAAGAACAGAAGCTTGATGTTGGTCTCTCTGAGAAGCAACAAGGTTACCGTGAACTGAACATGCTGTTGAGCGATTTAGTTGAAGCGAAGATTGCGACTTACGACAATGGTATTTTAACTTTTGCTAATGAAGACGCACGCCGCTTCTCAAACGGTGAATGGCTGGAGACTCTGGTTCACAGCACAGTGAAACAAATCCAAGATGACATGCCGACCATTCAAGATCGTTCTTTGAATGTTCAGGTATACCGTCAACTGGGTGAACGAGAAGTTCGTAACGAGCTTGATGTTGCCTCAGTGGTGAACAATAAGCTGCACATCATCGAATGTAAGACCAAAGGTATGCGTGACGATGGTGATGACACCTTGTACAAACTGGAATCGCTTAGAGACCTATTGGGTGGCCTACAAGCACGTGCAATGTTAGTGAGCTTCCGCCCTCTTCGCCATAACGACATCACACGAGCAGAAGATCTTGGCCTTGCATTGATTGGCCCTGACGAATTGAAAGATCTTAAAACACACCTAACGGCATGGTTTACGGCTGCGGGTGGTAGTGAAGATCTAGAGTACTAAAAACAAATAAACTCATGAGAGCTAAATGCTCTTAAGCAGATTGTTAAAAAGGCGAATGACGATTAAGTCACTCGCCTTTTTTGTATCTGATACTTTTTCTTGTCCACTTTCTCTGCCACATAAAAAATGGCCACATCATTCGATACGGCCATTTTCAAAATTTGCAGTCAGTTTAAGACTTAAATCTTTTTTGCAACTTAAAGCATTTTACGAGCAGCTTCTACAACTACTTTGATTGAACGCGCTTCTGTTACTTTTAGTGTGTCGTGATCAGGCGTCTCTTTTTGAGTACGGTTGATGATTACACCCGCAACACAACCTGCTTTCAGACCAGAACTTGCACACATAGTTAGCAGCGTTGCAGATTCCATCTCGAAGTTTAGAACGCCCATGTCTTGCCATTCTTGCATAGAACCTTGGAAACGCTTAACAACACGACCAGAGAACGTATCGTAACGCTCTTGACCTGGGTAGAAAGTGTCACTTGAAGCCGTTACGCCCATGTGAACTGCTGCGCCTGATTCTTCAACCGCTGCTTTCATCGCTGTTGCCACTTCGAAGTCAGCAACTGCTGGGAATTCCATTGGAGCAAAGTGCAGGCTAGCGCCGTCTAGGCGAACAGAACCTGTAGAAACAATCATGTCACCCACGTTTACGTGAGGTTGGATAGCACCAGTAGTACCAACACGTAGGAAAGTACGAACACCAAGTTGAGCAAGCTCTTCTACAGCGATAGAAGTAGATGGGCCACCGATACCTGTTGAACATACAACAACTGGCTTGCCGTCTAGCTCTGCGCGATAAAGCGTGTATTCACGGTGACTAGCAAGAAATACTGGGTTCTCCATCTCTTCTGCAATTTTTTGCACACGAGCAGGATCACCAGGGATGATCGCAAGAGTAGCACCGTTAAGATCTGCTTCAGTAACACCTAAGTGGAAAACAGCTTGAGACATAGTTCGCTCCTTTTGGCTTATTGGGCTTTTTACCCTTATTTAAGCTCATAGTAAATTCGTGGGGTACGAACACACTCTAACCAAGCTCATTACAAAATGAAGTGACGCATGTCACACGAATGATCGCAACAAGAATTCAAGTTTCACAAAAAACCGATTGGCATCACAAAAATAAGTAATCCGTATACCTATGTTGCATACTAATGAGACAAAAAGCGCCTTTAACGTATTACCGCTAAAGGCGCTTTTTAGATTAGACGCTTTCTATATTCGTCGCTTTGAATAAGACATAATCTATGTCAGAGATCTGAACTTAATCCGCCTTAGACTTGAATCGAAGCAGACGCAATGCGTTCAATGTCACCAATGCAGTTGCACCACTATCCGCTAACACTGCAACCCATAAGCCAGTAATACCTAACAAGCTTGTCACCAAGAATACGCCCTTCAAACCAAGCGCAAGGGCTACGTTTTGACGGATGTTATTCATGGTCGCTTGCGACAGTTCAATCATCGCTGGCAGCTCAGTTAAACGGTTATGAGTCAGCGCTGAATCCGCCGTTTCCAAAGCGACATCCGTACCACCACCCATCGCGATGCCGACATTCGCCGTTTTCATTGCTGGCGCATCATTGATGCCATCACCGACCATCGCCACGTGCGACTGTTGAGACAGCTCTTCAACGTAAGATACCTTGTCGCTTGGCAATAGGCTTGCCTTGTACTGCATACCAATCTTGCTACTGATCGCTGCTGCACTGCGCGGGTTATCGCCAGTCAGCATGATAGATTGAATACCCAAATCATTGAGTCGTTCAATCGCAAGCTTAGCGTCACTGCGTAACGTATCTTGCCAAGCAATCAGACCAATCACTGTCGTATTTTGCTCTTTTGATTCTTCTTGATCTTTAAGCTCAAGAGCAACCACAACCGTCTTGCCCTCGCCTTCCAATGCTTCTACCTGAGAAACCACATCGGCACCAAGATCGAACGCTATTTTAGACGGTGACAGAACCTGATACTTAACGCCATCAACATCACCTTCAACACCACTACCGATAAGTGCGATCTTGTTGTGTGATTCAGGAATCTCAATATTCAGATCTTTTACTTTAGCGACAAGTGATTGCGCCAATGGGTGAGTAGAGCCAACTTCAATTGCACCAACCACACGCAGCATCGCATCTTGTTGCCAACCCGAAAGAGGCTGAATATCCGTAACCTGAGGCTTACCTTCGGTCAGTGTGCCCGTCTTATCGAAGGCGATAGTTTGGATTTTACCAAGCTGCTCCAGTGCTGCACCGCCTTTAATTAGTGCACCACGTTTCGCTGCTGCCGCTAAACCAGAAGTAATCGCTGCTGGCGTCGAGATAACTAACGCACACGGACAAGCAATCAATAATAACGCTAGGCCACGGTATACCCATGTTTCCCAAGGTTGAGCGAACAACAGTGGTGGCGTGATAATAACGAGTAAAGCCACCACCATCATCAATGGCGTGTACCAACGACTGAACTTATCAAGGAAACGTTCCAGCGGTGCTTTACGAGACTCTGCTTCTTCAATCAAGTGAAGAATACGGTCGATTGCGTTTTCACCTTGTTTTGAAGTGATGGTTATACGAACCACTTTGTCCACGACGACGGCACCAGCCATAATGCTGTTACCTTCGGTGTGTTCAACAGGAACAGATTCACCGGTTAACGCACTTTCATCAAAGCTCGCCGCGTCTGTAATCAATTGACCGTCAGCAGGTAAACGAGAACCCGCAGCCACTTCAATCACATCACCAGGAACCAGTTCACTGACTGCTACTTCAACACGTTCACCGTTGATAATCTTAGTTGCATTTTCTGGTACCAATGCCATTAACGCTTGAACGCCACTTCTTGCTCTAGATGAAGCAAACGCTTCTAAGCGCTCACCAATCAAGAACAATAATAGAACCATCGCCGCTTCCGCGGTTTCACCCAGGTACAAAGCACCCAGTGCGGCAACACTCATTAAGGTTTCAATAGCAAACGGTGTACCTGAGCGTGCCAACTGAACCGCTTTCTTCGCCACCGGATATAAACCAAGCAAACAAGTTACCGTAAACAAGCCTTCACTTAATTGAGGAGAGGTACTTTTCAGAAGCGCAGCAAACAGCATTGCCGCTGCAATCGCGATAATCTGTAAATTAGGTTGGATATGAGCTTGCCAAAAAGTCTCAGGTTGTTGTTTTTCTTTCTTTGAACCGACTTCCGTAAGAGGGAAACCCGTTTTAATAGAGACCTGTTCAATGGTGTCGGCAAGGCTTTCATTATCGAATTTCACAACCAGCTTTTCGGTAGCAAAGAGAACCTTCGCTTGAATAACACCGTCAATATTGCTGATCGCGTTTTCTATTTTTCTTGCACAAGCTGGGCAGTCCATTCCGGCAACCAACCAACTTTTCGAAAATTGAGCGTCGAAAGATGAGGGTAAGGACTGACTGTCCTCTTCTCCACTGTCCGAACTACAACAATCATCCCCTGACGATGAAGGAGCCGCAGAAGAAGAACTACAACAGCCAGATGAAGTACCTGCTGCCGTAATGCTGGAAATTTTAGGGCTAGAGCAACCAGCTCCCACCGCTTGAGGTTGAACGTCCACTTTTGTTGAGCGGCACGCTGCATGTTTTGCGCACATAATGTATCTCCTTAATACTCAAAAGCCTTGAGGTTGTTGCTGACTCACGAGCAACAGAACCTTAAGTTCATCAAAAGTATAAACCTTGGAGGCTACTCCAAGGTCAAGAAGAAGTTATCAAGAAAACAAAAATATTATGCCAGCGCCGATGGCTTACTGAGATTTAAGCTCCGCACACTCTTCACGGTTCGCCGATACATCATCAATAAGAACCGCATCGTGTGAACAGAATGGCTGAGTGTTCAAGCTGACAATCGACACATCATCTTCCACTGGATCAACTTGAGAGCCCTGCATTAACTCAGCAATATGATGTCGAAGTACCAAAATACCTAAAATCCCGAACAGAACATTACCAAAGGCTTGACCATAGAGAACACCCAAAGCGCCATACCATTGTGAACCTAGATAAACGAACGGCAGAGTACCTAACGTCGCTTTGCCTAAGTTCAACGCCGTTGAATAAAGAGGCTTACCTAGATTATTAAAGGAGGTATTGGCAACAAACAGTGCGCCGTTAAAGGTGAAGGTCAGCGCTACATAAGTACAAAACGCAGCAACAATAACGGCCGCATCACCTTGTAAGCTAAAGCCTTGAACGACATAACCTTGAACGAAGTACAACAGAATACAAACGGCAATGGTATAAAGTGTCGTCACCAGCAATGAGTTATTGAGTGTTTCTTTAACTCTGTCCATGCGTTCTGCACCAAAGTTCTGACCAATGATTGGTCCCACAGCGCCAGACAAGGCAAAGATAACCGCAAAACAAACCGGTGTTAGACGACCGATCACGGCAAAGCCCGCGACAAAATCCTCACCATATTGTGCGATACCTGTCGTCACAATCGCATTACCGATAGGCGTTGCGGTATTGGTGATAATCGCAGGCAGCGCAATCGCCAATATTGGTCGAATATTAAGGCGCCATTGCACAAACGAAGGTGGAGCCACCAGCTGATGGCTGCGAATCAGAGGATAAAGCGAGAAGAACAGCACCGAGAAGCGAGCAACAACCGAAGCTATAGCTGCCCCTTCGATGTTCCAACCAAAACCAAAAATAAACAGAGGATCGAGAATCGCGTTAACAATACCGCCTGACAAAGTCGCCCACATCGAACGTTTCGCATCGCCCGCCGCTCTCAAGCCCGCACCCGCGGCCATCGCCAACGCCAAAAATGGACCACTTGGCAACAAAATCTGTAGGTAAGCTTGAGCACGCTCGGCTGCAATGCCTTTGGCGCCTATCGCGGCTAGCAGCTCTGGAATATAAGCGAACATGATTGCCGTTACGGTGGAACTGATAACAAACGCAGTCAACATGATACTGGTGCTTAGGTTTCGAGCGTGTTCTTGATTCTTTGAGCCGATGGCTTTGGACACTAATGCGCCCATGGCAATGGAAGTACCAATCGAAACAGAGGTAGAGAAAAAAGTCAGCGTACCTGCAAAGCCTACCGCAGCAGCCAATTCGACCTGCCCGAGCATACTGATAAACAACATGTCGAGTAAATCAACCACAAATAACGCCATCAAACCGACAGAGCCAGCCCCCGACATCACCAATATGTGGCGCATCGTTGAACCTTCAACAAACTTTGCCGTTTGATTTGACATGAAACCTCCAAAAGTTGGAATACCCAAGAGCTAAAGCCCTATCAACTAATCAACTAATCAACTAATCAACAGGCTAGGGATCCACAAAGAAAGGATCGACCAAGAAAAGTGCTATACATAAAAAAGGCGCTAGTGCGCCTTTTTTCAATTGAGGGTATTGAGAAAAATAATCGTTCTTAACACGCTACTATACCTGATGTTTGAAGCATTCTTCCAAGTTCTTGCCGATTGCTCTCAAAACATCGGTTCTGGTGATCATACCCACCAGTTTTCGATTATCGATTACAGGGTATGCTTTAGGTTTGCCCACCTGCATCATGTCCGCCAATTCAATAATGGATAAGTCAGGTGACACCGACAGTACTTCTTGGTGCATGCAATCACCCACAAGGTGTGTGTCTTGGCAGAAGTAACTGACCTTCACAAGTTTCTCGAGTAAATCCTGCTCAGAAAGGAAGCCTATCACTTGTTCGTTATCATCGATTACGGGTCCACCCATGTGGTGGCTACGCATCACTTTGTCTAACGCTAGACTTAACGGCATATCAGGAGTAAATGTCACAACCTGCTGCGTCATGTAATCTTTCACTTTAATAGAATGCATTGCGTTCTCCCTAAATACTTTGCGTTATATATTTTTCTATCTTGTTAAGTTAATTGTTGTCTAAAATCTTGATTTTACTAAATGGATTTCAACAATTTTATTGATAGGCAAAACCTAACAAGACAACAAAGCGAGACAAACAAAGGCTTGAGCACGTTTTAGACCACCAGAAAAAAGGAAAAAAAAGAGCCCTTACAAAGCCTTACTTTCCCTTGCTTAACCTTACTTAGCCGAACTAGCCTGAGTAGATAAACCCTGTAATCTTCTCCGCACTAATAATTAGAAATCCGGATTTAGGAAGTTTATGCAACACGACAACAACATGTACGCGTATGTTTATGCAGATAACGACGGCACAGAAAACACACTCATCGCCACTATAGATAATCAAGAAAAACCGCTTATTTCAAGCTGCGTTGATGAGATAAAACGCATGTCGTGCTTAGCCATTGACTTAGCAGCAAAACACGACCTAAAAGTGAAGCTGGTGAAGTATCAAAGAGAGCAAGAGATCGACTTCGGCCTATTCGTAAAATAGTGAGTCCGACACTGGTTTGGTTAATCACGAACTGGCAGCCACAGCAGCATTAGCATTAGCATTAGCATTAGCATTAGCATTAGCCATAATGGCTGCCGAATTCGCCCTGACAAGCCTAACGGGTAAAGGCTATAATGATCAGACGGTGCCCTTGCCGATTTTCATTGTCTAAATACGGTTTACTATGTCTTCTCGAACGTATCTCTCTAACTCCTTATCTAAGTTAAAAAGCTACTTTAGCGAGTTATTGGATTTCCAATCACGCATTTGGGTGGTTCATATCTTTGAAGACTCTATTACCGATCAGTCATTTGTGATTAATGAAGATGGCTTTAAAGAACCGTTAGAGTGGATGAAGAAGCGAGCCTATCAAGCAGTAATGCTTGAACGAGTTGAGAAAATGAAAATTTCACAAGTCATTGAGATTCAGTTCGAAGACAAAATGCATCGATTGATGCGAGTGAAGTAGCTCTATTGTTTGGGCATTAGCAAAAAGCCCTTTGCTAATGCCCAAACATAAAAAAGGCCAGCGCTCGCTGACCTTCTCTGATTGGTTAAAAACCATCATCTAACGCGCACAATACTCATGCCACAAGCGCACCGCTTTCTGATATGCCTCAGTTTTATCGTGCGTTTCTGCAAAGAGAATAGCTGTCATGCTGTCGACAACGGTATTCGCCATTAGCGCCATCTCTTCAGTCGACGTACCAAGTACACATTGACGAGGAAGTGGCAGTTCTAAGTTCATCATCTCTTCCCAGTAGAACGACTCGACTTTATCAGGAGAGCTCATCCACACCGTTTGGCTAACTTTAGGATTATATTCCGACTCACCGTTCATCCCTTTGAATGAAATCACCGAGTGGGATTTATTGCCAATGACATGCTCAACTTCCGCATGAAGTTGTGGGAAGCCAGGATGGAAACTACCACGCAGACCTAAACGACCACCACCGGGATTCAATGCTCGAACTACCGTGTTAATTGGTGTTCTTAATCCGTAACGGTGTTTCCAACCGATCATGGTTTGCGCTTCGGGAGCAAAGTTAGCTAGCGGTAAATAAGCAATGCCGTCTTGTTCAAGAATCGACTTAGCATGTTCAGGGTTCTCTGCACTTTGCACACCAACATCTTGCAAATGGCTTTCAACGTGTGTCCTACCGCTCGGTTTGTCCATGTAGCCATGCATTAAGACTTTATAACCACTGTCAGCGAGGATTTTTGCTGCCAGCAAGTTCCAAGGTTTACCACTGGCGTTATCGTTACGCTTACCTGCATAACACGGCCAATCAATATCAGCACCTAAATCTGGCACTCGAGATTGAAACGCTTTTACAAAGCCAGCGATCTCTTCATTGGTTTCATTCTGCACACGAATCAGCATCAGTAGCATAGCCATTTGGTCGTCGCCGACTTCTCCGCTTAAATACTCATCCATGATGCGGTAGGCTTGTTCGAACAATAAAGGCTTACGCCCTCTTTCTCCTCGTCCAACTGTACGAATACACTCTAAAATACTACTCATTGATTGTTTATTCTCTTCCGTTGATATCAATAAAATTCGCATACGTTTTCGATTCTATGATACCCGCAGTCCATTGCAAAGCGATTCAACAGCTGCTCCCTAATTATCAATACACGGATTGAGGTAAAATTAACGAATGCAGCGCACCTTGATAGGTCAAACAAAAATAGAACCCTGGCAAGTTTCATCGGGTTTGATTAGAGATGCTGAAACAAGTCGTGTATTATCGGAACGTTTGCACTTTACCTATTTTACGGTTAGCGGTTGCACAATTTTATTCGCACCAACACACGTTCATATACCAAGACTAAGAATTGATGCCAAAGTTGATTAACAAAATTTGGGTACACGCTTTCATGCTCTTCGCTATGCTAATGGCCACCATTAGTGTGGACAGCATCGCGAGCAGCAATGCTCTGCAAGCCCCCCAAGCTCAATCAACTTCTGCCAATAGCTTATCTTTCTCTGCTTCTAACATCAGTTCTGTAGAGAGCGCCCCAACACCTTTTTCCAGCGTACAATCCAACGTTGAGCACCACTGCTGTGGATCGGTCTGTCTACTGAAAATGCCACCACTTATCGTTTCTGAATCTTTCGAACCGCAGATTGAATCACTGGCACTGATAGAAAAAGAATCTTCGCACAAAGCGATTTTTGCACCACAAGCGCCATACCGCCCCCCTATTTCCTAATCGTTTGTCCCTGTTTGGCAATCTCTGCCACCAAGTTATAACAGCATTTTTGCTGTATCAAATGACATCCGAATTTAGGAAATTAACACATGAAAAAACTATTTAGCCTCTTTGCTGCTCTACTCTTAAGCGCTTCAGTAAACGCCGCACAATTTGAAGAAGGCACGCACTACAAAATCCTTGATGTAGCAAAGGCCGACAAGCCTGTCGTTACCGAATTTTTCTCTTTCTACTGCCCACATTGTTACAAGTTTGAAGGGGTCATTAAGTACCTAAAAGCAGACTTGCCAAAGTCAGCAAGCTTCCAAAAAGTGCACGTCGCTTTTATGGGTAACAACATGGCAGTGCCAATGGCGAAGGCTTACGCGACCATGGTTGCGCTAGACGCTGAAGAAAGCATGGTTCCTGCCATGTTTGCTCAGATCCATGAGAAGCAACAAACACCAAAAAATGAAGCAGAACTGCGTGACGTTTTCATTGATAACGGTATCAATGCGAAGAAGTTTGATGCAGCATACAACAGCTTTGCAGTGAACTCGATGCAAAAACGTTTCGATAAAGAGTTTGAGCAAAGCACACTAACAGGTGTTCCTGGAGTTCTGGTTAACAACAAATACATCGTGAAACCGGATCAAATCAAGAGCTACGAAGAGTACAACCAACTAGTGAATTACCTACTAACGCTCTAAGTCCGTTTTTCATCTCAAAGCCAGTGATTCATCGCTGGCTTTCTTATATATGAAGTCTCCCTAGCCACTCACCATTCCCATAAATCCGCTTGGGAAGCATTGTTAACTGGCATCCTCCACAATTTTTCATATACTGCACTCAAATAAGCTAACCACTGTGCTGTAGCCTTCAAAGTATTAACACTCAAATATTGGGACCTTTATGATCATTCTGACCACAAACTTTGGCGACATTGAAATTGAACTGAACCTTGAAAAAGCGCCAGTAACATCGAAAAACTTCCTTAAATACTGCCAAGATGGCTTCTACGAAGGCACGACATTTCACCGTGTTATTGAAGGTTTCATGATTCAAGGTGGTGGGCACACTATCGACATGACAGAAAAACCAACTCGCGCACCCATCGTCAACGAAGCAAACCGTGGCTTAAAGAACGTGATTGGCTCTGTAGCGATGGCTCGTACTGATGCACCACATTCTGCAACGGCACAGTTCTTCATCAACCTTGATGACAACGATTTCCTCGATCACACCTCAACAACCAACGCAGGCTGGGGTTACGCTGTATTTGGTAAAGTATCGGCAGGTATGGATGTGGTAAACAAGATCGCAGCCGCGCCAACGACCATTCGTTGGGGACATGAAGATGTACCTTGCGAAGATATTGTGATTACTAAAGTCACTGTTCGCGACTAATTCACTCACGTACTTTCCCGCCCCTAGTGCATTCGAATTGATTGCACAAAGAAAAGAAGGCTGCGCGATAGGACTATGGTGGTAAGGGGTCGACTTTACCACCTATATTCAAAGCTCGTTGTTAGAATCGTTACCAACGAGAACGATAAGTACGGTGACATCCTTTGCACGTCTTATTCGCAGAAGTTAACCCTCGCTCTGCACTCAACAAGTCTTGTTCAACACTCGCTTGGTAAACCTCTGCAAAGCCTTGATTCATCTGCAACATCAGTTGGTTAAATTTCTCAGGCTTGCTCCAAACCTCCTTCTTGGCCTTACCTCCTGTATCAGCTTCAGCAAAACTCGCGTTCAAGACATCACCATGTTCCACCAACATTTCACTTAACTCCTCAACCTTTTTCCAATCTGTATTTCGGTTTCCTAATTCTGAAGACACTTGTTTATTGAGTTTTTCAATTGAGCTGAAAGCCTGTTGGCGATTATTCACAACTTCAGTTGCAGCAATAGCCATTACTGGCGCGGCGATAAGTAAAGCGATAGTCAGTTTTTTCATAGTGTCACTCCTGTTCATTGGTCGGTTGATTTGTTGATCTTTCAATCGGGAATCGATGAGATGCATTTAATTTACACAACAACAGTTGCGCGCGCAACTATTGTTGTGTAAATTAACCTCACTTTGAAAAATGACAAGCAGGAAATTGAACAATGAAAATTTGGGATCTACCGACTCGACTGTACCACTGGCTACAAGCCACACTATTCATTGGTCTAGCGGCATCAGGCTTTAGTGGCAATGGCCCACACATTTATCTAGGGCTAGCACTGTTTAGTTTGATTCTTTGGCGCTTGGTCTGGGGAATGATTGGTAGCGATACCAGCCGTTTTTCGCAGTTTATGAGCTCACCTCGATCTGCTTGGCTGTACTTACGAGACCGAGTTCAACCTAAGCCGGGGCATAATCCTCTAGGTGCTTGGATGGTTGTGGGGATGATTACAACCTTATTCGCCCAATGCATAACTGGCCTAGCGATAGCTGGGTTCTTCGACACATTGCCATATTCAGAAATCATCATCACAGACGATGTTTTTGACCTACTCGGCACAGCTCATACTATTGCCGCACGTATGTTAATCGCTTTTGTAGCACTGCATTTATTGGCTATCTTGACCTACAAACTGCGTTCAAAGCCTTTAGTGCTCGCTATGATCACAGGCAAACAAAATCAATCGTTATCTACCGCTCATTCCGGAAATGGCACTCAATTGGCTTTCTCATCAAATAGAAAAGCATTGTTGGTGCTAATTGCATCGGTATTAGTTACGATGACAATAGTTGTTATGTCATAAGAATTAGGGGCTAACCAATGCCAGAAGAGTTTGATAGACAGAATAGTTTTGGATGGATGATCAATGTTATCGCCAACAAAGCGACCAAAGATTTCGACCTTGAGCTAAAGAAACACGGCTTAAGCATCGCATTGTGGCCAACCTTGATGTGTTTATGGGAAGAAGAAGGCGTTACCCAGCGTGATATTGCCGCTAAGTCGAAAGTAGAAAACTCAACGACAACACGAACATTAGATAAGTTGGAAAAGCTTGAACTGGTAGAGCGTAGAGTAGATCCACACAGTCGCCGCTCTTTTAGAATCTACCTAACAGAGAAAGGTAAAGCACTTGAAGAAGTGTTAATACCCATCCCTGTGAAGTTGAATGAAGAGCTAATGGCCTCGCTTGATGCAAAAGAGCAGCAACAGATGATCGGTTTACTTAAAAAAATGGTCGCAGCTGTCTAGATCAATAGCTCACGCTAAAGTAACCACTTAGAAACTGAATAAGACCCTCGCCCTGAACGAGGGTTTATTTTTTCCGCGACCATTTGATATAGCAAAACAGCGAAGCAATGATCACCGCTCCACCGACCAGCTTTTGTACCTCAACTGTTTCACCCAACATGCTGACACTCAGTAACAATGTCCACACTGGCTCAAGAATCATGATCAATGCCGCCACTTCCATGTTCACGGAGTGCTGACCGACCGTTTGCAACAAGTAACGAATAGACGTTGCGATCACCGCAGATACGATAAACCAGAACACTAAGGTTTTGGTGATTTCGAACTCCGGCTGAGCTGTCATAGAAGCAAAGGCTAAACCACTCACACCCACAACAAACAATTGCACACAGATTGATGCGATAGGCTTAATATTGGTGATCACACGCTTGTTCATCACAAAGTGAATGGATAGCAACATAGAAGCCAACAAGAAGTAGATCTGACTTTGTTCAACATGCCAACCATTGGTGAGGGTAAGCAGTAACATACCAAGGATCGCGATAGGGAATGACATCCAAAATGCGCGATTAGGCTTTACTCGAAACAGAACCCAAGAGACGAATGGCGCAATGATCATCGCGAGGCTCATGATAAATGCCCCTTCCGATAAACTCTCCGTTACCGAAACCGCAAACACCCACACCTGAAGTGAGGCAGACAAGAGTAAGCCGACACCGCACAATGACAGGATCTGCTTAAATGAGAGATTGCGAATATGATGAATACAGAATGGCAGTAGAATCAGGCTCGCGACAACAAAACGCACACCAATGAACACAGGTCCCGGCATTTCCATGACCACAAGCTTAGATGCAATCCATCCTACCCCTGCCAGTAAAGTGGCACACAAGAGGTAAAGCTCGCCACGCATTGCTTTCACGTTCATCATTTTTATTCGTTCCAATAACAAAAAAGCAACCAGGCTCTGCAAGGTTGCTTTTTATAAACTCTCAACAGGATCAAGATACTATCTTAATACTCTGTTTCAGGCAGCAGTTTTTAGCCTGCGTATTCTGGGTAATCCGTTAAGCCTTTTTCAGCACCGCCAAACAGAGTATTTGGATCGTGCGGAGCTAGAGGAAAACCATTTTGAATACGAGCTGGCAAATCTGGATTTGCTACAAATGGACGACCAAAGCCAACCATATCTGTCACGCCTTCTGCGACTGCTCGCTCGCCACGTCCACTGTCGTATTTACCTGCGTAAATCAGCACACCTTTGAATGCTTCACGAACCGCAGCTTTGAACGCTTTTGGCGTTTCAGGCGCATCGTCCCAGTCTACTTCTGCGATGTGGAGGTAAACGATCTTGTATAGGTTTAGGTACGCGGCTGCCGCTGTGTAAGTTTCAACTGGCGTCGCATCAACCGTGCCATTTAACGAAGTAAACGGAGCAAGACGAACACCAACACGGTCAGCACCAATCGCTTCAACCATCGCTTCAACCACTTCACCTAAGAAGCGCAGGCGGTTTTCAGTTGAACCACCGTATTCATCGGTACGGTTGTTTGCTTCAGAATCAATGAATTGGTTAATCAAGTAGCCATTTGCTGCGTGAAGCTCAATGCCATCAAAGCCTGCTTCGATTGCGTTAAGGGCTGCTTGACGATATTGCTCAACCACTTCTTTGATGTCTTCTTTCGTCATTTCACGAGGTTCAACCACGTCAACAAAACCCGGCTCATCAGTGCCGTTATCGATGAAGACTTTTACGTTTTCCGCTTTGATAGCTGAAGATGAAATTGGTTGTTCACCACCGATGTTGTCTGGGTGTGTTACACGACCTACATGCCAAAGCTGAGCGAAAATAACGCCGCCTTTTTCATGTACGGCATCGGTTACTTTTTTCCAACCAGCAATTTGTTCTTGAGAGTAGATACCTGGTGTCCAAGCATAACCTTGGCCCATAGGTGAAATTTGTGTGCCTTCAGCGATGATCAAACCTGCAGAAGCGCGCTGAGCGTAGTAAGCCGCCATCATGTCGTTTGCTGAATTACCAGGTTGCGTTGCACGAGAGCGAGTCATCGGAGGCATAACAATACGGTTTTTTAGTTCGATATTACCAAGTTGAATTGGTTGAAATAGTGCGTTTGTCATTGTTATTTCCTCGATTAACCTAGTTGAACCAGTTCGATTTGGTAGCCGTCTGGGTCAGTGATAAAAGCGATGTGTGTTGAACCACCTTTTACAGGGCCCGCTTCACGAGTCACATTGCCACCCAGCGATTTAATCTTGTCACATGCCGCGTAAATATCTTCCACACCCAATGCCAAATGGCCAAATGCATTGCCCATTTCGTACTCGTTGGTATCCCAGTTGTAAGTCAGTTCGATGGTGGTGCCGCCTTGCTCATAACCAACAAAAACCAATGTGTAGCGGTAATCGTTATTGTCATGGCGCTCAAGTTCTTTCATACCCAATACCTTGGTGTAGAACTCAATAGACTTGTCTAGATCAGCAACTCGAATCATTGTGTGTAGGAATTTCATATTTCACCCTTTTTAAGCCCAGTAACCTGAGCCGATATAATCGTGAGTGGAGGTTATCCACTTCTTTGTTAGGGTTAATATACGAGCTGACAGCAAATAAATGAAATTATCATAAATTCTCATTGTGATAATTTTTTGTTATTAACATATTGACTAATACAAACTAAGAGACACAAAAAAGGGAAGCCAATGCTCCCCTTAGATTTCGACTCTCAATTAAAACCGCAAACGCCTATCTTTAAGCGTTTTCGACATCGCATCAGATGTATTAATCACTTGCTCTCGAAACCATTTATGAGCGGGGTCGCTGTTCTGCTTCTTCAACCAAATCAGGTAATGAGACATCGGCTGATATTCAAAAGGTGGCTTGAACAGCTGTAAACTTAACTTTTCTTGAAACTGCACGGCCATGGATAAAGGCACTACAGTGATGTAATCGGATTGGCTACACAGCAAGATATTACTGAACAGCGAACGCCCATGAAATACGATTTTACGCTGGGACAGATCTAAAGATGTGTAGTGATTCAAACTGCGAACTTTACGGCGAGTTCGATCTAAAACAGCATGTTTTTCGGTCATAAACTGAGCTTCATTGATTTCACCTTGAATTCGTGGATGCCCCTCACGACACACAATGGCAAAATCTCCCTGATACAAGGTTTCGCTAGCGATGCTAGGATGTTCAGGAACCAAAATATCGATCATCGCATCAAACTCTTGAGTCAGAAGATTTTCATAGATACGATCATCATTATCTGGTTGATCATAGACTTCAAGCGAGAGGTTTTGATTTGGAAGAGCCGCAAAACTATTGAGCAATACCCACTGAAGGTGTTCAGGTGAAGAAATAACAAACTTACGCTCAGAAACTTGCTCATCAAAATTTGTCATCGATTGAAAGACACCATTTAACTCATTGATCGGTGCTTTAATTTGCTCATACAAGCTTTGAGAATATGCAGTAGGCACCACCCCCCGTCCTTTTCGGACAAAAAGCTCCTGCCCAATATCACTCTTTAAACGTGCTAAGGCAGTACTAATAGTCGATTGATTGGTACTAAGTTGATCAGCAGCTTTACTTAAACTCCCCTGCTCCATCACCGCAGAAAAGACAGCAAGTAAATTGAAATTTGGAATGTCGTTACTCATATATCATTACTCTCAAGGCTGCCATAAGCACTATGCTATCGTAAAAACGATAGCATAAAATAAGAATCTCAAATTTAAAGTTATAAATTGAGACACTAATATCCCGTGATACACTACTCTTTTAGATGAAAAACCTCGCCAATTAGTGACGCTCTAATGACAATGATAAAACGGACTATTGTCTCGCTTGTCATGACACTGTGTTCAGAGTGATTGAGGTATACATCTAAATAATTATAGCTACAATATTTTTAATTCAGCGCTCAAAGAAGGTGTTCTTGTTAATAGCTACAATCATATACTGAGCGTATCATTAATGTGTTTCTTAAGGTTTTATGAATACTTTCTGGCAAATGAATTTTATTGTCGTACGTATATAATTCATCATTCATTCGTATTACTCTTTTTATTGTAAAAAGCGTGTAAAAAGATAAATTCTATCAACTCTCTTATTGATACTTTTATTAGTCATTTCATTGATCCAAGCCAATTTAATTAACAATGTTTTAAAGCCGAATTTGAGCACTAGCAAATAATTCAACTTGCCGATTTTGCGCCATGCCAATTCATCGTAATTACGATATTGTTAAATCGGTATACTGGGTAGATACTGCTCAAAACTCTTCCTATTATCCTGCCAGCAAATCAATTATTAGCCCAAACAGAAAAATAACAAATATTTACTGTGGCATGTCAATTATCATGAAACAGCCCTCTATGGTCGAGGCGCAGCCCATAATAAAGACAGTCGCTACGAAGGTTAAGTCGATAGTCTAATTACCATTCTGTTTGCGTCTACTGACAAATAATAAGATTGATTTGTAAGGGAGCATATTCGCTTCTTGATACCGAGAATCGGTTGTCTGGACTGAGTAGTATCACTTTAAATAGCATCTATTACTTTTGTTTATTATGCGTACCAATCTACCCACATAATAGACATCTACTTTTTAAGATGTCATTAAAGGTCACTTCTAGGCTGCAAATTCTCTCTTCTTATTGATGTAGGTTGAGATATGAACTTTATAAAACTCGTTTTCCAGAAAATCTGGGCCATTGTAATGGTCTTGATTAAATTCTGCCTGTTTATGGCGGTGATGTTTGCTGGTGCATGGGCTCTTGCACCGTTAGGCACAATCCATTCTAAAGACATCGACATGTCTCAATTCAACAATCATCCCAATGAAATGATGATGAACTTCTTCCAGATGGAGTACTTCTCTGGCTACTTGTTCTCAGTGACCATTGCTGTGGTATTAGCCGGTGTTTACGGCATGTGGCAGTTGCATGAACTAGGTGTGCATAAAGCAAAAGAGCATAAGAGCGCTCACGTTCAGATCGTGTTTGCACTATCACTTTGCGGACTCTTCATCAGTAAAACATTCTGGGTGATCGCCTTGGTTATCGCATTGGCGAACTGGAAACATATTGGCCAATCACTGAGTGATGTAATTCGCCGTGGTGTACAGCCTAAACAAGATGCGACAAGTACAGAGGCCGCCGTAGTCCACGTATCACCTGAAGAATCGGTAACAGAGCCGTCTCAAACGAAACAATCTCCAGTAGAACAGTCTTCAGAAGCTCAGCCTTCAAAAGAAAAGACTCCAACAAATAAAGAGGTCGCATAATGAAAGAGATGATGATTCCATACATCCTAATTGTATGGTCACTGTTTGCGACAGGCGCACTTAAGAAGAATTTCAAAAACTACACATGGGCTGCCATTGGCGGTGTAACGATTCTTGCGGTATTAGCAGTTATCTCTCGCTTGTGGGCACCCGTTGATTTAACCAACTCAACCACAGTTAAAGCACCACACGCGGTGATGTCACCTATCTTTGGTCAGCAGATCGACCAAGTGCTTGTTGAACACAACCAAATGGTTAAAGAAGGCGACGTAATTTACACACTCGTCGACATTGATTCTGCCGCAGACAAAGCAAAGATCGAATCTTCAATTGTTCAGAAAGAAGAAGAGATCAAGCAAATGAATCGCGACTTAGAGCGCGCTGAAACGTCACCTGAAATCTTCAATATGCGTGACGTGGAAAAATACGACTCCGATCTTCGAGTGCTGCACGCTGAACTTGTGTCATTAAAAGCCGACTTGCAGAAAGTTAACTGGGCACAAGAGAAGAAAACCATTCGAGCTGAATTTGATGGCCAAGTCTCTATCGTGAACATTGCGGAAGGCTCGGTAATGGGGAATATGCACCTTTACAACACCAGCAAAAAGTTCTTAGAGATGCGCATCTCTGACCAAACTTACGGCTATGTTCAAGTGGGTGACTTTGCTGAGTTCTTCGTAGACGCTTATCCAGGTCACGTGTTCCGGGCAAAAGTACACAGCTTTAATGCAGGTACCGGTGAGTCGAGTATTTCTCCACTTCAGGGGCCACAAAGTGTCGGTCAACACGTAGTAAGAAACGGCAATGGTTTAGGTCGTACTATCGTACTTGAGATCATCGAACCAGAAGGTTACAACATCCCGATTGGTTCAACTGGCGCGGCTTGGATCTCGGCTGAGAAGCCACACCCATTCTGGGGCTTCATTGATGTGATTGGCGCAGCAACCGTTCGCCTACAATCTTACAAGTCATACTTAGGGGCTTGGTAAACAAGTTACGCGTAAGAGTTGGATAGAAGATAAACAAAAATACCCCGCTCGTCGGGGTATTTATATTATTGGTGCGAACTGCTTGATAGGTTAATCTTGTTCCAACCTTACGAAAAAGGCAGTGGAATCAACTCCAGTCCCAGCACACCACTGATGCTCATTACCACCAGCAGGGACACCTTAAACACAGTCTTTGACCACTGAATGTAGTTGAGGCAGTCGACCTTACGGAACGTCACTTTGGTCCACATAAAGCAAACGGCTGCCGACACGGCTAGGTATTCATAACCCGCCTCTCCGAGTAAAAATAACCCCAGAGCAACCGCGCCAAAAGCGACCACATACGCTTTCATATGTTTGTGGGCCTTATCCACACCCTCTTTAACCGGTAACACGGGAATGCCTGCATCTCGGTAGTCTTGAATGCGGAACATCGCAATCGCATACGAGTGTGGCATTTGCCATAAGCAGAACATGATGAACAGCAGAACGGATTCTAAGCTCAGGTAGTTCGTCACGCCAAGGTAGCCAACCAATGGTGGAACCGCGCCAGAAATACTGCCCACTAAGGTGCCGTAAACTGAATTACGCTTGTACCACATGGTGTAGAAAAAAACGTAGAACACATAACCAAGCAACACCACCACCGCAGACATCGGATTAACGAATTGAAACAGCAACGCCGTGCCTGCCAACAACATGACTAACGCATAGATAAATGCGACGTCTGTGTTGATGTTGCCCTGAACCAATTCACGGTTCTGGGTTCGTTTCATTTTCTGGTCGATATCTCGGTCAAAGATGTTGTTGACCACACAACCTGATGCAATCACAAGTCCCACACCCGCTAATGTTGTCAGTAACAACATCGCACTGGCTGGTTCTGTTTTTGCGGCGAGGAAGAACCCCGCCGCAACAGAAATCAGGTTGCCGAAAATGATGCCCGGTTTGGTAATAGACAGATATCTTTTCAGCATACCCTAGCCTACAACTTCATGTTGACGTTCATGTTGTAGATGATCCATACCGAGCCAGCGATAAGAATCAATACAACGATGGCGGTAAACATCAGTGACACCAAGTTCCAACGCCCATCGGAAGATTTCGCTTCCATATGCAAGAAGTACTTAAAGTGCACAAAGATTTGCACCAGCGCACAACCGAACAAGATCACGTAAGTTTCCGTGCTTGGTAGCGCATGTGACCACACGATGTAGAACGGAATAATGGTCAGAATTAGTGACGCAATAAAGCCTTTCACATAATCCGTTGCACCGCTGTCTAGATGCTGTTCCATTACATCACCCCCATTAAGTACACAATGGTAAATACACAAATCCAAACGATATCAAGGAAATGCCAGAACAAGCTTAAACACTGGAAACGCATCGACATGTTGTCGTTCAAGCCTTTGGTTGAAAGCTGGTGATACGCCACTGCCATCCAAATCAGACCAAACGTTACGTGCAACCCGTGTGTGCCAACCAAGGTAAAGAACGCAGAAAGGAACGCACTCTCTTGAGGACCATAACCTTCTGCAATCAAGTGATGGAACTCATACACTTCCATACAGATAAAGGCTAAGCCCAATACGAAAGTAACTTTGATCCATCGCTTCAGTCCCGTAACGTCTTTGCGCTTCATTGCAATCATGCCAAAGCCAAAGGTGATACTACTGAACAGCAGCATCATGGTTTCGACAAACACGAACGGCAGTTCAAAGATGTCTTTGCCTGTAGGCCCTGCGATTGAACCACTCTCAAGCACGGCATAAGTCGCGAAAAGTGTGGCAAACAGGACACAATCACTCATCAAGTAAACCCAGAAGCCAAACAACTTGTTACCCGCAGCTTCGTGGTGATGATCATGCGAGTGTGCAAGATCATAAGTGTGTGACGGAGTATTAGCTTGCATACGTCGTCTCCAAATCATCTTTATTGTTGTTATCACTGTCACCGTCAGCGCTGTTACCACGACCAGAGTTGTCGCCCTTCACTGACTGTCTCTTAGCTTCTTCAAGCTGTGCACGTCGAGCCGCTTCAATCGCTTTGATCTCTTCAACTTCCACGTAGTAGTCCACATCGTCGTTGTAGCTGTGTTGAATACACGTCACCACGATGCCCACTAAGCTTGCCGCCGCTAGCCACCAGATGTACCAAATCATTGCGAAGCCAAATGCCAACGCCCATGCAGACACATAAATGCCTGTCGGTGTATTCTTAGGCATGTGAATACGTTCGTATTCTTCTTCCTGAGTTGGATCAAACTCACCACTTTGCTTTTGATACCAGAACGAATCGATCTCATCGCCCTTAGGCAATTTTGCAAAGTTGTAGAACGGCGGTGGTGAAGACGTTGCCCATTCGAATGTGCGTCCGCCCCACGGGTCACCGGTTAGATCTCGGTTTTGGTCGCGGTCACGAACACTCACGTAAATCTGAACGAACTGACAAACAACACCCATCGCAATCACGCCCGTACCTGCAGCCGCAACCGCCAGTAGAGGGAAGAATTCAGGATTGATGTCTTGGCTCAAACGACGCGTCATGCCCATAAAGCCCAGAGCATAAAGCGGCAAGAACGCCATCAAGAAACCGATTATCCAGCAGTAGAATGCGCGTTTTCCCCAAAGTTCGTTCAGAGTGAAACCCGTCGCTTTCGGGAACCAGTAACCAATAGCAGCGAAACAACCGAACACTACGCCACCGATGATTACGTTGTGGAAGTGAGCAATCAGGAATACCGAGTTATGCAGAATAAAGTCTGCGCCCGGAACTGCCATCAATACGCCTGTCATACCACCCACCGTAAAGGTGATAAGGAAACCGACCGTCCATAACATAGGTGTGGTAAAGCGGATACGACCTTTGTACATGGTGAACAACCAGTTGAAGATCTTAACCCCGGTCGGGATAGAGATAATCATAGTTGCAATGCCGAAGAAGGCATTCACATTGGCGCCTGAACCCATGGTGAAGAAGTGATGCAGCCAAACCACAAACGCTAAAATAGTGATAGCCACCGTCGCCCATACCAGTGAGGTATAACCAAACAGTTTTTTACGTGAGAAAGTCGCAGTAACTTCAGAGAACACTCCGAAAATAGGCAAGATTAGGATGTACACCTCAGGGTGTCCCCATGCCCAAATCAGGTTCACATACATCATCACGTTGCCACCAAGGTCATTGGTGAAGAAGTGCGTGCCGATGTATCTATCCAAAGTCAGTAACGCAATGGTCACAGTTAGGATCGGGAAAGAGATGATGATCAGGATGTTGGCACACAGAGATGCCCATGTGAACACTGGCATCTTCATCATTGGCATAGACGGAGTACGCATGCGCAAAATGGTCGCAAAGAAGTTCACACCCGTTAGTGTGGTACCCACACCGGATATTTGCAGTGCCCATATCCAATAATCGACACCTACTCCCGGGCTTGCCTCAATGCCGGAAAGCGGTGGATACGCTAACCAACCCGTACGGCCAAACTCACCTAAGCCCAGTGACATGTTGGTTAGAATGATACCCACCACAAACAGCCAGAAGCTCAAGTTATTCAAGTAAGGGAATGCAACATCACGAGCACCAATTTGCAGCGGCACGATAATGTTCATCAAACCGATAACCAATGGCATCGCTACGAAGAAAATCATGATCACGCCGTGAGCAGTGAAGATCTGATCGTAGTGATGTGGCGGTAAATAGCCCGTCTCACCGGCTGCAGAAAGCAATTGCTGACTACGCATCATTACCGCATCAGCAAAGCCACGAACTAACATCACCATCGCAACCGCAATGTACATGAAGCCCAGTTTTTTGTGGTCTACAGACGTAAACCATTCATTCCAAAGGTATTGCCACTTACCTGCTTTAGTTACCGCGAACACCACTAAAGCACCCACCAAAGCAATCATGGTTAAAGTGACTACAATAATGGGTTCGTGGTAGGGAATTGAGTCTAGAGTTAATCTTCCAAACATGACGATTATCCTTGGGTTTCCGGCAAACAGTTCATTGAACCAGGGTGCTGGGTCACGACATCAGTGAATAAAAATGGTGGGATACTGGAGAAAAAAGTCACAGGTTCAGCAACACTTGGCGCAGCCAATGAACGGAACTGCTCCCAATCTTCAATACGGTCTGGGCTAGCCTTCACTTTTTCCACCCAGTTTAGAAACGCCACTTGGTCAGGCATTGCTGATGCGGTGAATTTCATTTGAGAGAACCCTTTACCACTGTAGTTCGATGCAAAACCTTTGAAGTCGCCTTCATGGTTAGCAATCAAGTTCAGCTTGGTCACCATTCCCGGCATCGCATAAATCTGCGAACCAAGACGCGGGATAAAGAACGCGTTCATGATGTTGTCTGAAGTCAGCTTAAACGTCACCGGTACATCTTTCGGGAACGCAACATAGTTAACCGTCGCAATGTTTTGCTCCGGATAGATGAACAGCCATTTCCAGTCCAGAGAGACAACTTCGATCACCATAGGCTTAACGTCACTCTCCAGAGGCTTGGAAGGCTCCAGTTCGTGTGTTGTTCGCCAAGTGATGGTGGCCAGAATCGCAATAATGATGATTGGAATCGTCCATACCACTATTTCAATCTTGGTTGAGTGCGCCCAGTCAGGTGCATACTCTTCTGTGGTGTTGCTTTCACGGTATCTATAAGCAAAGTAGATGGTCATCAGAATCACGGGGATGACTACAATCAGCATCAGCAACAGAGCAGTAATAATTAGCTCCTTTTCCTGAACGCCAACGCTACCTTTTGGGTCGAGCAATGCTGAATTGCATCCTTCGAGCATCAGGACGGTTCCCACCAAACCAATCCTCGACAGATTTGCTCTCGATAAAATGCGTTTATATCTTGAAGCTTCCATTAACTTTCTCGATGGTTATCCAGCCTCAGAACGAACGCCCGAGTACTGGTTGTCATGGTCATTAGAATATTTATGTGTTGAGCATGTGAAACGACGCATCTCAAAGCGAAACTGAATTAAACCCTTCTCAGTACAGTTAAAACTGCCGAATTAAAACGACAGCACAGCGTAGCCGAAACATTGCCGCACAGTTAAAACCACACAAAAAATATGACTTAATTGTTACACTTTGAAATACATTGTTACATTTGGCGCATTATGAGGAGTTGAAATTGAAAGCTCACCAAACAAACTTGGAAACTAACCTTCCAGTTATGAAAGTAAGATGTGGGAAATTGATGCAATTCAGACGCACACCATATACGTGCCACACGAGTTGAGCCATGTGCGGAAAAGGATTAAAGCGAAACGGGAGAGAGAAAAGTAAACACGCAGTAGAAGCAACAATGATTGATTACATTAGAAAGAGCGAATTAAGCAAAGTGTGACACATGTCAAATTTATGAATTCACATACGATTTTAAAGGTATTTAGAAAAGACATCACTTCAGACAGCAACCCATTAGATATTCGAATAACACACTACTTTTCATTGATAATAATGCCAGTGAGGTACCGAAAAACAATGGAAAAGATCGATCTAAAAAGCCGATTTGATGAGTATTTTGATGTATTTCAGTGAGTATTGCTCCCCTCAAAGGAGAGGAGTAATCGTCCTTAAGAGAGGGATTATGCTGTTGCTATGACGACTTTCTTACGCTGGTTTTTAGTCATTAAATGATAAACCACAGGCACAAAGTAGAAAGAAATAAGCGTGGTTAATACCGTTCCGCCAACAATCGCGACCGCGAACGGAGGCCAGAAGCCACCACCAGCGATGATCAATGGCATAAAACCGCCAACGGTTGTTATCGTGGTTGAGCTGATATGACGCGTACACGACATCACCGCCTCAACTACCGCATCCACATTACCGGATGAAGCTTGTTCATCGAGTTTCAATTCCGTCAGAATCACGATAGCAGCGTTAATCGCTAAGCCCGCAATCCCGAGCATAGCGATGATCACCGTAAAGCCAAATGGATACCCGAAGATCCACACCGACAGCAACCCTAGGCCACCAGCTAATCCTGCCACCATGAAGATGATGCTACTCATTCGGAACGAGTTGAACGACATCACCACCACTAACACCATCAATACCACCACAACGGCGACATTCGAAATAAGGCTGTTGACTGAATTGTCACGCTCAGCTGATTCACCACCAAAACCAATCGTATAACCCGATGGCATCTCATAGCTTTCTAAGCGTTTTTGGAACTCGTTAAGGACGGTTTGTGGTAAGACGCCCGCTTCAATGTAGCCTTCAATGGTATTCACTCGTTGTCCGTTACGACGAGTAATCGCGCCGCGACTGGTCGTCAGTTCAAGCTCTGCTAAAGTTGAAACGTTAATCCCCGTTGAGTAAACATCAGAACTAATCGGCAAACGAATGTTACTCAGATGCGCTAAGTTTTCACGCGCATCATCTGCAACACGAACACGGATTGGTACCGATTCACTGCCCTCTATCACAGAGCCACTTTCACGGCCTGTTAGCGTAGTTTGCAGCATACCTGCAAATTGGTTGAGTGAAATCCCGTTAAGTTTCGCAGTGTCCTCATCAACCTTCAACCACACCTTCGGCGTACCCGGCTGCAGTGTTTCTCGTGTGTGAGTCACATGAGGCACACCTGCCAGAATCAGTCGAACATCTTCACCAATCGCTTTTAATGTATCGAGGTTTTCACCATAAACACGCAGCTCAACGGGCGCAGTAAATGGAGGCCCTTGATTAAGCTTTCGTACCAAGATTTGTGCTTCCGGCACCTCGTTATCTAGCACTTTTTGCAACTCAGGGATTAGTGCGTTGGCTTGGTCAAAGTTCTCTGTTTTAACCATCGCTTGTGAGAAGTAAGGCGCGTTGTTTTGCCTTGCTTGCAAGTTGTAATAGAAAGATGGGAAGTTAGCACCCACTAGCCAATCAATGCGCTCCACTTCTGGATAGCGATGAATGATGTCGTCTATTTTTTCCGAGGTATTTTTCGTCGCATAAATGCTGGCTTGAGGTGGCATGTATACCTGAATCTCAAACATGTCTCGGTCTGATGGCGGGAAGAACTGCTCAGTCAGTTGAGACATACTCCAGTAGCCGGTAAACGGAACCAACAACACCAACGCAATAGTAATGATTGGATGCGTGACACCAAAGCGAACAGAAGATGAGAACCAACGTGTTAATGCAGGAATTCTCAAGCCCGTCATATACCAATGGTGCTGCCCTTTCTTATCCACATCACTGAGTTGTTTCGGTAGTAACTTGGTCGCCAAGCCTGCAATTAAGGTATGTGAAATAATGTAAGAACCGATCAACGAGAAAGACACGGTAATCGCAATTCCCCCCACGAACTCACCCGAAGCGCCAGGCATCAGAATGATCGGTGCAAAGGCTAGGACAGTGGTGAGTGTCGAGCCCAGTAACGGTACCCATAAATGCTTCAATGCATTCATGGTCGCTTCAGCGCGCTGCTGCCCTTTCAGGCGATAAGCTTGAATGGTATCAACCATTACCACCGCGTTATCCACCATGATCCCGAGAGCCACAATTAGGCCCGTCACCGACATCTGGTTAATCGGCACACCGGTCATTTTCATGATCGACAGCGTCAGCAATGAAGTTAACGGCAGAGAAATCGCCACTAAGATCGCAGCACGAACACCCAAGGTGACGAACAGTACAATCAAGATCAGACCAAAACCGATCATCAAGCTCTTACCTAAATCGTCTAAGCGAGTCTCGGTATAACCTTGCTGATTAAATAGTACTGTCACCTTAACGTTACTTGGTAACTCTTGCTCAAACTTGCTAATCAGCGCGTTGGCTCGAGACGTCCAGTTATCAACACGCAGATCAGGGTGCATTCTTGCCGCGACAATGACTCCCGGCTCACCATCAATAATGGCAATTTGGTCTTGTGGTTTTTTTTCACCACGTTTCACAGAAGCAATATCTTCCATACGGATGATGTGGCCATTGCTGTCGGTGGCAATTGGGACTTGCTTGATGCGTTCAATGGAATCAAGTTCTGATTCAATCTCTAAACCAAAACGTGAATACGCACTGACCAGTTCACCCGCCGAGTTCTTAGCATCTGCCCCTTCTAACGATTCGGCGATATTGGCACTTGAACGCCCTAGAGCAGCGGCATCGGCCGTACGTAAACTGATTTGAATCTCTTCTTGCGGCATACCGTATTCATCAACGAATTCGGTACCCGACAACGTTCGTAACCACTTGGCGAGCTCTTTGGCATAACGCCCGAGAGTTAAACGGTCAGGCTCACCTGCGCCAGACCAAGTCAGAGATGCGATGGTCGTGAAAGCATAGGTATGGTCGCTATCGAGATCGGGAGAATGCGCACCCGCAGGTAAAATGGATTCGATATCAGATAGCTTGTCACGCGCTTGCGACCAGACGGGTTCGGGCTCAGTGATGGTGTCATTAAGCTCTAGCGTGACAATCGACACGCTCGGCCTTGAGGTTGAGCTCACCAGTTTAACTTCACTCAGCTCACGCAGTTTGTTCTCAATCACCTCAGTGACCAAGGTTTCTACACGTTCGGCACTGGCACCGGGAAAGCTGGTTGTGATGTTTGCATAACGGTTGATGATTACTGGGTCTTCTGCACGAGGCAGTGTCATGAACGCAGAAATACCACTCACCATCAGTAGCGCCGTCATCAAGATGAGCAGTCGAGTATTGGAAATAGTCTCTATGATTTTCATACTATTCCCTATTCAGCAGCAGTGCTTACTGGCTTCACGGTTTGGCCCGGAACCAAGCGATGTAAACCACTCGCAATAACCTGCTCACCATCTTCAATCGCACCACTCACGTACGCTTGTTGATTGTTAGCAAACAACACTTGAACACTTCTACGTTCAACCTTGTTGCCATCGCCAATCACAAAGATATTCCACACACCGCGCAAGCCATCAATCAAACCCGTTAATGGCACCCAGTAACCTTGCTCATCAATCTGTTCATCAAATTTAAGGTACGCAAGTTGACCTTCTAAAACAGACGCTTGTTCGGGGAAAAGATAACGTAAGCCGACACTCCGGGATTGCGTGTCGACCATGGCTCCCGGATTCAACAGCTCCACGGCATAATCTGTACGTCCAACTCGAATGTTAGGGGAAGAAAGTGAGGTGACTTTTTGCATTTGGTGAGCAGGAATACCGATGAAGGCTTCTTTGCCTTCCGATGCCAGCAATGTAAGAGTTGGATTGCCGACATTGACCACATCGCCGAGCGATACAAAACGCGTTGCGATGGTGCCCGAATACGGCGCAAGAATCGTCGATTTAACCAATTTTAGGTCGTTACCTTTTACCGAGGCGTCAATGCGCAGTAAGTTAGCCTGTAACACACGTTGCTCACTGGTTAGTGAATCAATCTCCGCTTCGGCACTGAAGCCTTTCGCTTTCAATGAACGTTGACGTTTTAGGTTCGCCGCAACAAGGCTCAGTTGAGCTTTCACTTCTTCTGCTTGCGCTTTTAGCTGGCTCGATTCAGTCTGTAACAGTTGAGTGTCTAATCGAATAAGGGGTTGACCTTCGGTTACTATGTCACCGACATCAACCAGAATCTCATTCACTTTACCTGCCAGCTCGAAACCTAAATTAGCTTGCTGACCTGCCTTAACCACACCAACATATTCACGCTGCACTGCATAAGAGGAAGACAGCGCTAAGGCCATCGTTTCTACAGTTAAAATGGTTTGGACGCTCGAAGCCGTTTGATTGGTTGAATCAACCGAATCTTGGGCTTGTTCCTTTTCGCCACATCCAACAAGAAAAGCCGATAGAGACAACGCCACCGCACTTCCTTTCATCAATTTATACATACTTCCTGTTCCTATGCGGTACTCAATCCTATTCTTTTTTTAGACTAACCAAACCAAACTAGACTGTCTAGTTTGATTGTGTTAAAAGTAAGTTTCATCGTTAATGATTGATAAAACCATCACAAAAAGCATAATGCTTAACGCAGAACGAAATGCATTGAACTGAGCAACACCAAGTACCAAGCAATGAGAAACAGCACGTGACTAAAATCATCAAGAGTGAACAGAAGAGATCGCAGATCTTAACCGCAGCAAGCCAGCTTTTCTCTGAGCATGGCTTCAAGATCAATATGGATCAGATAGCCAAAGCGGCGAACGTTTCCAAGCAAACGGTCTACTCTCACTTTAAAAATAAAGACGAACTTTTCGAAACCTGCATGCAAACCAAGTGTGCAGAGCGCGAACTTAGCCCTGCTGCCTTTGATATGAATGCGGCGGTGGGTGATGAGTTGGTGAAATTTGGTGTGAAGTTTCAGGATTTGTTACTTGATGAACAGTCTCGACAAACCTTTCAGAACGCGGTGAGTCAATCCAACACGCACCCAGAAATTGCCTCTATTTATTTAGAAACAGGGCCACAGAAGACCACTAAGTTACTCGCTGATTACTTGCAGACAAAGATAGAGTCTAGCGACTTAACGCTCTCTTCTACAAGCTCGCCAATCATAGCGGCACGTCAACTGTTGCTGATGTTTCATGGTAAGTCGGCGTATTGGTCGTTCTTCGGCCACGATAGCGGCGAGTCAGAAGAAGAAAGGCTTCACTACACTCGTGAATGTGTCGCGCTATTCTTGAACGGCAACCAGCCTCGTTAATAGCTCATAACTCATAGTTCATAGTTAAGTTTCTCATAGCACTTAGTTCGCATTCTGGGCTGATTCAAGAAGCAGTTCGTAGAAACGTTTTGCGGCTGGGCCTGTCTTCGCACCTTTCGGCAGAGTCAGATGCAGCGGCACTTGATAGCCACTGCCATTTTCCACGTTCAACACAGTGAGCTTGTCACTTCCTCGGCTATCGACAATATGTTTAGGTAGCCTGCAATACCCTACACCCTGCTCTACCGCTCCAAAGGCGTGGTCAAAATTATCGACCGTAATACGCTGGCTCGACTTCAACCAACCCACATCCTTTTTCTCGCCCAGTTTTTCAACCGAGCCTAAATCTCTCACCACTATTTGTGGTAGCGACGACAACTGGTTGAGCGATATGGATGACACGTTAGCCAACGGGTGCGAACTGGCTACAACGGGCTCCATCCTGGTAAACCCAAAGGCTTCGGCCGAGTAATTGGTAATTGGCAGGTTGATGATGGCAACATCGGCTCGTTCTTGAGTGACCATTTCAGTGGTCTTCGACAAGGATGTTTCAACCACTTGGATTGAAGTGGTGTTGTTCTCTGCCATAAACGCAGCCATCGGCTTATAAAGACGCTCAAGGCAGCATAGGTGATCAACTGCGACCACAATTTCAGATTCCACACCCTTTGCTAACTGCTCACTGATCAGCTCAAGCTCTCGCGCTTGTTCCAGCATGCTGCTCGCCCTACGCAATAAGGCTTTGCCATCTTCCGATAACACTGCCCTTCGACCTTCAACCTGAACCAAAGACACGCCCAATTGATCTTCCAGTTTTCTCAACGCATAAATCAGCGTGGTGTGGCTCTTATTCAATTGCAGTGCCGCCGCCTGAATGCTGCCAGCACGGTCTATCTCATAGAGTGTTTGCCATTGGTCGAGGGTGGTCTTTAATCTCATCGGTCTAAAATCCTGACAGTTAATGGCAATATTATGAACTTTCCTGTCTGTTTTTTACAGGTAATATCTATTTCAACAGGCAATATAAATCTCAACAACAAACGAGAATGGCTTGTTTGTCTTAAACACCTATTTTTCAGCGGATTTTGTTAAACGAAATTTGTTAAACGGAGAAACACCATGAAACTACTGCAAGTTGATTTTGAATTTAACGGCCCTTTCGGTGAAGAGATGTCGAACGCACTCGTAGACCTAGCTAAGTCCATCAACAACGAGCCGGGCATGATCTGGAAAATCTGGACAGAAAACCAAACCGAAAAACTGGGCGGTGGTGTCTACCTTTTTGAAGATCAACTCAGTGCTGAGGCTTACTTAGCCATGCATGCCGCTCGCTTGAAAGAGATGGGCGTAGATGAAGTTCGCGGCGTGATTTTTGACGTGAACCAGCCATTAACTACCATTAACAAAGGCCCAATCAACGGCTAATGGAATGAATAAAGAATTAGCGAAAGGCACGAGATAGAGAGATAACAAATGAACAATAAAACGTTTTTAAGCCTACACGGCATCATTTACGCAGGTTTTGCCTTCGCGTTGTTTTTTCTACCAACGGTCATGTGGCCTATGTACGGCGTGGAAATTAATGATAAGTACGCTTATTTTCTCTCTCAACATACCAGTATCTTCCTTGGTGGTATTGCAGCGATAACATGGTTACTGCGAGATATTGAAACGGGAGTCAGTGCCAAGAAACTCATCCAAGGCTTGGTTGTCACCAATATGCTCGGTGCGATCATCACTCTGTATGCCGCTTTCACGGGCATCTTTGTTGGCTTTGGTTGGAGCGACCCAGCGTTCTTCCTTTCGCTATCAGTACTGAGCGTGTTGCAAGTGCGTAAGCAAGACTAACTCTCAGATAATTAAAAAGGCACAGAGAAGTTCATCCTCTGTGCCTTATCAATCATCACTCAATCACTCAATCACTCTAACCAATAACAGCGATCGGTTTATTGGGTATGTTCCACAACGATCAGCTCATCGGTATTGAACCCACGCTCTTTCGACATCGCTTTAAACTTTTCCATCACTTCAGGTGCGACTTCAGGCGTTCTTGCTAGTAGCCATAAGTAATCAGTGTCGGGCCCAGAAACGAAGGCGTATTGGTACCCTTCCTCTTCCAATTCAAATACCACATAGGCACCATAAAACGGACCGAAGAACGACACTTTTAAGTAACCTTGGTCGCTACCTTCAACAAAGTACGCTTTGCCTTCTGCCTCATTCCATTCGCCCTCTTCAGCCGAATAACCGCGGTTAATCACTTTCACGCCGCCATCATCGCGTAGGCTGTATTCAGCGCTCACATTACTTAAGCCGCGCTCAAAAGAATGGTCTAAGCGAGCCACTTCGTACCATTTCCCTAAGTATCTATCCAATTCAAACTGCTGAACTGGCTTTACGGTTTCTGGCATCCCCACGCATCCACCCAACAGAATGACACTCAGCAGCAATAATATTTTCTTCATCATAACCTCGACTCGATAAATTTATTCGTTATAGATAACCCTATACGTTAACTTTAAAGGAAAGTTCAGTTCTTACTCTGTTAATCAGTGACTTACCTAACATTTATTCGACAAACGTAAGTTTAACTCTTTAGAAATAAAACTTAGATTCAGCCAATCAATTATTCTAACCTTACAATAGACGGGGAAGTTATTAATGTGAATCACTATGAAAATGCACTCAAAACTAAAAGTACGACTATTAAAACAACTCGTTTGTACAATGGGTTTGGCTACATCATTAACAGTCACAGCCTCCGATAGTCGCGTTTTTACTGACGCGATCATTTATGGTCACTATGAATCCAACAGTATCGTCACGCAGAACGGCAAGATTTCTTTCATAGGGAGTGAACAACAAGCGCGACAATTTGCTAGCTCTGACGCTGAATTTATCGACCTAAAACAAAACTTCGTCCTTCCAGGATTCATAGACAACCACAACCATGTTTTCGAAGCGGCCTCAGAGCTGGGTGGCACCTGTGAACTCGATTCTGAAGCAACACTCGAAGAGCAAATCCTCTACTTAGAAGCCTGTAAGATCAATGCTGATACCGTTGGCAGAGGTTGGCTAATGGGTTATGGCTTTTCTTTGGAATCGACTCTCGATAGCGATTCTGAATACACACCACTTGAGATCATCGACAGTGTCTTCCCCGATCGACCAGTCGTGATCATGGAGCAGACTTCACATTCAATGTGGGTTAACTCCAAAGCGCTAAAAATCGCCCGAATTAGTCCGCAATCACCAGACCCACAAGGCGGAGCATATTTAAAAGATCCTGCAAGCGGTAAGCTCAATGGCATCTTACTGGACAACGCCGGTGATCAAGTCATGGAAATGGCGTGGAACAGTCAAAGCGAGCTCTTTGAGCAGAGCTACCAAGGCTTAATATACGGCCTTGAAGAAGCGGCTGCCCACGGCATCACCACCATAGGAGACGGTAGAATGTATTGGAAGCGCGGTTGGCATGACGTTTGGCTAGAAGCCGAGCAAAACCAAGATCTCACAGCGCGCGTCTCATTGCGTCCTTGGGTTTACCCTTCCATGGCATTGCCTTCTCAATTGGAAGTGTTTGAGAAAATATATTCCGATGACAAAAGCCGCCTACTGCTGGTCGAACAGGTGAAAATGTACAGCGATGGTATTTTTATCAATGGCACGGCAAAAACGCTTGCCCCTTACTTAGATACCTATTTACCAAGCTCTCCTAATGGCTTGAACTACATTCCACCAGCACAGATGAAACAGTGGTTAACGGCCCTAGAAAAAATCGGCTTTAGCGCTCATATACATGCTATTGGTGACGGTGCGGTTCGTGAATCTTTGGATGCAATAGAGAGCGTGCGTAAACAAGGTTCGCAAAAGCCATACACGTTAACCCACGTTGAATTGATCAATGATGAGGACGTTCCACGATTTAAACAACTTGGCGTAACTGCAGATTTCCAAGTTGGCTCAGACTACGTCGCGCAACACAATCACGAATGGGCCAATGCCTTCTTAGGTGCTCGCCGTGCCAAAGCCATGATGAATCTCGACGCAATCCTCAAAACCGATGCCAATATCACGTTAAGCAGTGACTGGAACGTACACGACATCAATCCTTTAGTCGGCATCGCGAACAGCTTAATCATGGGTAAAACAGGTCTAACCGATATCTATACAGCCATCGACGCTTACACCCTCAACGCAGCTAAAAGTCTAGGGATTGATGATATTACGGGGACAATTGAAGTTGGGAAGTCTGCAGATTTCGCCATTCTAGATAAAAACATCACCACCTTGTCAGCAAGAGGCATCGCCAAGACTCAAGTATTGATGACTGTACTGCGTGGCGATGTGGTGTATCAAAATGGTGAATAGATTTTACAACCAACAATAAGCAACATTATTCACCACAAGAAAACAATCATTACATATCATTTTCAGAATGTTAGTTTCCGCAACAGACAGGTTAAATAAAGTAATTACAATGCCGCAACTTTTTACAAATAATGAAGTTACACATGAAGAAACATTTAATTTTACTTGCTGCGTTAACGTCTTTACCTGCTGCTGCGAATGACTTCTCTTCTATCTCATTTGGTGCTCAATATGGCATTGATGATGGCCTATCTGACTCAGTAATTGGGCATGCAGAAAGTAGCCTTAGTGGGTACGGTCGTTTATCTTGGAATTTCTACGACCATATCTTTGCTGACTACAACATCAGTTATAGCTCATTTGATGGCCCTAGCTTTCAAAGCCAACATTTTTCAACAACAACCTATGCTTCAACAACAAAGCAAGATTTCGGCATCGGCTACTACTTCGAGTTAGGCTCTTATTCACCTTATATAAAAGTAAACAAGACGTCATTTAAACAAAGCTACAAAGGTACAACCGGAAGCTCTACTCCTGGCAAAAATGGTATAACACCACCTGATATATCTGATGCGAGCTACACCGCGGATGGTTATGGTTTAGAGCTAGGCTCTTTCATTCATATGAGTGAGAATTGGACACTGAAAGTTTTGGGTAGCATTAGTAAGCTTGAAGAGAGCGGTCAGGACATTGACTTATACGAAACGTATGCCATTTCCGATACGAAATTCGGCAGCAATTGGGCTTTTGAAGCAGCTCTCGGCTATCGAAAGCTTAAAGCTCAAGGTGCCGACTTAGGCGAATTCATGCCACAAGTTGGTCTAAAATACGATTTTTAAATCTCTATTTAATAGAGGCTTATAAACTGAATGCTATATAGCTCAGATTTTTAACCCTTTTAATAAAAACACGATTCTGAGTTTTCTGTGGCATCTCTATATGTACATAAACTTCGATAGACCTAAAAGGGTTGGTATTTATTACCAACCCTTTTTCATTTAATACTAAATTAGAATTTTCAAATGAATATGGGTCAGATTATTAATATAAAAATCCGCTCAAAGTTTCACACGATTAAATAGCGTAAAATTTGACAAGACGCTCACTGTAACCCAAATTAGCCGGGGTATGATTAATTTCCACTGTAATATTACCAGAAAGCTCACCGTCGGCCTTATATACAGGGCAAGATGCTATATCTGACAAGTATGACTCTTCCGTAGGTGCACTAAAGTAATAGATTTTTTGTAGGTTACATTCACCTACCTTCATTCCCAACGCTTCAACTTCCGAGCGTTGACGGTAATAATGCGGACCAATGTCTAGAAGATATTCAGGGCTATGGGTATAGATCTCGCTGGTATAACGCTCAGCAAATTCACTCTCAGCAACGAAGTTTTCATTCTCCATGCTATAAAGAATGTTCAAATGCCAATAGATTAGCTCAGACTCATCACTCGTTGATTGACCCGGTTTTGAATACACACATTGGATCTGACTATGAGGGACTTCCAAGCCTTGATTTGCTTGGATGTTATTGCGAAGCGTGTTGATCCCACAACGATGCAAAGTAAAGCCATCTTGCTTCATCGATTCAGTCACTTGATTCATCGATTGGTATTGAACGTAGACACCTTCAGGCGATTCACCGGTGATAACGTTACTATTATCAGCATAAGTAAACGGACTTAGGCAGGCGGTTACAGACACTAACGCTATTGTTTTTTTCATTATTATTTTTCCTTTATGATTGGCGGCAGGAAAATAACTCAAAAACAAAATATGCAATACAGTGCTCATTGATATTTGTGATCTTGGTTAAAGCAATGATTACTTTTATGAATATTAAAGTTTGGTGTCGGGTATATTTTTATATAAACAGGATTAAACGCCTCAAAAAAATTATGGATTTATATTAATAGAATTACCTTATAACAATTAAGGAAATGGTATTTACTATTAACATATTAGATATTTAAAACTATCAAATATCACCACCATCTCCATTTTTATTAATCATTCTGTTTAATTATAATAATCAAAAGCGAGCCTAACCGACTCGCCTTTATTATGAATTTCGTAAACTGACTTCTCGTTGATTATTGAGACTCTGACAACAACAGGGATAATCCGGAAAAACTTCGGAACGCATTAATCATGATATAGAGATCTTCATCCGCCATAGGCACCTCGCAGCTTTCAAAGTTGCCAGAGCGATAAGGTCGGCAATCGTAAGTACTTTTCGTTGGTTGCGCGCCAGAACGAATATAGAGATCGGCGTCACCCACTCCTTGCTTGATAGTTGCAGTTACATCACTGGTACGGTTTGCGGCTTTGAGCACAAACAGTTTTTGTTGGCCGGACGTCGCGGCGAGATCGGTTATTAGGCTTCCTAAAGTCACTTCTGGGATCTCATTCTTAGGCTCACCAACTGAGCCGTTAGGTAGCTCGTCATTGAAATACGAAGCCACTAATGGCCAAATTTTACTGATTTTTACGCCTTGGTTTTCGCAGCCTCCGAAATGATGCAAAGCAATGGCTTTGTTGTTATCGGTTCGCAGAACAGGTGACCCAGACGAGCCTCCAATCGTGTCACAGAAATAGCCAGTATCCGTATTTACTCCTCGCCCATTCGCTGAAGCCACATCGATCTGGCACAATCCTGAACCATTTTGATCACTCTCAATAGCGAGCTCTTTCGGCTTACCCGCCCCGTGTTGAGGAATATAAATCCCGTCACCAAACATCGGCTCTTCAGCGTCTAACCCTAGATAACCAAACGACGCTATCTTTGAAAAATCATCGACGGTAAACAGTGTGTAATCCAGATCATAATCGGTGCTGAGTATCTTACTTCCCATGACTTTAACCGTGGTGGCCATAGAGCCGTCACAAGTACGGCGCTGATAGTTAAACCATACCTCTGTATTTCTCAGTTCTGATTCTGATGCGACACAGTGGTTATTGGTGAACATATGGTTATTTGGCCCAACTCGCCAAGCGGTACACAAACTACGTCCATTGATTAATAGCCTTGCAACGGGTGTTGTCCAAGCCACCTTACCTGGATGAGACTCTTTCCAACAGGCAACATCTCTGCGCTCGTTAACGCCACATGTCGATAGTGTTGCCAATGCCTCCTCATCTGCACTCTTACCCGCCATGTAGTAGTCTATCTCGAATTCAGGGTATTGGCCGTTTGCGTTTGGCATCGCCTCAATCAACATGGTGTCACCTGAAATAGACTGAGCAAACCAATCTGTCTGACTCTCATGATATTCAACACCCTCATCACTGGTGCTCGAACTCAAACGCAACAGGCTACCTTTGGGTATAACAAGCGAATTGAAATGAAGCTTAATGAATGACGCGCTCGCGTGTTCAATTTGCTGCGTGTATCGATCGCCCGATGTTTCAGTCAACGTTTGATGTGACAGTTGATACATCACTTCATCAGCAATAACAGGTAGGTGTGGTTGAATCGAAAGCTGTGGCTGAACTATGAGCTGTGGTTGCGCATTTACGAACGAAGAAAATAGACATGTTGTCGCTAACCCAAGGTTAGATAAGATTACTTTCATTAGATTTCCTATATCGATTTGTAGTGTTCCCTCCACAAACATATGTGCTAATAAACAATATGACACAAAATGCATATTTGATTTTCAGTAAAGAAATCTCAACACCTAAAGTACACTCTAATATTCAACAAGATAGAAATAATTAGTATTGATTCACACCACTCTGACTGTACAAATTGGTGTGCGACTTGAACACAAAAAGAATCATGGGTAAGCAGCGTATTTTGCTATTCTGAAGATAGTTTCGGCAGAGCTATACTCTTCATATAGTCAATAGAGAAAGCCTTGAACTGCCACACTTAAAACTGCGTGGATTATTAAATAAGTAAGAAATCGATAAATGGAATGCAGGTAAACAGAAACCAAAAAGGGCTAGCAAAACTG
The DNA here is from genome assembly GCF_003050065.1 of Vibrio sp. 10N.286.51.C3. Taxonomy (NCBI): domain Bacteria; kingdom Pseudomonadati; phylum Pseudomonadota; class Gammaproteobacteria; order Vibrionales; family Vibrionaceae; genus Vibrio; species Vibrio sp. 10N.286.51.C3. Next base: position 56,417 of record NZ_PIGC01000005.1, on the reverse strand, counting down.
CTAACCCTTCTCAGTTGAGAGTTCGTTTCAAACTCTCGATTTCTATTCAACTTTCGCTTACGCTGTCTTTTCATTCAAGTTTGCGTCTTGCTTATCATCAAGAGTAAAGTAGATCTTCGATACAATCACTTCGGCAATCAGAATCGTAAATACCACAGCAAAGAACGCAACCACACCATTCCAAGGACCAGTAAAGCTCACCTTCTCACCGAACAACAAGTTAATCGCTTCTAGCATCACGAATTTTGAACCCACTAAAATGATGTAAGTGGTGATTGCTCGGTAAACCTTAGGTGCGGTGCCCGGCTTGCTTTTGAAGTGCTCAGCAATCTTGTGCTCTAAACCAATAGAGAGCTTCAACAACAACTGCAACAACAACGCCGCAATCAAAGAGATAGTGAAAGATTCAATGTTTACAAAGTCCCAGTACTCATCAAAGAAGTTAAGAACCACTAGGTCCACCAGCACAGCTAACGTGTAACCAACGAATAGACGTTGTGGTGTATTGAATCCGTAAACTTTGTCTGATTTAGTCATTCTGTTTCTCTCTAATTGGATAAGTAGTCTCGATTTGAAATACATCTTAGCGTTCGAATCGAAGCAAAACTTACCATTTGATGACACCACAACCATTCCATTCCATTCGAAATTATTAGTTTTTATCGATTCATCATTTCTCACACCAATAATTCGCTTCCCTCTATAAAGCAATTTTCAAAAATATAGAAATGCACCAAAAGATAACTCTCATCATTGCTTGTCACCAAATGGCCATTTTTCAAATACTGCCCGCCATAAGATAACTCCATCAGCGACACACTCTCATTTCCAAAAGGTGCAGACTATGAAAAAGCTAATCACTAACGCGAACGTATTTAACGGTGTTGATAACAACCTAATCAAGAACGTATCAATTCTTATTGAAGACAACTTGATTACACAAATTGGCGAGGTTGATACAACGTTAGCGGATGAAATTATCGATGCTCAGGGTGGCACGGTAATGCCAGGTTTGATTGATGCGCACGTTCATATCACGCTATCTGCACCTTTCAATGTGATTGATACCATGACACGTGAAGAAGTGGCGATTCGCTCGGCGAAGATTTCAGAAGAGATGCTGATGCGCGGCTTTACCACCATTCGTGATGTAGCGGGTAACACGCTTGGCCTTAAGAAAAGTATCGATAACGGCTACGCAACTGGCCCACGTATTCTGCCTTCAATGGCGGCGATTTCACAAACTAGTGGTCACTCAGATTACCGCCAGAACCAAGCGCAAGAACGTTTAGCTAATGGGCACGAAGACTCGCCAATGATGAAGCTTGGCGCAATGCGAGTGGCCGATGGCCGTTCAGAAGTATTGAAAGCAGTACGTGAACAACTGTTTATGGGCGCGTCACAAATCAAGATCATGGCAGGCGGCGGTGCATCATCAACCTTCGATCCACTAGACACATTACAATTTACTTCTGACGAGATGGAAGCCGCTGTGCAAGCCGCTTCAGACTACGGCACTTATGTTGCTGCGCACATCCACACTTCTGATGCGATGCGCCGAGCAGCAGAAGCAGGTGTGATGTCATTCGAACATGCGACTATCATGGATGACGACATTGCGGAGATCATTAAAGAGAAAGGTATTTGGGTGATTCCTTCTTACTTTACCTCTTCATTGATTGCAGAGCGTAAGATCCCTCTGCCAAACGAAGAGACATACCGCAAGACAGAGCGCGTGGGTAAAGCCATGTTCAAGTCAGCAGAGTTGATTAAGAAATACGACATTCGAAACATCGCCTTTGGTACCGATTGTGTCGGCGAAACCAATGTGCATGCCACTCAGCTGAATGAACTCGGTGCGATTGAACAAGTGTTCGATACCATCACTGCACTTCGTATGGCGACATCAAATTGTGGACGCTTGTTCGAAATGTCGACTTACCAACACCCTTACCAAGAAGGTAAGTTAGGTCAGATCGTTGAAGGCGCGTATGCCGACCTATTGATCATCGACGGCAACCCACTGCAAGGCGTGGTATGTGTTGCTAACACCGATACACAAAAACTGATCATGAAAGACGGTAAGGTGTACAAAAACACGCTTTAGCGTTCAATATTCACTCACTGAGTAACTAAAACTCAAAGGCAAGCAAGCGAACTTTTTAGTCGCTTGCTTGCCTTTTTGTTAAGCGTTGTTTTATTGCTACTATTAAACACAGGCTATTGATTCAATGATGGAACGAGTTGATCTAAGGATGAGAATTTAATGAAGCGATTACTTACTGTGCTGCTAATCAGTTCAGCGCTTTTCGGATGCGGTAACTTTAGAAACCTATCTAATGAGATACAAGCTATCGACTCCATTACCAATCAATACATAGTTACCTTGAGCCAACCTGCCTCTGGCTCTGCCGTGGTAATTGAACAAATTAAAGACATCAACAAAAGCGAGGTTGATGGCTACGATGGCATCATCGACAGTGACAGTATTCACTTGCATGTATCAAATAACATCCACTACCTACTTATCTTTGAAGATAAGAATCAAGATCTTACCCTACAGGCCGATGAAGCTTTCAGTGTGCTCAACCTACGTGATCACGAAGATAGGTCGACAATAGAAGTATCATTAACCGTTAATGAGAGCAAAGCCCCAAGTGCGTTTGTTGATCGCTCATTATCCTCACTACTGAAAATTGAGTTAGACCTCGTCGATATAGGCACCGTGGTGGATTTATCGGATCCTCCTTTTGAGAAAGGCAATGCAAAACTCGGTATGTGGCAACCACTAACATTCTTACTCGAAGATAATGCAGGACTCTATTTTCTATCTGAATATGATCCAAATAAAATCCCAATCTTATTTGTGCACGGGATCAATGCCACCGCTTTAGATTTCGCCCCTCTCATTGAAAAAATCGACCAATCTAAATACCAAATATGGGTGTTTAACTACCCTTCTGGCCTGTCTTTATCTTTAAATTCGAAAGGCTTGAACAATCTGTTACATACGGTTGTAAATGAATATAAGAACCAACAACTACATGTTGTTGCCCACAGCATGGGCGGGCTTATCGTCACCAACAGCATTCGTCAGTGCCGAATTGGACAGTTATGCGACTTTGTAAGCAGCGTGACTACCATCTCTTCGCCGTTTGGTGGTGTTGAGTCAGCTAAACAAGGGGTTGAGTACTCCCCCGTGGTAATGCCTGCATGGGTTGATTTAAACCCAGAAGGTAAATTTATCGCTGACTTATTCATTGATAATAATAAGATTCAAATCCCTCACTTCCTAGCCTTTGGTTATAACTCGGGCGAACTGTTTAATACCAGCAGTAACGATGGCGTCATTAGCCTATCAAGCCAGTTGTCGCGCCCAGCTCAATTGAATGCCGAGCAAATTCTTGGTTACGACGAAAACCATTTAAGCATTTTAGATAACGACGACCTGTTTGAAGATCTTTCTGAGTTTTGGTTGAGAGCAGATCAGTAACCCCACCCTATACATAACCCGACAAACGAGTTGGCGTGAATAGTATTAACATTGGCGGTATTTGCACTGCGCACCAACACCCCAACCTTTATTCTAATCCCATAAATCAGCACACGGAGTGACGCTAAGCCTAGCGAGCTAGGTTTCGAAACAAGGATAGTGACTTTCTAACTTGGGATAGAAACGATGACTATCAATGAATTAAAACAAAGATATTTGTTCAAAGTTATGGGGAAAGATGCAGTTTCAGCTGCGGCTATCTCTCTGCCTACCTTAGCGAATGCAACACCAACTTCACCAACCAATTTGCCTTCAGATCACCAAACCGTTGACTCGCCACTGGATGCGACCGAGATGGCGAACCTGATAAGAGACAAAAAAGCCTCACCAAAAAGAATTCGCACAAGAAACCATTCGTTCTACTGTCTCTTTGCTCGAAAGTCTTGGGCAAACAGAAAAGCCCCGATTGCGCTTTAACAAGCGATTAACTTTAAAGAGCTTTTCGTTTTAGAAAGCCATTCATGTTCGAAAGCAATTCGATTTAGAAAATTATCCAAGTACGAGTCTATTGATGAAACATATTATTTTCCTATTTTTGGCAAGCCTGACGCTTGCGCCATATTCATTCGCTGCTCTAGCACCAAGTGAAGGCTTCAGTGGTAACATGACCTTCCTAACCGGCCTCACTGCAGACTCAAGCAACCTCGATGTTGGTCAAAGCAATCATCAATCTCAAGCCGATTTAATGTCGTCGGGGAATACGGAAGCCGAGGGAATGGTCGCTGTTTTGGGTTCAGTGCAATACACCTTTGGCGCTTTGAATCATAAACAGTTTTTCTTAGGTACCTCAAGAGACGACATCATTACAGGTACGCTGGCATTTGAAATTGGATATAGACAGCAAGTGGAAAATGGCATGGTAGTCGACTTTTCTATCTTGCCGACTCTAATATCTGGCGAAGTATGGGATGACCCTTATGCTGTAGACTCGAAAAGAGAAGAGACCGATGTCACTGGTACTGTCGTTCGAATGCAACTTTCAAGAATAATGGGCTCGAATTTTAATCTCGATGTCGCTTCTGGTGAGTCAGACGTTAAAAAAGAAAACACCGGTCTAAAGGGGCTTGGTTTAACCGAAGAAGAACGCGCACTGATGATTCGAGAGCGAAAATACTTTTACCTAAAATCGGGTTACCAGTACTTCTTAAAAGATGGTTCTGGCCTTTTCACACCCTCGATGAATGTTGTCTCATCAGACTCAGAGGGAGACGCACTATCGTTCTTGAGCCTTGGCGCGGAAATTAACCTAGCGAAAATGTATGGAAATCATGGTCTAGCTTTAACACTTAATGCAGCAAAGCGTAGCTATGATAAAGAGAATCCAATTTTTAATAAAACTCGCGAAGATAAAGACTTTGGAGCATTCATCGCTTATGAGTATGCCAATATCTTTGATACAAAAAACTGGTCTCTAGTATCACTACTCGGTGCTAAAACAACGAATTCGAATATTGAGTATTACCAATCATCACAATACGTGGTTTCCGTAGGTGTTGATTATAAATTCTAAGGCTGAACAGAGATTTTCATTACTTGTAACCCATAAACAAATCCTTTAATTTGGATATATTACCGAGAAGAGCACTCTTCAATCACACGAAATAACAGGGAGTTATGGTGGAAAGTTTTAGCACACAATTGCCCATATTTTGGTTTAAAACTTTAGATTCTGCTATTAAAGCAAGAATTGGAGACAGCAGCGATATCTGGTCGGGAGCAGAGGTCTATAAACAACTTTGCTCCGCCGAATCGATCTCGGCTTATCAGCTTCAAACCGCCATCATCAATATCTACCAACGCTTTGATCATGAACTGATCGACCTGTTTGATGAATCCGCTCGCTATTTCGATGAGCTTGAGATGGGCGCTCCGGTTATGGCCATGCTCACCGCGCCAAACCTCGCCAGCTTTTGCCAACTCCTAAGTCAATACTCCATTCATATACATCCGTTACTGAAAATATTCAGTCGTGAAACAGAGAATGGGGAAGTCGAATTATGGGGAGTAACACCCGAGTACATTGACGAAACCACCCTAATGACACACATCAGCTTAGGGCTGTATTTCAGTATTATCCTCAAGCTCGTTCGAAAGTACCTAAATACACCAAGACAGAAAGTCGCCATCCACATTCATAAGAACACCATCGGTGATGAGTTTTTAAGCATATATGAGCGCGTATTTAATGTAGAAATGAAGGAAGGCTTCCCCGCCCGATATATACTGCTCCCTAACGATCTTGTTCAGGCAAAACCTCGTCAATTCCAAGCCGACTTTCATGCAGAGTTAGTACGAATCGCCGACCAACAGATGGAGAAAGCGTTAAAAACCAACTTAATATACAAAGTGAATGAAACGTTCAAAGTGCTCGCGGTAAAAGACACCAACCTAGATAGCGTGGCGAGTAACCTTCACATCAGCCCTCGAACCCTGAATCGTAAACTTAAACAACAAGGGGTGAGTTTTCGTCGTTTGTTCGATAAATATCGACTTGAGCTGAGCATGACGTTGCTAAATCAAAACAACAGTAATATTACCTATGTGGCTCACGAGCTTGGCTTCTCAGACTCAAGCGCATTCAGCCGAGCATTCAAGAATTGGACTGGTCACTCTCCAACAGAGCTTAGAGGATGAAAAGAACTCACTCATACACTGTCTTATTGACGACGAAGATACCTATAGTAGCAACCAATACTAAGGTACAGTCCAACAAGGAACATAAGGTCAAGGCATTCAATATATGGTAGGCCCAACAATGAAAGGTATGGAGATCAACTCAGCCTGGTTTGAAATGATCGATGATTTTGTAAAAGCTAATGACATCCCCTTAGATCGTATTTTCCCCGACCCACAACAATACCAACAGTGGAAATGCTCCTCTTCTGTCGATTATAGTGAGTTTAAACAGTCTCTAAGACGGATTGTTGAATACCGTAAAGATTACGCTTCTTTGTTCCTAGCAGTGGAGAGCCTCAACCCCTTAAGTTTTGGCACGGTGGGGGTCATGCTAGCTTCAGCACCTGACTTACGTACGTTAATGAAACTCATGTCTGAATTTCAGGTTCTATTTGGTGGGACTATTAGTACCGTTTATCGTGAGACTGCCTTTGGTGAAGGCGAAATGTGGCTAATAGAGCAGTCAGAGCAAGATTTACATCTGGAACTTGTAATCGTTTATGGCGCAGCTCTCCTAAAATTCATACGAGTATGCAGTGGTGACCCAACACTCTCTGTCCATTTCAAGATGTTAGCCTGGCATATTGGAGAGGAATACTTAGAGCAATTCAAACAGATCACCGGTTGCGAAATGGATTATGGCCACAGCATGCGTCGCCTATCTATTAAGAAAGAAAACCTATATAAACCATTAAAGTTCGCCAACGCTTCCCTTCATGAAGCAACAAAAAAACGAGCCTATGAAGAGCTTCAATTAAACGTAAGTACCAACATTATCGCACTCACACACAAGGCACTGTACGGAATAGGATTAACGGATTCCAACCAAGAGGCTGTGGCCCAATATCTTAATATGTCGTCTCGTTCATACAGTCGTAAATTGAAGCGGCTCGATACCTCTTTTTCTGAAGTGCTCAAACAAGTTCGCCTCGAATTTGTTCTAAAAGAGTTTGATAGCAACAAAGACAATTTAACAGAAATCGCCTACCAACTTGGATTTTCGGATCTCAGTGCATTTTCACACGCATTCAAACGTTGGACAGGAATCTCTCCAAAACAGGCCCTCAAACAACATCACAATTAGAAATAGTCATGAATGATGAACGTCATTCGAGCATATTCACACTAGAGATAATTGGCGGATAATAACAACTTTATGGCTTCAGAGAGCAAAGCTGACAACATGTAAATTCATATAATCCTCACTAGATTTTTGAGGAATATTTTATGAAAAGACGTGATTTTATAAAGAACATCGGCATGGCCGGTTCAGCTGTAGCGATTAGTACAACAATTCCAACTGCAATGGCCGCTTCCATTTCAACGAGTACAACTAAGCGGACAAATGCTTCACCAAAACGCACCCCACTCGATGGTATTGCCATGGCGAACCTCGTCCGAACTGGGCAAGCGACCCCCAAAGAGCTAGCCCAAGAAGCCATCGAAAAAATTAAGCTGACTAACGGTACAATTAATGCTGTAGTCAATGAGCGTTTTGATGCCGCGTTGAAAAACGCAAATAACATCAATAAAAATGCTCCTTTTGCGGGTGTTCCGTTACTAGTTAAAGATTGTGTCGACGTTGCTGGAATGCCATCAACCAATGGTTCGCTATTGCTCCAGAATAACATTCCTCAGCAATCATCTGATTTTGTCGTTGCGTGTGAAACGGCGGGATTTAACGTTCTGGGCATGACTCACTCACCTGAATTTACCAGTTCTGCATCAACAGAAAGCATCCTCTTTGGCACTACTCGTAACCCTTGGAATCTCGAACGTAGCTCTGGCGGATCATCTGGTGGTTCTGGCGCAGCTGTAGCTGCGGGTTATACGCCCATTGTTCATGGTACCGATGGTGGCGGTTCTTGTCGTATTCCTGCGTCAATGTGTGGCATTTTCGGCTACAAACCAAGTCGCAACTTACTTATTTCGGGTGCTGTTGGTACCGATGATTTCGTACTCACTCACTCCTCATTTATGTCGCGTTCAGTTCGCGATACGGCTTTAGCAGCAAGCTTAACCGAGAACCATGTTCGTAGTAATAACAAGCACCGCCGTGTGCCGCTCGGCTATGTAACTCAACCTATCGAGAAAAAGCTCCGCATCGGCGTTTCAATGAAAAACATGTTTGGCGATATGCCAGACACAGAAACTCAAAACGCGATGACAAACACCATCAAGATACTGCTTAATCTTGGTCATGAAGTGATTGAAGTAACCAACCCTGTACGTGGTCCTGAGTTCATGCACAACTTCACAGCTGTATTTGGTAGTCGTTTGGGGCAACTGGGTAAAATGGTTGAAGCACAAACGAAACAAAAACTCGAAGATTCTAAAATTCTTGGTTGGCAAACGGTTGGTTGGATCCGTGAATTTGAACATCATGCGAGCAAAAACAGCAAGTTCGTTGAGCAAGGTTTTGCTTACCAACAGGCACTGGATGCGCAAATGAACGATCAATTCTATAAGTCTATCGATGTATGGCTAACGCCAGTAACACCGGACAAATCCCATGACCACACACTAACGAATCCAAACCTGAACAGCGATTTCGGTATCTTCAAAGAACAAAGCAACCGTGCTCTATCGTATACACCGATCGCTAACATGGCTGACAACCCATCGATATCAGTTCCTCTTTATTGGACTCGTACAGGCCTCCCGATTGGTAGCATGTTCAGCACAGCTCGTGGCAACGACCGAACGCTATTTGGTCTCGCTTATGAACTCGAAAATGCGAGTCCATGGGCATACAAAACAGCACCACACTTTGTTTAGGAAATAAAATGAGAAAGTACGTTCTTTCAGTCACTCTGTGTCTAATGAGTCATGCTGCGGTTGCCAACAGCTGGTTATTTAGCGGCTACGCTAAATTTGGCGATATCGAAGCCAATGGTTCAAATGTCACCACTTCTTTTGAAGGCTACCATTACCGTCAAAATACGCTTGGTCGTTTGACGCTAATGGGTGAGATCGACAGCGCTAATGTTGGCGAGGTAGATCAAAACACACCTCCCTTTCAAGTGACTCAGTTTGGAGCTATCCAGCGTATTGCAATAGGGCAGCAGGCGGCAATAAGTTTTGGTTACCAGAACTTATTTGGACTAGGTGAATCTCTTGAGAATCGTCCGTCTATCGCTTTGCAATATGGCTTTGAAAACGGACTTTACCTTAGCCACCGAACTCGTTATCACCACGCGGACTTTGATGCACTAAGTAGCACGACGCGTTTAGATAATATCATTGGCTATGCCTTCAATGGATTTGATACCTACCTACAACACATCTACTTTTCTAACGAAAATCGCAACGATTTTCAATGGAGAGTGACCAAACAAGCGGAAACGTTTTCACCATTCGTTGAGATCAGAACTCAACAGGATCGTGATTACTACGCGTGGGTTGTTGGTGTAAACCTCAGTATTTAACGGTTAGGCAGCCATTATGTGTTGCCTAATCTCAACATTCGAGATTGGTATGTTTAAGAAAATTCGATCCTTTTTAACAGCTTTATTCAAAAAACTCTTGTTCGTTTCTGCTTGTGTTGGTCTGGGTTGGTTTTTCCAGCTCGGCGCAGAAATTAATGGTAAAGACATTCCTGAAGAGTACTTTTACAGCGGTGGTTACCCTGTCCCTATCGCGCTAATGGACGCGGAGTGGTTTATTGGTTTTGCTTCTGTACTGACATTATTAATGGTGGTTTATCTGCTTAAATTGGCGTGGGAACTTCATGAGATTGCTGTCCACAAAGCGGAAAAGACCATGGCGGCGCATGTAACCCTCGTTTCAGCCCTCACCATGCTGGGTCTGTTTATTGATAATACATGGTGGATTTTAGCCATCATTATCGCGTTTACAAATTGGTCTGCATTAGGCGAATCAATCATTCGATTATCTAAGAAGGTTAAAGAGGAAACTCAATCATGAAAGAGATGCTAATACCGTATATTTTGATCTGTTGGATTTTGGTCAAGATGGGCATTGTCACATGGAATCTTCGTAACGCCGTAAAGATGGTCGGGATCGGATTTGGTATTCTCATGGTGTTATTTTTCGGCCACCGCATCTGGTCACCTGTTGATATGACTAATTCAACGACAGTAAAAGCTCCCCACGCTACATTAGCTCCGTTTATGGGGATGCAAGTTAACGAGGTGTTTGTTGACCACAACCAGAAAGTCACAAAAGGGCAACTGCTTTATACGCAAGTGAACGTGGATACACAAAGCTCCATTGAAGCTCTCAATGCCGAAAAACAGGCATTGCTGGCTCAAATCACGGCTCATAAAGCGCAAAAAACGGCGGATGTGCACACTATCAAAAACATCGAGTCAAACTATAGACGTCTAAGTAAAATGGGAAACTTTGCAGCGGAACAAAACCTTGATGATGTAAAAGCTCAACTCAACACGGCAAGAGCAGCATCTGCAGCTGTTGATGCGGCTATTCATGCTGTTCGATCTCAAATCGTTGGCGTTGAAGCAAGGTTAAAAACAGCACAGTGGCAAGATGAACGTAAAGAGGTGCGCGCTCCATTCGACGGCCAAGTCAGTGTTGTAAACATTTCGGCAGGTACCATTTTTGGTGGTATTCACTTGTACGATACCTCTCGTAAATTTGTTGAGATGCGTATTGCCGATCAAACCTACAACTATATTGAACCCGGTCAGTTTTCCGAATTCTATGTGGATGCGTTCCCAGGAAAAACCTTCCGAGGCCGTGTACACAGCATTCGTACTGGTACGGGTGAAGCTCAAGTAAGTTTGATGCCAGGTGACCAGCATGTACGTCAGCACATTGGGAATAACATGAGTGCTCATGGACGTACCGTGTTGATTGAGTTTGATGAAAACATGAACGGTGGTTACGACATCCCGATTGGTTCATCCGGTCAGGCTTGGATTAGTGCCAAGAAACCTGCTTCCGTAGGATTTATCGATATGATTGGTGGTGCAACCATGCGCCTTACCGCAATGAAGTCATATTTGATGGCTTTATAAAGGCCTCGTAATACATAAAAATAAAAGAGTAGCAACAGCTACTCTTTTTCCACACCTATCTCCACCATATAGCAAACGAGTACTGCTATCAGACCTAACCGTATTGACCTCTCAATGTCCAGTTATACTTTAGACTTCGGTATTCAGCACCTCCCCTTTTGGCAATCAATAAGAAGTCGATGATATTGGTTAAGGGGGAGGCTAGAAGAAGGTTAGTGTTTGTACCTGAAGGTATTGCTGTCATCAACAATCTCGATTTTGACAGGAACGGTGCCTTGTTTAATGTTGCCGATTTTGGCAAATGCCTTGTGCGAAAGGTCGATAACTCGACCTTTTACATAAGGACCTCGGTCATTAATTTTCACATCGACCGACTTGTTATTGTCTGTATTGGTCACTCTCACGATAGTGCCGAAGGGTAAGGTTTTATGAGCCGCAGTATTCGCATTCATATTATACGTCTCACCACTTGCTGTGAGCCTTCCATGGAATTTATCGCCATACCAAGAAGCTTTACCAGCAAGAGCATGGGACTTGGCATATTCCTTTGTTTTGGAACTGCCGACAGCCGACGTTGAGGTACATCCGGCTAATATCATAAGAATAAGAGCAGTAAAGATAATATGTGATTTTTTCATGTAATTTGGGTGCGCTAATCTGTGCATTTTTCTCTATTTTCGTTGTTATTGGTTAGCAATATAATGCTGAGTATAGTCACGGCTCAGCCAAGGCTACCATTCTGTATGATGGCGCAATGTTTTCATGAACAACGCTTTATTCCGTCATATTCATGAAAGGTTTTATCTTCAAAACGTCAACTTTATCAACGACTTTAATCTGTATCTTTCTTAATCACTTCATGTAGATAAATCACTCAACCAAACATCCAAATACGAAAAAAGGATTGGTATCTCTACCAATCCTCTTTAGGGGTGTGCTTCGGTTTTTCTACCTTATGGTAGGTAGATAGCGCGATTACTCGTAATCAGTCGCGTATGTATCTTCGTATGAGTGCGAGTAGAATTCGAATAGGTTGCCAAACGGGTCTTCTAGGTAAACCATTTGAGCTTGTTTTAGTTCGTCTTCTGGGTGGTAACGGTGAATATCCATACGTACTTTACCGCCAAACTCTTCAACGCGCTTAATCGCTGAATGAAACTGCTCTTTTGGAAGCTGCAGACAGAAGTGGAAAATGCCCAGGCGAGAGAAATCCACTTCGTGACGCTCTTCACGGTCAACCATTTCGAATAGCTCAACACCGATACCGTCTGAAGTTACTAAATGTGCAATGTTGAAGCCTTTGAAGCCTTCGCCAAATACTGCGATACACATGCGGCCGATTGCTGATTCGCGCTCTTCCATAACCTTAGTGTTGTTCATTACAATTCTTAGACCTAGAGCTTTAGTGTAAAACTCTACTGCTTGGTCCATGTCGCCTACCATGATGCCTACGTGATTCATTTTCATAACTTTCTCCAATTCGTTTTTTATTCTGTGCTTTTCGAAGACTAGCTTCGGTATTTCGTTTCGATGAAGAGAGTATAGGGAGAGACTGTGATTAACTGAAATTATCATAAATTATATTAATAATAATTTTTTGTTATACAAAAATTAACAGGAGATCTCAGCTCACTTAAAGAAACACTGTCTACCTCGATGTTCACGCTATAAATAGCCGTTCACGCTAATAGAGATAAGCCAAATGTAGAGGACAGCCTAAAGAGCATAGCTCCTCAAATGGGTGATGCTGATGTTTGATAGCTTTTGTTAATGTTTTTTGTTGATAGCTTTTATCGATAGCTTTCTTCTATCAAAGATAGGATTTGCCTATTGAATCTATAGAAATGTCCGATTTCACTAATTTTCGGTGCCAATGCAATATATCTCCATCGACGCGGGATAGCGTTAAACACTACAAATTAGAAAGAGAGTCAAAACATGATCAACACAGAAATCAAACCATTCAACGCAACAGCATTCAAAAACGGCGAATTCGTAGAAATCACTGAGCAAGACGTTAAAGGCAAGTGGGCAGTATTCTTCTTCTACCCAGCAGACTTCACTTTCGTATGTCCAACTGAGCTAGTTGACCTACAAGAAAAATACGCAGAGCTTCAATCTCGCGGCGTAGAAGTTTACTCAGTATCAACTGACACTCACTTCTCTCACAAAGCATGGCACGATACTTCTGACAAAATCGGCACTATCGAATACTTCATGGTAGGTGACCAAACGGGCAACATCACAAATAACTTCAACGTTATGCGTGAAGGTCAAGGCCTTGCAGACCGTGCAACGTTCCTAATCGACCCTGAAGGCGTTATCCAAGCAATGGAAATTACAGCTGAAGGTATCGGTCGTGACGCTGAAGACCTACTACGCAAGGTTAAAGCAGCACAATACGTAGCGGCTAACCCAGGTGAAGTTTGCCCAGCTAAATGGAAAGAAGGCGAAGAGACACTAGCACCATCTCTAGACCTAGTAGGTAAGATTTAATCTAAGCCTAGCTAACAAGAATAGCTAAAAAGAACAAATAAAACGGTTCTACAGGCGCGCTTCGGCCTCCCTCCTAAAGGGCAGTTGCGCGCCACCCTTTCAAAACATCAACACCACAATATTTGCCGACTTGCGCCCCCTTTTTATTTTCCTTTTTCAGCAAGAAGGTATTGGTCAATACCAAGACACAGAATTTAAGAGCAGGCACGATTATGTTAGATCAAGCAATGAAGCAGCAGCTAAAAGCATACCTAGAAAACCTAAAAACCAATGTTCAGTTAGTGCTGAGCCTGGATGACAGCGATACCGCACACAAACTTCAAGACCTAGCGAATGATATCGCGTCTTTAACCGACAAAATTGAAGTAACACGCGATGATAGCGCTAGCACGCGCAGCCCTATCATGCAGGTAGTAAACCAAGAGAAAGGCACTGCGATCGGTTTCGCCGGTTTACCAATGGGTCACGAGTTCACGTCGCTGGTACTGGCACTGCTTCATAGTGGTGGTCACCCTATCAAGCTTGAAGCTGACGTAATCGAGCAAATTAAAGAATTAGATCAAGAGCTTAATGTAGAGATTTTCATCTCACTCTCATGCCAAAACTGTCCGGAAGTGGTTCAAGCATTCAACATGATGTCGGCGATTAACCCGCTAGTTAAGACAACCATGATTGATGGCGCGGCATTCCAAGAAGAAGTGAAGTCTCGCGACATCATGGCAGTACCAAGCGTATTCATTAATGGTGAGCTATTCGGTCAAGGCCGTATGTCACTGGCTGAGATCCTTAATAAAGTAGACTCAGGCGCAGCAGAAAAGAAAGCGGCAAACCTAAACCAACAAGCACCATTTGATGTATTGGTTGTCGGCGGCGGCCCTGCAGGTTCTTCAGCGGCAATTTATGCTGCACGTAAAGGCATTCGCACTGGTGTGGTTGCTGACCGATTTGGTGGCCAAGTGATGGATACCATGGCGATTGAGAACTTTATCTCAGTGAAAGCGACAACCGGCCCTAAATTAGTGGCAAGCCTTGAAGAGCATGTAAAAGAGTACGGTGTTGAAGTGATGACTGAGCAGCGCGCTGCAAACATCATTGCGGCAGAAGACACTGAAGACGGTTACATCCACGTTGAGCTAGAGAGCGGCGCAACACTACGAGCTCGCACTGTTATCACCAGTACAGGTGCACGCTGGCGTGAAATGAACGTTCCGGGTGAACAAGAATACCGTAACAAAGGCGTGGCTTACTGCCCACACTGTGACGGCCCACTGTTCAAAGGCAAGAAAACAGCCGTTATCGGTGGCGGTAACTCAGGTATTGAAGCCGCTATTGACCTAGCAGGTATCGTGGAACACGTAACCGTACTTGAATTTGCAGACACGCTACGCGCTGACCAAGTACTTATCGACAAAGCGAACGCAACGCCAAACATCGAAATCATTAAGATGGCTCAAACGACACAAGTGTTGGGTGATGGCAACCGCGTAACCGGTCTGGAATACAAAGACCGCAACACCGATGAGCTGAAACAGATTGAACTCGCGGGTATCTTTGTTCAAATCGGCCTAATGCCAAACAGCGAATGGTTGAAGGGAACGAAGGTAGAACTATCACCACGCGGTGAGATTGAGATTAACGCTCATGGTGCAACATCAATGAAAGGTGTATTTGCAGCGGGTGACGTAACAACCGTACCTTACAAACAGATCATCATCGCGATGGGTGAAGGTGCCAAAGCAAGTTTAGGTGCATTTGACCACCTAATCCGTAACTCAGCTCCAGTTAAAGAGGCTGAAACCGCTTAATCTTAAAACTTAAAAGCTTCTAGGCATAAAAGCTTTTAACTCAAGTTCCTTAAATATTTGTTAACTTAATTCTTTACTGTTAACGACTTAGTCGACATTTAGACACCACTCCTATGGATTTAGGAGTGGTTTTTTTCTTTCTGAACTATGCCGGTTGATAAAGCATGAAAGCAACAACAAGCGCGAGACTTCCACCCAAGCAACGGTTCACAAACATCATCTGTTTTGGTGATTGAAGCAATTTTTTAAGCATGGTGCCGCAATACGCCCACACCAACATGCACGGTACACCCGTGATCACCATACCCGCGATAATGGTCACCACTTGAATCAGGTAGTCCGCGTTCGGGGTGATGAACTGTGAAAACACAGTTAATGAAGCAATCCAACCTTTAGGGTTTAGCACCTGCACCAGCACGCCTGACATAAAGCCCGAGCGATTGTCGGTGGTGCTTTCTTCGATTTGCATATTCGCAATCGACCACGCCATGAACAACAAATAGGCCGCACCCACGTATTTCAAAATGTTGTATAGCTCTGGGTAAAGGGTAAATAGGCTCACCAAACCGACACTGGAACCCGCCAGTACGATGATGATGCCAACAGCGTTTCCAGAGATAAAAGGTAAAGTTGCAGCAAACCCATAACGACTTGAAATCCCAAGTAATGCGATATTGCCAGCCCCAGGTGTAATTGCAATTGATGTTGAAAATAGCAAGAACGCCAGCATTAATTGAGAGCTCATTTCCTCTCACTCCTAATAAGTAAAGTATTTATAGGGAGAGAGTTTACAGATTCGACTAGGAATTAAATTGCTATATAGGCTAATATTAATGCAAATTTGAGCAAGATTTTTCTAAGATTATCATGAAACAGAAAGAATCCACCAAAGAAGTGTTAGATGACACAGATATCGCCATCTTAGGACATATCCAACAAGACGGTCGCATGAGCAACAGTAAGCTCGCTGAAAAGGTTAACCTCAGCGAAACCCCATGTTGGCGCCGTTGGAAACGTATGGAAGAGACAGGCTATATCGACGGTTACGCCGCCAAACTCAACCGAAAGAAATTAGGCTTTCATGTGGCAGGTTTTACCTTAGTCACGCTCGGCAACCACGAGGTTGAAAACACAGAGCCGTTCGAAGAGTTTGTTGCAGTTACCGATTGGATTCCTATGTGTCATTGCATTGCAGGCGGTGCCGACTACATGGTGCAAGTGTTAGCAAAAGATTTGGAAGAGTACTTTGAGCGTATTAGCTCAATAAGACGAGTAAAAGGCGTGAGTGCGATTCAATCCAACATCTCAGTGAAAGAACTAAAAAACAGCTATCAGCTTCCTCTTGAGGACTAGTTCACTTCTCCTGACTGCCCTGTTCTTTCAGCAAAACAAAAGCCCAGCTCCCTAGATTTCTAAAACTTAGGGGCTGGGCTTTGTTTATTTAGGTTCTAGGAAATGAGCATACGTTAATTCCCCACACCACCGGTTTTCTCAGCCGGAGATTCTGGTGTGACTGGCGGCCACTCTTCGAAGGTTGCTAAGTGTTGCTGAATAGCGGCTTGAGCAGGGCCAAATGCCCACATTTTCTGTCCCATCCATTTCAAGTACATTCCAGACTCTTCAGCTGCTCGCTCGTAAGGATCACGACGCAGGTTGAACAATAGTGGTGCGTTAAGTTCTTCTTTCGGGCCACTCCAACCGTGATTCTGAACCACGAAGTGTGCCTTCCAATCTCCTACTCGAACGGCTTGTAGCTTATCTCGCTCGTAATAGTAAATCTCTTTACGGTTCGACTCGCCTTTTTCCGTCAACATATCGACTTGGTTGTAACCATCGAGATGCGCTTTAAAGCCATCGTGACCTTTCAGCATTTTCTCTTTCAGGTCTGTTGGACCACCCGCCGCTGCAATCAATGTTGGCAACCAATCCATACCATCAAAGATGCCATTACCGACACTGCCAGCTGGGATTTTTCCCGGCCAACTCACCAATGCAGGAGCACGAACACCACCTTCCCATGTTGTGCCTTTTTCGCCATGGAATGGTGTCATACCGCCATCTGGCCATGTCATGATTTCTGGGCCATTATCGGCCGTGAAAATGATGATGGTGTTATCTGCAATGCCGAGCTCTTCCATTTTGGCAAGCATCTCACCAACGTGATCATCGAGATCTTTCATGACCACTTCTTGCAGTCCCCACCCGTTCTGGCCAAGCATGGCCTCATATTCTTCAGAAAGGTGCGTCCAAACGTGACCACGTGATGGACAGTACCAAGTGAAGAACGGTTTATCCGCTTCAACCGCCCTTTCGATGAAGTTGATCGCGTGTTTATTGACTTCGTCATCCAGTGTGCGCATGCGCTCAATCGACAGCGCGCCATCATCCTCGATGGTTTGTCCGCCCTTACCATCCGCTCTTGAATAGATCACGTTACGAGGTGCAAATGCGTCTAACGAACCGTCTTTTGGCCAATCAGGGTCTTCGGTGTATTCCATCGCATTCAAGTGATACAACCAGCCCCAATACTCATCAAAACCGTGCATTGTCGGAAGGAATTCATCTCGGTCGCCTAAATGGTTTTTACCAAACTGCCCCGTCACATAGCCCATGCTCTTGAGCATTTCTGGAAGCGTTGGGGTATCCGCACTCAAACCCACAGGCCCACCCGGCAATCCAACAGAGTGCATGCCCGTTCTCACTGGTAGTTGCCCAGTTAAGAAGGCAGAACGACCCGCGGTACACGATGGTTGAGCGTAGTAATCGGTGAGTAACATGCCCTTCTCGGCAATGCTGTCGATATTCGGTGTTTCACTGCTCATCACGCCGTTGTGATAGGCACTTAGGTTTGAGATCCCCACATCATCAGTGAAGATAACAAAGATATTTGGCTGCTCTTGAGCTGACCATGCTGATAGCGAAAAGCTACTCAACACACTCAGAATAAGAAGATGGAAAATCCTTTTCATAGAATGTCCTTATGCTGTTTCAGATTGCTCGTTATGAATCATTTTTAAACCGACTAAGCCAAAGCCCAGTTCCAAGATCAGATAGACAAAAAGTAGCCAATGCGGCATGCCATCCACCACCAAACTGATGACTCGTCCGGCAGCTAAACCCAACATGAAAACCACCAAACTATAGAGCGCTGGCAGTCGATACTTTTTGAACAGTGCGCCAAACACCCAAAACAACGCCAGAGCCAAATAAAGCCCCATCACTGCACGAAAGATATGAGTCACATTGATGGGGCTCGCGTCGATCCCAAAAAGGTAATCAAGAGAGACAACTGGTGCATAACCATAAGACAGTGCAATCGGTGTTAAACCTAAAACCGCGACGAACAAGAAAATACTCTGTGGCTTCATCCCCTAACTCTCTTAACTTAGCTCTTTTCAAAAAACATAGTCTACAATCAGCGATATACAAGTTGCATATATGGTAAATGAATGGTCAAAACATACATTCATAACAGTGCGATTTCACATTGAGGATAAGGATATCAATATGACTAAATGGCGCTATCTAATCGCATCAGCACTGGCTGTTAGTTCAACTGTAAATGCGCAAGAAGCAAGTACACCGATGGATACAAAAAAGTGGCAACATAGCTTCGAAATCTACGCGCTCGCACTCAATATTCGTGGAGATAGCACCATTGGTAATTTGTCAGCAGATGTTGATGTTGATCCTTCATTCATCATGGATCATCTTGATATGACCGTAATGGTGCGTTTAGAGGGTGTCTATGACAATCAATGGGGCTATTACATTGACTACAGCTTCATGAAACTAAGCGGAAAAACAAACTCGGTATTAGGATCCAACGCAGAGTTATTAAGAGGTAACCTTGATATCCGACAAGGTGTTTTAGATGTGAAGGGTTTTAAGCGCTACCAATACGATTTTGGCACGATTGATTATCTGTTTGGGCTTCGTTGGTGGGATAACGACATTGATACCAAGCTTTACGGTTCAGGTGGTAGGTTAAGTGTCGACCGATCACTTGATGAAGAATGGGTTGACTACCAAGTAGGTGTGAGATGGATTACGCAGATCAATAAGGATTGGAAGTTTCACGCAACCATGGATGCAGGGCTTGGTAGCGACACCGACTTTACCTCTTCCCTATTAACTGGCGTACGATACCAGATAAACAGTTGGTCTGACTTAAATATTGCCTATAAATCGACCTGGGTTGATTACGAAAACAAAGGAACCTTTGAATACGATACCGCATCGCAAGGATTCCTGATTGGTTGGGCTGCTCATTTTTAATGATGAGTCAAAAAATTGAGAATTGAGGTAAGCCTGATTCATGACTTACCTCTCAAACGAAATCTACCTTTCAAGAAAAGCTGCTGGTGACTTAACTATTGATTCACAGAACCTGGCACAACACACTCTTTCTTCATGATAGTTAAGCCTGCTTCGAGAGTTTCTGTCCAAGCTTGTTCGACGCTTTCATCATAGTGAGGGTCGTATTTTTTAACCGTATTGAGTAACGAATTGAACCACTCGTTGAGCTCAGTTTCGGAAATATCCAGCCCTAAGTCTTTATGCCTTTTACCCAATTTCTTTACTGAGTTACGCACGCTCGGCAGACCAGCAGAGTTGTAGATAAGAATGATCGAGGCTTTAAGCATCTTGGTTTGTTGCTCTAACCCTATCTTTTCGAAACGCTCTGAAAACCTTGGATTATGCTCGCAAAAATCCGCCAAAAACGTTTCGAGAAATTCTTGGTCGATCCGGCAGCGCTCAAAGCTTTCATAAAACAGTTCGTTCGATGTCATTTAGCTGAACCTTTGCAAAATTTTGAGTATTCAGAAAGCTAACAAGTTCAGAGCCGCGACTTCGCCAACTCCGAACCATCAACATGATCTAAGTATACGCCACTGTGGCATAAAATGAACGATGACATAAGGTAAACTATGGCATAAAGTGAGTTGCACAGATCTTGTTTCCATCAGGATCTCGCAAATAAGCCATGTACAAGCGACGCTCGTCAGAACCTCTCGCTCCGGGGCCGTTTTCAATACTGGTACCGCCATTTTCGACGCCAACCCGATGCCACTCATCTACAACTTCAGGAGAAGACGCCAGAAAACCCACCGTCATGCCGTTGCCGTGCGTTGCAGGCAGGCCATCAATCGGCTTCGTTAAGCCCAACACGCCCGTTTGGCTAACGTAAACACAGCGCCCTTTGGGATCAACTGAGCCTTCGTTATAACCAAGTACTTTCATGATGGGGTCATAAAAACACTTCGCGCGTTCAATATCTTCGGTACCGAGAAAAACATGGCTGAACATAACTAACCTCTTCTTTTATTGAAAGAACCACCTAAACTAGACCCTTAATTCCGCTTTGTCTAGACGAGATACCCCTACCCCTGCCACCACTGCTCTATCAAGTGATAACACATATAGAATTGAGTTCGATGTTCAGACGAAATGGAGGCTAATCAACAATACGCTGAGCACCCTGCCCTTGGTCATGAAGAATATCTTCTGGGTTTAATAAATGGCACTTTTGCATACTCAAACAACCACAGCCAATACAACCTGTTAGATTCTCTTGTAGCGAACGTATTTGTGCCATCTTGCTATCGAGTTGCCCTTGCCACTTCTTCGCTACTCGCTCCCAATCTCGCTTGGTTGCTGTGTGGTTCATCGGCAGCGTCGATAACTCTTCCGTGATCTCTTCAAGAGTAAAGCCTATCGACTGCGCAACTTGAATAAGAGCAATTCGACGCAACATCGCTGACTGATAACGGCGTTGGTTTCCATTCGTTCGAATAGAGGCAATTAACCCTTTAGTCTCATAGAAACGCAGTGCAGAAGGAGCAACACCACTGCGCTCCGAGAGTTGACCAATCGTTAAATACACGATGTTTTTCATGCTCTATCACTTTCCCTGTTCATGTTATTTAGCTATTCAAGTCCACAGAGCAGTATAGCTAAAGTTAATCTTAAGTTTAAGTTGAGGTTCTTGAGTTAGCTTTGAGTTTTCATATAACAACAGCAGGGCTTAAAACGCAAAAACAGCCATCAAGGAAGGGGGTTTGAGTCTTATGACCAATATGCACCTAGATCTTTTTCATTATCATCTTAAGGTTATCGATCATCTCTACGTTAGTCATCTCTCCCGCTTCCATATCGAAGTTATCGTAGAAGCTTGGCACCGACATAGAGCCTTTCACATCAGCATCAAAGTAAGGTGCAGAATTTACCGCTGACGACAACACAGAACTTGCACCACCAGGGCCTGGTGATGTGGAGAGCATAACAACAGGTTTGCCTTGATAAACTTTCATGTCGATGCGTGATGTCCAATCAAACACATTCTTAAAGGCTGCGGTGTATGAACCGTTGTATTCAGCAAAAGAGATGACCACAGCATCAGCTTCACCAATCTTGCTAAAAAAGCGCTGCGCATGTTGATGAACGCCGGACTCTTTTTCTCTGTCTTCACTGTAAATTGGCATCTCGAAATCATTGAGGTCGAGCACCTCGACTTGCGCGCCTTCGACTAAACCTGCTGTGTAAGCTGCAAGTTGTTGGTTAATTGATGTTGTACTGTTAGTCGCGCCAATCGCTAATACTTTCATTGTTGGTTCCTAATTCATTTGTATCACCTTTCCACATTCATGGTTTCAGAGGCGATTGTCTGTGTATTTAGATTGGGAATGATAATAAAACCTCAAGTTAACTTGAGGTAAAGCGATATTTTTAAAAAATAGGAAATATTTTAAAAACGCTTATAAAGCAATGCATTACAAAAGGGCAACTTTGGGGTTGAGGAAATAAGCACACCCAAAAGAGCAGTAGGTGTGCCTTATCGAAGTGCTGTTTACTTAAGTTGGTTTAGTGGACTGACACCAGAATAGGCAACTCCCGATAGCTCTGCCATTTCGCGATTCCATGTTGCTAAATCGTGAGGGTTAAATTGATTCAAGTGATCATGCCCACACGCTCTCGCCATCACTTGCATTAATTCTGTCGACGCCTCGAAGAAGTTTTTAAGCTGATTCGATGCCTTCTCCACATTTAAACGCTGGCGTAAATCGGCTTTTTGAGTCGCAATACCCGCTGGGCAATTATTGGTGTTACACATTCTCGCCGCTACACAACCTATCGACTGCATGGCACTGTTCGAGATGGCGACACCATCAGCCCCAAGCGCCATTGCTTTCACAAAGTCCATCGGTACGCGCAAACCGCCCGTGATGATCAATGTGACTCTGTCACTGACACCTTGCTTGTCTAGATAGGCTCTGGCACGAGCAAGCGCTGGAATAGTTGGCACACTGATATGGTCTCGGAACATTTCTGGCGCCGCCCCTGTACCGCCGCCACGCCCATCCAAGATGATGTAATCGGCACTGGCATCTAATGAGAACTGAATGTCTTCCTCGATATGGTTAGCACTTAGCTTAAAGCCTATTGGGATACCGCCTGTCACCTCTCTAACTCGGTCAGCGAACTTTTTGAAATCCTCGACTGTTTTAAGGTCAACAAAGGTGGGCGGAGAAATCGCTGCCGTACCCGCTTCAATGCCACGTACTTCTGCAATCTTACCTATGTTCTTCGCGCCCGGTAAGTGCCCGCCCGTTCCGGTTTTCGCCCCCTGCCCGCCTTTAAAGTGGAAGGCTTGAACGTTTTTGAGCTTAGCTTCATCGTAACCAAACTGAGCACTGGCTAACTCATAAAAGTAGCGAGAGTTCGCCGCTTGCTCTTCGGGTAGCATACCGCCTTCTCCAGAGCAGATGCCTGTTCCTGCAAGTTCAGCACCTTTCGCTAAGGAGACTTTTGCTTCTTCAGATAGCGAGCCAAAACTCATATCAGACACAAACAAAGAGATGTCCAATTTAAGCGGCTTCTTCGCTTTGGGACCAATAATCAGTTCAGTACCAACTGGCACATTTTCTAGCAAAGGCTTGGTGGCCATTTGCGCGACCATCACTTGAATATCATCCCAGTGAGGTAATAGATATCTTGGGACGCCCATTGAGGTCATTGGCCCATGGTGACCTACTTTGGATAAGCCATCTCGTGCCAATTGATGAATGAACTCAACCGTGGGCTCTTCTTTAGTTGCAGAAGGTGCAGGTGAGAGATCGGGCGTTGCCGCTTGGATATGCACATCAGGGCCTTCTTGACCCACTTGCTCAGCCGTAAACTGTTTATGGGCACCATCACAAAAAGGAAGGTTGCTAGAATACTTACAGCGACACAGGTAGGCATCTCCGCTCTCTTCGGCAACAAAGCTTTTCGGTTTGAACCCCGAACCGGCATGGGAACCGTCAC
This sequence comes from Vibrio sp. 10N.286.51.C3, assembly GCF_003050065.1. Taxonomy (NCBI): domain Bacteria; kingdom Pseudomonadati; phylum Pseudomonadota; class Gammaproteobacteria; order Vibrionales; family Vibrionaceae; genus Vibrio; species Vibrio sp. 10N.286.51.C3. The sequence goes on along the minus strand of NZ_PIGC01000005.1, from coordinate 32,580 downwards.
AAAACGGTTGGTTTTTCGATTTCCCACAGGTACAGAAGTAATACTCCTCCCCTTCGGTTAGCTCGACCTTAACGGGTTTGTTATCCGCTATCACTGGATTCTTCATAGTTCGTTCACCTTTTCTTTCTTATGATTTGATGACTGAAGCGATGACTTGCTCACAAGAGTAAAGTAAAGATGAGATACGCAGCGAATTCAATAAATGGGCCTGAGAAAACAAGCTTAATATACAGCCAAAAAACAGAAGCATTGACTGTTCAACACAAACAAAAATGGCCACCAAACTGGCAGCCATTGTGTTTTAAATCTTAGTCTAAGCTAAACGTGAAAGGTTAATCGAATAACTCGATGACCAGCTTGTTGTCTTTAATCACAAGATTAGGTTCCGAAGACTTAATCAATGACTCTTGAACCTTATTGCTGTCGAGTTTGTAAACTGGCGACTGAGATAAGGCAAAACCAATCATAGAAACGGCAGGCTTAAGTAGTTTGGCGATCTCAGGAGAAAGTTGTTTGTCTTTTTCTTCAAAGCGCTCTAAACGCAGTGATTTCAAATAAATCTCGCCACTCTCTTTGTCATATTCAGGAATCGCACTGAACTCGATATCAAGACCCAACCTCATGTTCGGCACATTAAACACCTGAACTTGTGCATTAGTATTCGCCAGAACAGACACGCGCTCGGCATCAGCTCGGCCAATTTGTACCGCTAAGTCATCAACCGCGACTTGTGCATACATAACGTTTTGCACACCGACTTCTTGCTCTAACATCACCGAATCTTGCAGGTAGTTCGTCATTTCTTGTTCAGTAACGCTATAGCTAACACAACCGCCTAGCACCAGCGCAGAAGCTGCCAAAATGAACTTTTTTGCTACGTTAATTATCATCAATATCAGCTCTTTATCGTTAGTGATTAGCGCGGAGTTTACTGTGTCATCATCAATAAACAAAACAGTAAAAACACGATATTCGTGAATACCTTTATTAATAAGCATAAATATCAATAAGTAAAGCACCAGATTAGCTTTCCCGCTTTAGATAATGACACTTGTCAGCCAAACGCCATCAGATTTGTGTACTCGAATTAATTGAGTTTTGCTCCTAAGCTTATGGGATATTTAGGGGGCTTACTGTAGGTTTCATCATGGAGTCGAAACATGAAGAGTGAGCACAATGCCATCAAAAAGAGTATCACCTGAGCCTAAAACTCGTTCTGTGATTCTGCTATGTAACACCACATGCCTGCACCATAATCAGTGGGTAGATGAATTGCGCCTCCATAACTGGGAAGCTCAAATTGCAGAAACGACCGAACAAGCCATTCACTTGCTCAATTCCCACAGCCACTGCTGCGCACCAATTGTGGTTTCTTGTCTAACATCATCCTCGGTCGATAAGCAATGTGAGCAAATATCAACGTTGAAGGCACGCTTTCCAAGTTTAAAAGCAATCGCTATCTTCAAACAACCACCAAGCCGAAACTTATCGCTCATTAAGCAAACCTATTGGGATTATTACCACCTACCAATTGATACAGAGTGGCTTTGTCGAAATTTAGGGCATGCGTATGGCATGGTAGACACCAAACAGAACAAACCTAAGCCTGCTTCATGCCATGAATATCAATTGGTGGGGAAATCCAGCACCATCCAACAACTTAAAAAGAAAATAACTAAGATCGCTAACAACGATTTCCCAGTACTGATTCAAGGGGAAACAGGTACAGGAAAAAGCCTCTGTGCACGTTTAATACATGAGGCCTCAGCCCGCTGTCAGAAACCGTTTATCGCTGTAAATTGTGGCGCAATACCACAGTCACTGGTTCACTCCGAGTTGTTTGGCTTTGAAAAGGGCTCGTTCACGGGAGCAAACAAGCGCTACGTCGGACATGTAGAAAGAGCGAATGGTGGCACACTATTTCTCGATGAGATCGGCGATCTTGAGCTGTCGCTGCAAACTTACCTGCTCCACTTTCTAGAAAATAACTTGATAGAGCGATTAGGCAGTAACAACCAACTAACTGTAGATTGCCGTGTAATTTTCGCCACCAACGTCAATATCGAACAAGCCGTCGCGGCGGGTAAATTTCGAAAGGATCTCTTTCATCGGATCAATGTACTTCCATTGGATCTAGTGCCACTCAATGATCACAAGGAAGACATTGAAGATTTGATTCGATTTGAACTAAAACACAATTACGCATCCAAAATCAAACTGCCTAGTGACACCCTTGAGCAAATGAAACAGTACCATTGGCCGGGCAATGTCAGGGAATTATTCAACTGCATAAAAAGGGCGATTGTTCTTTCTAACTCAAGCGCCCTTTCTACTCATCATATGGGGATTCAATTGAAAGGTGCATCGCTCGCCACTGAGAGTGACACTCGACTTTCTTCAAAAAATGTCCGTCGAGTGATTCAGCAACACCACTACAATATTTCCCAATCTGCTAAAGCGTTGTCTATTTCTCGGACAACCTTGTACAAGCTGATCAAAAAACATCAGATAGTAATTTAAGTCGCCTAGTTAATTAATTACCTAACTAAAAAAAGCAGCCTAACGAACTAGGCTGCTTTAGAGTTTAGTTGTACTCAGTTAATGAAAGTACTTATGGCTCAGGAACAGTAAATGGACAAACATCACAGGTTGCAATGTTCGATGTTTCCATAAATGCTTCTTGCAAGAACAGCGAGTCAAACGTTGCTGTTACTTGATTAGATAGCATTCCGTCTACTCCAGTTGGTAACACATTTGGCGCATAAGTTTTGCTTACTTGTGTACACACTTGACCAATCGCATCACCAAAGTTCGGTATCCACTCTCCTTCACCCGTTTTACAAGCAAACAGCCCAGGGTCGGCACTTAATACACTACATATATTACCAGCACCACATGTGGTCACATCCTCAAGATCATCACAAGGTAAAGCGAAGTCGAGGTAATAACTGCTGTTGACGACTTCGGTAGGTAAGTCAGAACGGCTCAAAGAGTCATCCTTAGAATCCACCAGCGATTCAATAGCCAATGGGATATCACCGGTATTACATATTTCAACATCATAGGTTTTCTTAAGCACAACTTGTCCACTATCAACCTCTAAGAAGCTATTACATACCTTAGAAATCTCAACCATTGGACTCAAGTCGATTGGCGGACAATTGTAAGCCACAGGAGCTTGAGCATTCACGATAAGCCCATCAAGATCTACTGAACCATCGATCACACCAACGGCACCATTATTTACAGACAAGTAATTACCCATGAATGAGAATGACTCACCGACACTCCACACTTCATCACCGTTACCCACGACAGGAAGCGCACCTAAGATTGGTGAATCAGATAAAAAGGCCACTTGGTAATCACCATTGGTGCCTAACGAACCAGGACCGGTGTTGGTGACCGTCACGGTGTAATCGATGTTAAACATGCCATCGACCGTAAAACTGGTTGTGTTACAAGTCGCCGCTATGCTGATACTACATAAACTAAATGAACCGACAACGAAGTCAGCCAAAGACGCATCAATCGAACGGGAAGCTCGAGACTCCACTAAGAAGCTACTAAAACAAGGGATATCCTCAATACCAAACTCATCATTCAATAGTGCAGATAAGTTCAGGCGTCCTTCAACAAAGCTCTCCGTCGGAATAGACGTAGTTTCACCCGTTTTAGCTAGATAATCCCAACCTTGTACATTGGGTAGAGCAATTGCCCCGATAGAATCATCATTTGAAATCGCACATATCTTCTCGACACCGACAGCACCACTGCCACATCTTGCACCAACGAAATCATTCGATTTAGGGTCTCCAGCCGTCTGGAACAGTCTGGTCATGTTGTCAGTCACATCACCATTATTCAAATCCCATTGCAGCACTTCAATATAAGGTTTACCACCACTGGCTTGCGGAAAAGAAATCAAGACCAATATGTCTCCATTAACGTGCTCGCCAACGAAATCACCTTTTGTCGCTCCTGCCGGTAATCCTACTTGATCTTGCAAGAACCAAAAACCAATGTACATATCACCATTGTTCGCATATCGGTCGGCACCAAAGTAAATCAGCAAGTCACCTTCGCTTTCAAAAGCTGTGGCATACGCATTAGTAAAGTCATCTTTTGGTTGTGGTGACGCCGTACGGAATGCCCAATCTGTAATGTCGGAATCATCTTTTGATCCACCTTTCCAAAAGATTTGGTCGATACCATTACGGTCTTTTTCGAAAAATTCTGCAATCCCAACAATGCTGTTGGGGTCATTTACATCGTCCCAATCAATACCACTATTATCACTGGTCGCGTTACCATCGAGTTCCATCACATCAACAGTAGCCCACGCCAACTGAGGACTACTAAACAACAGAAGCACACTAAGTAAATAATTTATAACCTTCATGTTCTCTCTCCATTTGTTCATACTTATGCTTTTAAGGTTTTCTTCCATGCCCAAACTGGAGAAAATCCTTTAGCAATTCGTAGGTTCGATAGAGCATATTCCAAGCCAACTTCAACTAATTGATTTGGTTGATGTTTATATATTGAAGGCACACCTTTCTTGGACGTTTTGTTATCATTTGTCCATAAACCAGAGATTTGACCAAATAATCAAGGACTTGAAAGGGTGAACAAAGTGTCTAAGTCAGACATCTTTAGAACTTTGATTCGAGAAGAGTGATCTTTAAAAGGTACAATAGCGTAGCCATTTTAAGATTATCGAATAACAAGCGATTGAATTGAAGGGTGCCGACTTAACGGGCAACTGAAGGTTCTTCTAGCTAAGTCACAGGCGAATAAACAATGACACAACTGACGATATTTTATGATGGGACTTGTCCATTGTGCGCAAAAGAGATGGCGGCACTTGCCAAGCATGATATCGAGAATAAGATTCAAACCATTGACATCTACAGCGAATCCTTTTCAGACTACCCTCAGATTGATGCGGACGCAGCCAACACCATTTTGCATGCACTGGATGAGAACGGCAAAGTGCTGTTAGGTTTAGACGTGACCTACCAAGCGTGGCGCTTAGTAGGAAAAGGTTGGCTATATGCTCCATTGCGTTGGGCGATATTTAAGCCAATCGCAGATTGGTGTTATTTACGATTTGCCAAGAACAGATATAAAGTCTCTTTCTGGCTAACTGGAAAATCACGCTGCAACGGAAACAGCTGCATTAAATAGGATTGAGTTAAGACATGCCGCTGGCGACTTTGTAGTAAACGATGCCAAACAGAGCTGCGAATACCAATACCGTAACGGCCACTTTCAACCAAATAAATCTCATGCTTTGTCCTTTTAATTCTGTTTACTGTTTCGCGAGACAAGTTACCACAACAAAACATTCGGTTGTGTAATGATTGGCAGAACTTTGTAGTCATACCAATCACAGTAAGTAAGTGATCAAAAATAGCGCAGGAAAAAAGCTAGGGTGAACAGTTATTTACTACGATTGGTATCAACCTTGATTCTCAGAGAGAACCTTTATGTCGGCAAAAGAGAGAAACCTTCCCACACATCGAATTTCTAGATTCAGTAAGTTTGCCTCATTGGCGACAAGGGTCGCGGGCAACGTGCTAACGGAAGGCACCAAGCAGCTTGCACAAGGCAACAGACCCAAAGCAAAAGACTTACTGTTAACGCCACAGAACATTGCTCGCCTGACCGATCAACTGGCGCACCTACGTGGCGCTGCGATGAAGCTGGGGCAGATGCTATCAATGGATGCGGGCGATGTTCTAGAGCCAGAATTAGCCGACATTCTTTCTCGCCTGCGCTCCGACGCTGACCCACTGCCAACAAAGCAGCTCAATCAAGTCTTAGAGAGCTCGCTTGGGCACCAGTGGAAAACCGAATTCCTTTCCTTCAACTTTAAACCGATTGCCAGTGCCTCTATCGGACAAGTTCACCAAGCCTATAGCGATGCCGGGGACAAACTCGCCGTCAAAGTCCAATACCCAGGCATTCGAAAAAGCATCGACAGTGATGTGGACAACGTCGGCACACTGCTCAACATTGTTGGCTTGATACCAAAGTCGGTCGACTACAAAGGCTTGTTAGAAGAGGCAAAAAAACAGCTCCATGATGAAGCGGACTACGCTCGAGAGGCTGGCTATGCAACTCGTTATCACAATGCATTAAAAGAGCACTCTCACTTCGTCGTACCTAAGATTCATCCGCAAGTCTCTTCAGAATCCGTGCTCGCCATGGACTTCATCGAAGGCGTCTCTATAGAACAGATAGAAAGTTACGACCAAGACACCCGTGACTTTGTGATGCACAGCTTGCTTGAGCTTCTATTCAGAGAGTTGTTCGACTTTAAGATGGTGCAAACCGATCCCAATTTCGCCAACTACCTTTACGTTGAAAACACCCGACAAATTGGCTTGTTAGATTTCGGAGCAACACGTGAATACAGTGACCGCTTCAGCGAAGGTTATCGCTTAGCCTTTTCGTCAGTGATTAATAACAATGAGCAAGGGCTCAACCAAGCGTTAGAGCAAATTGGATTCTTCAGCGAGACGATTCTTCCCGATCAACGTCAAGCTATTTTAAACCTCGTAAAGATGGCATGTGAGCCGATGTTGGTTGACGAAGACTACGACTTCAGAGCCAGTGGTTTGGCACAAAGGCTTCGTGAAGCAGGCACCATATTGAGCATGGAACAAGAGTATTGGCACACACCACCAGCCGATGCGCTGTTCCTGCACCGAAAAATTGGTGGCATGTATCTGTTAGCGGCTCGCCTTGGTGCGAAAGTGAATATAAGTCGTTTGGTCGCTCCATACCTTATGCCAGAGAGTAAAAGCACAATTAAAAACGATAGTTAAAACGCTAATGAAAGAGACAGTAAATAAGACACAAAGTGATCATTTCAACGTGCTCAAGAGTAATAACCATTACGCCAACTAAAATGAGTCACACCTATGGAACATTCACTGCTGCGCTCCACCGCCCTAATCGCGAGCCTCACGAGTTCATTCGCTTTTTCAGCTAGCTGCCCAGAGATACTCAACGGAAAACAAAGGCTGTTAAATTCAAACGAAGAGATTGAACTGTGTGAAGAGTTTCAAGGTAAGGCTTTATTGATCGTGAATACGGCAAGCCAATGTGGTTTCACTCCTCAGTTCGAACAACTAGAGCAGCTCCATCAAACCTATAAAGACCAAGGCTTCACGGTTGTTGGTTTCCCAAGTAATGATTTTCGCCAAGACAGAGGCAGCGAGGAGCAATCCGCTAAAATCTGCTACTTAGATTATGGCGTCACCTTTCCGATGATGGCGCGTGCATCAATCTCTGGGCCAGAAGCAAACCCAGTCTTTGCCGAAATCCAACAACAAGCGGGCGTAACGCCTAAATGGAATTTCTATAAGTTCTTGATCAGCAAAGAAGGTAAAGTGGTCGCAACCTTCCCGAGTTCTACATCGCCAACCAGTACTATCCTTAAAACCGCTATCGAGCAGCAGTTATGAAGTCAGATTACATGGGGACAACTCAAACACGTAACACCATGGCCAAACTTGGTTATATGGGGTTAATTCCGTTTTTATTCGGTCTCCTCCTTTCGCTCACCGACAGCCAACTTTTAAGCTTGAGCGGGGAAACACTCTTCATCACTTACAGCGTGGTCATCTTGAGCTTTTTGTCGGGCATCTTATGGGGAAATGGCATCGAAAATTTCGAAAGCCAATCAAGCAACAAAGCGCTGATTCTAAGCAACATGGTTGTGTTAATCGCATGGTTGGCAGTGTTGCTTGGAGAGCAAAAAGAGTTTCTCACTACCCTAATTCTCATCATTGGCTACATTGCGGTTTGGCGAGCTGAAAGGTCAATGAGAGAAGAGAACCAGAGCCAAGGCCCAGATGGCTACTTGGATATGAGAACTCGGCTCACCTCTAGCGTGGTATTGATGCACGGTATCGTGATGCTAACTTAAGCATGCGATGCCTATATCTAAACGGATACATGAAGCGGGAACTAGATGATGAGCTGCATGACCAGACGAGGCTCATCGTCTCCGAAATAATTACTCTCTTCTTTGATGGTCACAAAACCCATCGACAAATACAGCTCACAAGCCGAACTGTTACTTGGATCAACGGTAAGTAAAAGCTTGGAACCTTGTGGCAAGGTTTCTATCGCCAGTTGCATCAATGAACGGCCAATCCCCATACCTCGGTAAGCAGTATCAACAGCCAGTGACAAAACCCAATACTCTTGTTGTTTGTCGGTTGGTGTCATTAATATATAGCCCGCAACCTGCGAATCTTGTTTCGCCACCAGCAAGCCCTTCCCCCAGCAATCAAATGCCTGACGAAAGAAAAACAACGGATAGGCGTGATCGCCAAATAAAGCATGTTCAAGCTGGTAGATATCAGCCAGTTCCTGTTTTTCCGCACAGACAATATTCATAGACAGACCTTAAAAGATTAACGATAAACTAGACAAGCAAAATGAGAACTACTGTCGACTCACCAACAGATTAGCACCGGATAGAGCAAGAAAAACCGAGCACGCTTTGTTGAAACGCTTGGCCATTTGAGGTTTTGAAAACCAATTTCGTAGATATAAACCAAAGGCTGCATAGATGGAAATCGCGAGCATTTCTAATACAAGGAACGTGCTGCCTAAAACAAAGAATTGAGTATTTACGTTCGCTGAAACATCGACAAATTGAGGTAGGAATGCAGTGAAGATAAGTATCGCTTTGGGGTTGCCAGCAGCCAGTGCGAACTCTTGTTTAACAAGACCAAACCAGTTCTTATTTCGTTCAATATCCGCGACCGGACTGGCTTGTGAGCGCCAAAGATTGAACGCGATCCACAACAGATACATCGCGCCAAATAGCTTGATAAGGAAAAACAGAGTTTCAGAGGTATAAAGCACAACAGCTAAACCGGATGCAGCCAAAGCAATCATGCCAGAAAAAGCGAGGATTCTTCCTAAGCCAGCGACAAAGGCGGCCTGAAATCCGTAACAACGGGCGTTGTTCATTGATAACAAATTGTTTGGGCCCGGTGTCATGTTGAGCGCAAAGCAAGCCGGTATAAACAGTAGCAACTTCCATATTTCCATTGGTATTTCCTAGTCTCAATATGCCAAGGTTATCGTATCATTAAATGAGATATGACCTTTTATAGCAGCTATTAAAACCAGTACCAATCCTACTGTCGTATCCTTTCAACTAATTCTCAAAAAATTTCTCGTACTCTGGTGTCGCTAAGTTTTCTGCAATCCCCATTTCACCCACTATATAAATGGCACTCGCAAGAGTCTCTATGGTTTGGTTAAGCTCTCTATCGGGCACTTCACCAACAACAGGAACGGGCTGACGTACAGATGTTGAATTGCAGACTACGCTTTCACAAACGATGTTGTGTTGTTCCTGTTGAGAAACTTCTGGCGGCTTGAAATCCTGTGAATTGAAGTCGGGAGCAGTAATACCCTTACTTGAAAAATCAGAGGCGCTGTATGAGGCAGCTGAAAACAGAGACAAGAGCAGCATCCACTTATTCATAAATCTTTCCATGGTTAGCATTCACTGAATTTATAAATACTATCTAATTCGAGTCGTTATGAACAGTGTTTTATTGTTGAAGATAATTATGTAGCTAAGTGCCGATTACCCGCTGTACTTGGGGTGACATGAATTCAACTCACATGCGAATGCTTACCTAACATAAACTTATCGAGTAGCGGCTGTGGTACAGGGATAATAGAGTATCGAATGAAGGCAACTAACGTCACTATCGCCACAAAACTGCCTAAAACAAAATCATGCACATCAACCAGCACCCAACCAAGAACCCTATCACTGACAATCGCAAATAGACCGATACTCACCGCGACTATCCATTTACGGTGATCATAAGGTAAATATTCCATCTTTTGGCTCACGATATAGAGCAGTGACAGCCTCACGATATAAGTACCACAAAGCACCACCACCACACCCCACACTCCATAAATCGGTGCCACAACAAAGTAGCCAATCGCAGCCAAGATCGCACAGCCACCTTGAATCCACATTTGTGATTGACTTGAATCGCCACTAAAGCAGCCTAAATTGAGGTAATCGCCTGCGCTTTTGATAACACCAATCACAAGCAAGGCCACGACGAGAGTACCAGCATAGTGATAGCTGCTAGGCAAAATTAATGAGATGAAACCAGGAACGGTTAGAATCATCAGGATCCCTAACACGATGGCAAGGTTAACGCCGACTAAGGCTCTATCTGCACAAATTTTACTACCGCCAAGCTGCTGAAGCATAGCTACTCGGTTCGGAAACCACCAAAGTGCATAAGGCTGCAACAGTAAGCCTAGAATCAACGCAAACTTACCGCTGACCGCATAAATCGCAAGCTCTTCAACGCCGACGAAACTCGCCATCACCCAACGGTCTAGCCCTGTAATCATGTAAATCGAAGCACCACCGACTAACGTGGGCAATCCAAATTTTAGGATCTTAGCGGAGTACTTGAGGCTGCCAATTGAGCCCATCTCCTGCCATTGATAACGCAGTAAACACAGCATCAGCAGCACACTCGAAACAGCGGAAGATATTAGTACACCATCGATGCCATAACCCGCTTCAAGCAGCACAAACGTCATTGCAGCTTGCACACTCGCCTTCAAGACATTGAGCATGCAAAAACGTTTTGCCATCGCATTCATTCGCATCAGTGTTAATGGGATAGAAATCGCACCATCGAGCATGGTCGGTATCAACAGAAGTAGGATTTGATAGGGTTGGAACTCGACGGGCAGCATCAATAACAGTAGCGGCATGCTAAGTGCAATTAAGCTCCCCCCTAACACACACACTAAGACACTCAATGTGAAACAGTTAGAAACCAATTTCCTCTTTTCTTCCCCCTCAGCGACGCCAACATATCGATACATAGCCTCAACAATCCCAAAGCTAAATAGGATCGTCCCGATATCAGCCAACAAGACAATGGCTTCTAAAGAACCGTATTCAACCAACGTCATCTTATGGGTGATATAGGGGACCATCACGAGTGATATCCCTTTCATCATCACAATGCCAATGGCGTAATATGCGGACTGTTTTAGTGACCCCATAGCAGGCACCTATTCCTTACAATGCAGGCATTAGGAAACTCTTAAAGTCCCCAAGTAGATGTCGGAACGTTCGTTTTTGCGGAGCCAAAACCAACGAACGAATACTGTATGAGATGGCCAGTCGGTTTATTTGTAAGCCTCGATAATAGTCAGCGTAGCCTTCCAGTATTCTCGCCTTTGCTATTTTGAAACTTGAAGAGGGTAGATTCCATCGTTGACTATCATCTTGGTAATGTTGAAGAATGGTCTCTATCGACTGCAAATTTCTCAATTTAAGATTTTCAGTTTGGGTAACGGAACTCGCTCTCATCAAGTAACCAACCTGCACGGAGTTCAACGCACCAATCTGATGGTTTTCACTCATTCGAAGCCACAGCTCCCAATCTTCCCCATACTTAATATCAGCATTGAAACTGCCTGTTTGAGAAAACACATCCGCTCTCACCATGACCGTCGATGTCCCAATCACATTGTTTTCAATAATGAACTCTAGCGGGTTCTCGATATTGATGAACAACTCGTCTTGATCTTGAAACTGCGACCAATAACTAAAGCAATCGACTATCACTTGGTAGTCTTCCGTAAGGTGCTCGTAATTGGTAAAACTCATCGCAAGATCAGGATATCGTTGATGAAATTCAAACTGGCGTTCGACTTTTTCGGGAAACCAAAAGTCGTCAGCATCTAAAAACGCAATAAATTCACCCGTCGCCTTTTCGATACCAAGGTTTCTTGCTTGAGGAGCCCCGACACCCAAGGTTGATAACTTGACGATACGATCATCATGGATTGACGCCAGGTAAGTCGACGTACCATCATTACTATTATCATCGATAATGATTAATTCTATGTCTTGATGAGTCTGCTTAAGCACGCTACCAATTGCCTTAGGCAGGTAATCCAGACAATTGTAAGTAGGAATGATAACGCTTACTTTAGCCATAATGACGCCCTCAGATTTATACGTTATATGGCTATCGTTGCATGTTCTATGCCGAGAGCACCTTGCGATAAAATCACTTCTAGATCAGTCCCCTACGTACCCATTCCCAAAATGACGACAAAACACAACCGGTCAAAAAACCTACAACCTCAATTTGATTTTCAATTTGAGAAAACGGACTACTTCTGGGTGGGTAACCTTCAGGAAACCATTGAAATGCCCGCCAAAGCTACGATTTGATCTTGGTTCGTATCTTGCTTTATTGGTTATTACCTTGGCTTGATAGCTTTAATCAGATGGATTTGAGGAGCAAAGAATGAAGAAAGTAGCATTTGTGGCGCCAACCTACCCTGTACTCAGTGAGACCTTCATTCAAACAGAAGTCGACTCTGTGAAAGCCTGTGGGCACGATGTTTGTGTAATGACGTTCAAAATTGAAAACAGCGAAAAACAGTTCGACTACGACATTGTCGAGATAGGTAAAGATGTTCGGATGAGTAAAGTCACCCACATTAATTGGATAGGGTTAATCAAGGCTGTCTCATTTATTTCTAAGCAAACCAGCATGCCCAAGAAGTCACTGTTCGCTTATGGCTTTAAATTAGCGCTGCAACTCGCGGAAAACGACGTCGAACACGTTCATGCACATTTCTGTCAGCACACTGCAGCTCACGCCATCGTCGCGGCAAAACTGCTGAATATTACCTGTTCGTTCGTTGCTCACGGCCATGATGTTTACGAGTTTGCTTATGATATTGAACACAAGATTTCATCGAGTGATTTTGTGGTTGCAGTATGTAAAGACATGCTAGCTGACTTCAACACCATGGCGAAAGGAAACATTAAGCTCCTGCACTGCGGAGTTAATACCAAACAATTCCAACTCAACCCAAAAACCGAAACCAAGCAACTTCGCTTTGTTTTTCTTGGCCGATTAGTGGAGCAGAAAGGCATCCACCATCTTATTGATGCACTAGCGCCGATTGCCGAACCTCTCGACATTCATCTCGATATCATCGGTACTGGCGATTTAGAGCAACAATTAAAATTGCAGGTCAAAGAGCAAGGGCTCACTCGAAACGTGACCTTTCTTGGTGCCAAATCTCACGAATGGGTGAAAGAGAAACTGTCGAACTATGAGAGCCTAATCGCGCCCTTCTGCTTTTCCGAAACAGGATGTGTGGATACCGGGCCACTGGTTTTAAAAGAAGCGATGGCCGTTGGTACGCCTGTCATCACAACCAACATCATGGGATGCAAAGAGATCGTCTCACCTGAAACAGGTTTTGTGGTTAGCGAAAAGAACGTTGAGGAATTAAGAGAAGCGATTGAGCGTTTTGCGCAGTTGAGCAGTAATGATAAAGCGTCAATGGGATTGGAGGCACGTCAGAGAGTGAAAGACAGTTTTAATTCGATAAAACAAGCTCAGCAATTATCTCGCTGGATAGAGAACCCAGCTCAATAAGGATTAACTCAGGCAGCTAAGCATCACAAGAACAAAGCACCATAAGAAAACTGAGCACCACAAGATCAAAAGAGCGCTACATCAATTTGAAATGTAACGCTCAACTTAGCACTGCCCAATGATGGCGACTTATGCTTTCAGTGACTTTCATTAGCTTTTCATTAAGAAGCCTAGCTAGCCAGCTCGCAATGCCAAAATAGACTCAATATCTTCGATGTCACGATATTGAGCGAGTTGTTGCTCTTTCGATGAAATCGCCACAATAGACATTCTATCGGCCAATTCGTTGCCTTCAATCCCAACGTGTCCGTTCACATGGTAGATGGTGATTTTTGAAGCAAGCTCTTGGTAGAGAGCATACGCAGGCTTAATAATATCGAGGTTTTTGATCTCGCCTCCCGACTTGGTCCAGCCCTTTTTCTCCCAACCTGTTGCCCACTTAGTAATGCAGTCTATCGAGTATTTCGAGTCACAATAAATCGCCACAGAGAGGCCTGCGTTTAACTTATCTTTCGCAAGCAAAAACGCCTGTTTAAGGCCATGTAACTCAGCGGTATTATTGGTACCAACAGGTTGATACAAGCCATACCATAATTCGGTTAATTGGTTGTTTTGATAGACCGCTAAACCCGTCCCCGCTTCACCAGGGTTTGGCTCACAAGCACCATCAGTAAAGATCTTGATATCAAAAGGCATATCAGTGATTTGCTGCTCTGAAAGAGGCGGAACCTTTGCTTTCGTCGCCTTCCCCGCAGAGCTTGGCTTTGTCGCTGTAGAGCCTGACACAGACGACGTTTTACCACCGAAAGCAGACTCAGCCTCGCCTAATGTTGGAAACGATTTATATCTCGCACCAGCGAAGCCATCGACTTGCGATTTACACTCGTTCCAAGTAGTAAAAATACCCGGTGTGCGACCTTTCCAAACCACATAATATTTCTTAGCCAAACTAACTCCTTACCAAAACCTAAACACACAAACAGTGAATCAGTACATTAGATGCCACCACGCTATACGTTGCAAGGTCTATCACTCTAAAACAGGTCTAAAAAAGCTTCGTTCATAACTCACGATACAATCAACTTCGTCCGCAAATTCAAACGCTTTAATACACTCAGCATCGCTCAGCGATTTAATCCGATATTCTTCATAGGCAACCAAACTTTCAAAGGTAAACAGCGCCAAGGCAATATTGTTCGCCCCTTCCGACGGTAAGAAATAACCATTGTGTTGGCCCCCGAATTTAGCGACCAGAGGAATCCACATTTTTGCGTATGTCTCGAACTCATTTACCTTTTTAGGATCAATCACATATCGAACATAACAAGTAATCATATTTATACGGCCCTTAAATTATGGGAGAAACATAAAGTTGAAGTTGAAGCTCACGAGAAAAGGTAATCAACCGCGACAAGGTTATAAAACAAAAACACCCCCATACTGACGCCAATCGTAAGTAACACATTGCCTGTTTTCCAAATCAGCAAGCCAGTCACCACCGCGCCTATCAAGTAAGGGTTTTCAAGGCTTGGCCAAAATGTTTGTTCAGGAGCAAATACAATTGGCCCCCAAATCGCAGTCAGCACCGCTGGGCTTGAATAGCGCAATAGGCGCCTTGCGGTTTGATTGAGTCGAAGCGGGATTGCAGGTTCAAGAAACAGATACCGACTAAAGAAAACAATCGCAGTCATGAGGAATATCGTTAACCAAATCATCTCTATTTCCCCTCCACGATTGTCTTGTCACCGTTGGTTCGCTCTTGGAATGATTCGCTGAAAAAGCCGGCTAACATACCAGCGATCGCTGCAATCATTAGCCCACCATCAATATTGTTAACCGACATGGCAACCGAAGTGACCAGTGAAACCACCACACACACGACAACAGGCAATGTTCTGATTAGTGGAAAAACCAACGCGATAAACGTCGCGGCTACCGCGAAGTCGAGACCGATTTCATTGAGTGACGGGATTTGGCTTCCCGCGACAATGCCAACAAAGCTCGCGATATTCCAAACAAGGTAAAAACCTCCACCTACACCCGCGGCATACCAACGATTAAACTCTTGCTGAGACTGCCCACTACAAATCGCGAACAGCTCGTCGGTGAGCCAAAATCCGAGTAATAGACGCCAACGCGCAGGAAGATGACTGATTTTGTCTCGCATCGATACGCTATACAGAAAGTGCCTTGAGGTGATGAACAGTGTGGTCAACAACATGGTCCCTAAACCAATACCCGCTTTGAACATACCCGCTGCGACAAGTTGCGCTGAGCCAGCAAATAAAATAGCCGACATCGCTTGAGCTTGAAGCTGATTCAACCCAGCATCTATCGCATATGAGCCCGCTAGAATTCCCCAAGGGATAACCGCAATGCTCAAGGGCATTCCCGCTAAAACGCCCTTCCATAACTGTGTTCGTCTATCCATTGTTTCATTATCCATATAATTCTTTTCTCTCCCACATTAGCTATTCAATGTAAGAAGAGTTGAGTCGGTTCGATTGTACAAACTTGCTCGATTTCACAAACGAATTAAGGTGTCCGATTTAGAGCATTTTGATGTATTGCCCCGGCGTGTAGCCATTGGCCTTTTTGAAGTGTCGATGAAAATGGCTTTGGTCGTGAAAACCACACTCTTGCGCGGTATCAGAAATGGTATGCCCTTGTTTCAATAACTTACGGGAAAGCCTTAATCGAGATTGGATCTGATACGCATGCGGCGGAAGGCCAAACTCTTTCTGAAAAGAGCGTACCAAATGAAACGGGCTTAAAGCCGCCAGTTTAGAGAGTTCTTCTAGAGACACATCGGCTTGTGGAAAGTCATCTAAGAACTCTTTCACTAAGACAAGTTGCCGCTGAGTTTTCCCATCGAGTTGAGGGTTAAGCGGCGATTTTCCATGTCGGCTAATCAGCTTAACCAACATCCCATACATCAAGGTCTCTCTTAACAGGCGATTGTCGGATTCATCAATCGTGTTGAAGACCAACCTCAATTGATTGGCGAGCTCTGGGTCTTCAACAACGGCTCTTGGGAAATAAGGCGCGCCGTAATTGGGTAGGTTAAGCTCTTGAGTGATCTTAGCAAGTTGCTCTGGGAGTGGATACATGGCTCGATACGCCCAACCGCCTTCAGTGGCAGAGTGACCGCTATGAACTTCGTCGGCATTGACCAAAATAATCGCATCTTGTGGCGCAATATGATGTCCGCCCGTTCGATAGAAACGCTGAGCGCCCTGCTCGATGACTCCCAGCGTGTAGCCCTCGTGGCTATGGCGTGAGAAGTTCTGCTTTTCATATTCAGCATTAAGAATTTCAAGGCCGCCGAGCTCTTCCGTTATCTTATATTCGGCCTTTTCTTTAGAGCGTTTCTTGTTCTCCATAACAATTCCCAAGCCTGTTGATTATCGAGCGACTTATCAGTCTACTCTATAGTCTCTTTCAGCTTTTGTACAAAATTGCGCATTTGGCGATTAATGCGCTTTTTGACCGAGGAATTAAACAACTCAATAACGCGCTCTAATTGCGAGCAAAGTCATGCTGTTTAGGTACTTGGCGAAGAATTGACAAATCAGTGACTTAATCATGCTCATAATCCCCACCAACTATTGGCAACTGTTCAGAGATATTATGAAGAAAGCCTTAGCATTGATCTTTTTCTTAAGCCTTACAGGCTGCACGCACAATCAATCCAAAGCACTAAGCATGAACTCCTCGTCGGTTAATACATACCCACAATCAATGTCGAAC
The DNA here is from genome assembly GCF_003050065.1 of Vibrio sp. 10N.286.51.C3. Taxonomy (NCBI): domain Bacteria; kingdom Pseudomonadati; phylum Pseudomonadota; class Gammaproteobacteria; order Vibrionales; family Vibrionaceae; genus Vibrio; species Vibrio sp. 10N.286.51.C3. Next base: position 15,328 of record NZ_PIGC01000005.1, on the reverse strand, counting down.
CTACAACTATGCGACACCTTATATTACGGGCGCTCGAGCAACCAAACATTGGCAGCCATTGGCAGTGAGTTTAATCGAAGAGGATTGTCGAAGAGTTGGTGTGATACTGAAACCAATAAGCTCTATCTAACAAAGACAATTGATTGGGTTGCGGATCAAGTAGAAGACAAAGAAGATTCAGAGGAAGAAGCGTCTGCCGTTGTGTTGCCTGCGAATTAAGAGGATTAAAAATTTAACATCGTAGAATGACCAAATTATAATCAGCCACCAAAATTATATATCCAAAACTTACAACACTAAAAAATAAGCATTAACACTCATATAAAGTTCATCATGACAACTCCGTTTTTTCACCACACAGTGTACTTTTGAAATATTTGTTTTACCGTGCACAAAACAAGATAAAACAATGTGAAATAAGCAACCAGACTCTTATTTAAGCTGAATTTTTATAAAATCCTGCTATGTTTATTTAGCTGCCAATATTGCTATTTACTGATGTTTCAATGGCAATAAGTAAAATAAATTCAATAAGATAAAGGATTCACCATGCCTCTTCATAAAAAATCGACTGTTCGTGGTTCACTCTTAGATGATGTTTATTCTTCCAAAGATCTTTCCGTTGTTATGCCCAAGTATCGAATCCCAGAGCAAGAGCATGCACCCGCTCATGCTTACCAAGTCGTGCATGATGAACTAATGCTAGATGGCAATTCGCGGCAGAACCTTGCGACCTTCTGTCAAACATGGGTCGAAGACGAAGTCCATAAATTGATGGATGAATGCATCGACAAAAACATGATCGATAAAGATGAATACCCACAAACGGCAGAAATCGAATCTCGATGTGTACATATGCTCGCCGATCTTTGGCATGCACCTAACGCTGAAAATCCAATGGGATGTTCAACAACTGGCTCAAGTGAAGCCGCAATGCTTGGTGGTATGGCGCTAAAATGGGCTTGGCGTGAGAAAATGAAGAAGCAAGGTAAGCCAACTGACCGTCCTAACCTTATTTGTGGTCCAGTTCAGGTTTGTTGGCATAAATTTGCCCGTTACTGGGACATTGAACTTCGCGAAATCCCAATGCAAGGTGATCGTCTGATCATGACCCCAGAGGAAGTAATCAAACGTTGTGACGAGAACACGATTGGCGTCGTCCCGACACTAGGCGTGACCTTTACTTGCCAATACGAGCCAGTACAAGCGGTACACGAAGCGTTAGATAAACTACAAGAAGAGACCGGATTAGATATTCCGATTCACGTTGATGGTGCAAGTGGTGCCTTTCTCGCCCCATTCTGCGACCCAGATTTAGTGTGGGATTTCCGTTTGCCAAGGGTCAAATCAATTAATGCTTCTGGGCATAAATTTGGTCTTTCTCCACTTGGTGTTGGCTGGGTTGTTTGGCGAGATGCGGATGCTCTGCATGAAGACTTGATTTTCAACGTCAACTACCTCGGTGGCAACATGCCGACCTTTGCGCTCAATTTCTCCCGCCCTGGGGGGCAAATCGTTGCGCAATACTATAACTTTTTACGTCTTGGTAAAGAGGGCTACCGTAAGATCCATGATGCTTGTTATGACACGGCTCGTTACCTTGCCAAAGAAGTCGAAAAGATGGGTATATTTCACATCATCTACGATGGCCATGGTGGTATCCCGGCCTTGAGTTGGTCAATTAAAGATGGCGCAACCCCAGGCTTTAACCTCTACGATCTTTCGGATCGCATCCGATCTCGTGGTTGGCAAATTGCCGCTTATGCGATGCCCGCCGAGCGTGAAGATCTGGTAATCATGCGTATTTTAGTTCGTCATGGTTTTAGTCGTGATATGGCTGACCTTTTGATTTCCGACTTACAACACTGCGTTGATTTCTTTGACAAACACCCGGTCGTCAATGGTAGCGACGCTGACGAGTCGAGTAACTTTAATCACAGCTAATTGTCCCATCTTACTTAAAGCAAGGAGCCTTGATGGTTCCTTGCCCTTATATCAACAAGTTAGCAGGTGACATTATGTCCTTTCTATTTAGTTACTTGTCAGTGAATCCGTTTGTATTTCTCTTTCTATCACTCACCATTGGTTATCCACTTGGTCGACTCACTTTTAAAGGTGTGAGCTTAGGCACAACAGCTGGCACCCTAATCGTTGGCGTTGGTATAGCACTGACGTCCTTCTCAGTTTATGGACTAAAAATTGAAGAACCAGGATTGGTCTCCGACATTTTCTTAATGATGTTCATGTACGCCATTGGGATGAAAGTAGGACCGCAATTTTTCTCCGGCCTTGCTAGAGGAGGCATCGACTTCGTCGTCATTGGTTTAATTGTCGTGTTCAGCAATTTTGCGATTGTTGTCATCGGCGCCAAGCTCATGGGCCTTGAGCCCGGCTATGCCGCGGGCATCATTTCTGGCAGTTACACAGTGACGGCAGTAATGGGCGTAGCGCAGTCAGCAATCAGCTCTGGGGCATTTACGCCACCAGAAGGCATGAGCATTGATCAGGTCAGTGCCAATATCGCGGCGGGTTACGCGATAAGCTATGTCCTGTCGACCGTCCTCATCATCTTGTTCATTAAATACCTCCCTTCTCTCTTTGGAATTGACCCCGTCAAAGCAGGTAAAGAAGCAGAAGCAGAGTTCTCAACTGGCGATGACAACGAGAAGCTCCCAAGTACCTTTGGGTTCTCAGATGTTGGCATTCTACCCATTGATGTTCGCTCTTATAAGGTCACACACCAAGAGTTAGTCGGTCGTTCAGTGCAGGAGCTGTATCGAAACTTCCCTGATGCGGCCGTGCTTAAAGTGGTTCGAGGTGAGCAAGTCATTGATGCTTCTGATAATCCAATGCTTGAGTTAAATGATGTCATTGGCATTCGCGGAGAATATCGCGTCTTGATTGCGGAAGGTGAAGCTGATATCGGAAATGAAGTCGATGAACCACGAGCTAGAAATGTCGATATCGAAGTAGCGGACATTCACGTTGGGAAGTCCGAACATGCAGGAAAAACGATAGCGCAGTTACATTCCGAAGTCGGTTTTGGTGTTTACTTTAAAGCAGTCTTCAGACAAGGCCACCAGCAACCTCTATTACCACAAACCCAGATCGAAGTTGGCGATGTGGTTCGAATTGCCGGCTCTCAGTGGTGTGTAGAACAAACAGCCACTAAGTTGAACAGTGTACCCATCGTCGAGAGTACCGTCACAGAAACCTTCTATCTCGCCGTTTCTTTATTAATTGGTTATGTCTTCGGCCATTTAAGTGTCACAGTCGCAGGTATTCCATTTGCATTGGGAACCTCGGCAGGCTGTATGCTCACCGGGATCATTTTTTCCTTCCTACGCACGCGGAATCCAAGTTTTGGCGGCCCTATGAGCGAGGGAGCAAGAAGCTTTCTACAAGACATCGGCCTAAATCTGTTTGTTGCTGTATTGGCAGCGACGGTAGGCCCCAAAATACTGGCCTCTTTTCAAGGCATCATTGTCATCAAGATAGCTTTGCTCGGGGTGACAGCTGCTTTAGTACCCCCCTTATTAGCTTGGTTGTACGGCTTATATTTCCGCAAAATGAATCCTGCAATTTTAGCTGGTGCTTGTGCCGGAGGCAGGAACAGTACGCCTGCAATGAAAGGCGCACAAGATGCCAGTCACAGTGACATGCCAGCGATCGGCTATCCTGTGCCCTACGCTTTAACATCGGTATTGGTTCTTATTCTGGGTTACATCGCAATGGTCATCAGTTAGTTAAATCGAGTTTTGATTCATGGTCTATGATTTAAACGTAACCATAGATGTGTGACGACATGCACCTAACACAATAATGAGTAAGGAGAAGTTATGGGGTTTATATCTTGGATTATTCTTGGGTTGATTGCAGGGGCGCTAGCTAAGTGGCTAATGCCGGGCAACGATGGTGGTGGATGGATCGCCACCATGGTTCTAGGTATTGCTGGTGCCTTTGTTGGTGGTTTTTTAGGGAGCTTCATCGGCCTCGGCAGTGCTGACGGCATTAACATCGGTAGTATTATAACCGCAACGCTTGGCGCATTCGTGTTGCTGTTTGTTTATAACCGTTTCCTCAAAAACTGATATTTTCGCACCTCTAGTCATAAACAAGATAAAATTAAGCTTCAGATAGCAAAAAGCCGCTCATGAAGAGCGGCTTTTTTAAAGGGTGGGAACCCAGCCACATCCCGGCACACAAGTCACTCGCTGCGGCTGCTCCCTTCCAGGCCTGACCGAGTTCACGAGCTATTGTTGCGGGAGGACCAGGCCCCCATAGATTCGTTTTCTAAGAGGCTTGCCTCAAAGAGTGATTGGATTATTAAGCATCACAGCAACCATTGCAAGCCCTTCCACCCTATTTTTGAACAATTACGGTCTAAGTGCTTATCCTTTATTCAAACCACTAGAAAATCGCAGGTAAATTCACCATTTACCTGCATTTGGAAAGTTTGGATTGCTGAAGTACTAGACATCGATGTCTTCATTATCTTCTGTACGAATGATGTAGTCAGTCATCCACGCGGTGCCTAATAGACACAACCACACCACAAAGACAGGGCTTGGAACTTCGATACTTGGAGTAATTACCAGAGCCGCAAAACCGACCGTTGGCAGTGTCCAACATAATAGTTTATTCCAGCGGAACGTTTTCAAGCGCGTCAGCGTTTCCATTGATGCCATGATGCCCGTTATACACAAGGCCACCAAAGCAGCATAAGGTAAATCGGCTATCCATAATGGAAGTATTAAGCCTAATGACCACCAGCTGTGTCGGCTGGCTGGCTTAAGGTGATTTGCCGCCCACCAAATTACGATGATAGATAAGGTTTGAAGTGTGGTAACCCACGGGACGCCTTCAAGCTTGCCTGCTGATTGCGTGACCATGATTCCAACCTGCAACGTAGTCACGATCAAGCCAGAAATAATCACGACCGACAAACTACTGCGTCTTGAGAAGACCACCATCAATAGCGGGAATAGTACCCACGCACTGACAGACAGCGTGATGGGCTGCAAAGGAAGGGTTAGACCATAAGTAGTCATGGAAACAAGCAAAGCTAATCCAGCTATGCCCCCCTGCGGTAAAATCCATAAGGCAGGAATTACCATTGCAAGCACCGGGATATCTCCCTCACTTAAACTGATTGCTCTCGCGCAAACAACCGCTAATAATGTGGTGATCAAGAACTGAAACGTTGAAAATACCATAGCCCTCTCCTTCTACCGATCCGTGGTACCATACCAATCGTAGTAATTAACTGGTCACCCTAGCTTGTTAAAAAACTCGATAACCTCGTTAGATTTTTTGATTGGAGAATAACTACTTATCAAAAAAATCTGCCTTGCTCTCAAGCTTTTTCCCTGCGCTATTTTTGAACACTTACTTACTGTGATTGGTATTTATGAACTAGGAACATTTAGTATGGACCAATTTTTGAGCCAAATCTTTGCTGTGATTCACCAAATTCCATATGGAAAAGTAACAACTTATGGAGACATAGCACGTTTTTCAGGATTTCCGGGCTATGCGCGCCATGTTGGTAAAGCGCTGGGTAACCTACCAGAAGGTAGCAAACTGCCTTGGTATCGAGTGATAAACAGCAAGGGAGAGATCTCTTTAAAGGGCGATTCATTCGACCGACAAAAGCGGCATTTGGTTAAAGAAGGGGTTGAAGTGAGTGATGCCGGAAAGATCAAACTAAGAATATATAAATGGCAGCCCTAGAGCTGCCATTTATCGAAAGACGTTAATTAAGATGCCTTAACAGTGGCATCTATTTCTAATTAACGAACACCAACCAAGCGTAGGTCTGCTTGTTGCGTGTTTTCTACGTCTGTAATCACTGACTTAATCGTGTCAGTTGTGAAACGCAGTTTGCCATCGACATGAATCGACGCACGCATGTTGTAGCGGTGGTTAGCTTTAATCTTGTTGTTGTCGTAGCTCAGTTCGAATGCGAACGGTACTTGCTTACCATCAGTAGTGAACTCTTGAGTTGCGATAACCGTTGATGGTGCGTCAGCCAGTGAGATATCTTCTAGCGTAACGGTAACTACTGCATTCTCTGGCAATGCAATTCTTTCACGGTAGCTAACTGTTCCTGAAATCACTTGAGTGTTCTCTGCAACCACTTCTTGAGAAGCATTCGTTTCTGATGTTGCTTGGCAACCAACAAGTAGGCCAAACGATACTAAAGACGTAATAAGAATTAGAGCCTTTTTCATATTCAATTTCTCTCAACATGTTTGCCGGACTCGGCAAATCTACTCAGCAATTATAAGAGAGCTTTCATATTCTGTCTCGAAACCCTATGATTTATTGACAGATATCTGACTAAGCTAAATGATTAACACCATAATCTGACACCTATTTTACCAAGAGGCATGCTGGCGATGAGTCAACCTTTAAAAGAATTACTCAATTTACTTCAGTTAGAGAAACTAGAAGAAGGTCTGTTCCGCGGGCAAAGTGAGAACTTAGGCCTACCACAGGTATATGGCGGTCAAGTATTGGGACAAGCGCTTTCTGCTGCTCGTTATACCGTTCAAGACGACCGTAGTGTTCACTCTTTCCACAGTTATTTTCTATTTCCCGGTGATCCTGAAAAGCCAATCATTTACGATGTTGAGAACCTAAGAGATGGACGCAGCTTTAGCACGCGCCGTGTGAAAGCGATTCAAAATGGCCGCCCTATTTTCTATCTCACCGCTTCTTATCATGGCGATGCGCCAGGTTTTGAGCACCAGATTGCAATGCCTGATATTCCTGGACCAGAGAATTTTGCTTCAGAAACTGAATTAGCGAGCCACATTGCAGAATTCTTACCAGAGAAACTGCGCAAAACCTTTTGTGGCGAAAAGCCGATTGAGATGCGCCCGGTGACGGTTGTGAATCCACTCAACCCAAAGAAGACGGAAGCGAAACAGTACCTTTGGGTAAGAGCAAATGGCGCGATGCCAGACAACCAATTAATTCATCAATACCTACTTGCTTACGCATCGGATTGGGGGTTCTTAGTTACGGCGCTTCATCCTCATGAAGTCTCTATCATGACACCAAATTTCCAAGTGGCGACGATTGACCACTCAATCTGGTTCCACCGCCCGTTCAAGATGGACGAATGGTTACTTTATGCGATTGAAAGCCCAACGGCGGCGAACACTCGTGGCTTAGTGCGCGGCGAGATCTTTAACCAAAAAGGTGAGCTCGTAGCGACGGCAGTACAAGAAGGTGTGATGCGTTTTACTAAGTAACGGATAAACGCTTCTTACAAGCCCAAAATACGCACAAAAAATAGAGGCTAGGTTTAGTACCTAGCCTCTATTTTTAATATTAACGAAAAGTCGTTACTTCGAATCCATAAACTCTACTCAGCTTCTGGCGTAGGCTCGAATTCACCTTGCACTCGTGTTTTGATGCCATCGCCAGCGTCTCTAAGTAAATTAAATGGCGATAACACTACGCCTTTCACCGCGCCCTCTGCGGCTCCCTGAGCGAGCTCTTTACTCTTATCAGCTAACAAATTAGCTTGTGCCAAAATACCAGGGACTTCCGCTCGTAGCATTTCAGACTCAGTGACGATGACAGGAATAGTCTGTTCGCGGTAAGACTTACTTTCAGCGAGCATTGGTGGCATTACGTCTACGCGGTATCTCTTTAATTCTGTTAACGTTGGGGGGATCACATCGGTTCTCACCTGCTCAACTTCAACTCGAACGTTTTTTACTTCATCTAGGATAGCTGGGATTTTACTGTCGACCGATGCTACCGTTTTGTTCACCTTCTCAACCGTCTTTCTAACATCTTCGACGGTATTTAGCATCTGTGGCGCCAACTCGTCGACGTGCTCCGCCAGTATCAGAAACTCTTCGACTTTTAGCTCTTTAGTAAGCACTGAAAGATCCTCTATAACCTGAGGATAGGTATCGACAATTTCACCGACTTTATTGGTGAATGAATAGATAGTGTAGCCAAGGTAAAAAATAGCGATAGCTAACACCAGCTGAATAGCAGTCGAAACTTTTGCAAACATGAATAATCCTTTTCTTTATCGCTGAGGCAATATCTAAACTGAGAAATAGTTAGCGTAACGCTAGATTTAGCTTAAAGCGGCAATGCTGTCGTGTACTTCAATGGTTCCATCGCAAATGTCGAGGTCACATTAGAGATACCATCAATACTATTCACCAAGCGCTTGTAGAAATCATCAAAGCACTTCATGTCTTTAACCTGAACCTTCATCATATAATCATATTCGCCGGCCATGCGATAGAACTCCATCACTTCTGGAAATTCCGACACGGTATTCACAAAACGACCATACCACTCATGAGAATGATCACTGGTTTTCACCAATACGAACGCGGTAAAGGAAAGATCCAATTTTTCCGGGTTCAGCAGTGCGACTCTTTTCTCAATAATGCCGTTCTCTTCAAGGCGCTTAAGCCTTTTCCAACAAGGCGTTGTGGTGAGATTGACCGCTTCAGAAATATCGTTCAATGACAGCGTGCTATCTTCTTGCAGTAACCCTAATATTTTTTTGTCTACGGCATCTATCACACTTTCACCAGATCGAATTTAAAGAGAATAATTTTCTACAATTTAAGCAAAACAAAGCAAATATGGCAAAGTTTTTCTCTCAAATTATAGATAAATTAGAACCATACCAATTACAAAGAATTCCTACACTCGATCAGGAGAACGCTTATGTGCACTGACCATCAATGGATTAACAACGCGATTCGTAAAATTGAAGCCGATTACCAACGCTCAGCGGATACGCACCTTATTAAGCTCGATCTACCAAGTATCGAAGGCATTGATGTTTACCTTAAAGATGAAAGCACACACCCTACTGGCTCTTTAAAGCACCGTTTAGCACGTTCTCTGTTTTTATACGCTATCTGTAACGGTTGGGTTGGTCCAGAAACAACGATCATTGAATCTTCATCGGGCAGCACTGCGGTATCTGAAGCGTACTTTGCTCGCCTACTTGGCCTGCCGTTTATTGCTGTAATGCCAAAGTGCACAGCGAAGAAGAAAATTGAGCAGATTGAATTCTACGGCGGCCAAGCGCATCTTGTTGACCGCTCAGATGAAATTTACGATGAGTCTCGTCGTTTAGCAGAAGAGCTGAATGGTCACTACATGGACCAATTTACTTACGCTGAGCGCGCAACCGACTGGCGTGGTAACAACAACATCGCTAACTCGATTTTCAATCAAATGCAGATGGAAGATCACCCAGTTCCAGCTTGGGTAGTAATGAGCCCAGGTACTGGCGGTACTTCTGCAACTATCGGCCGCTTCATTCGCTACCAACAGCATGAAACTAAGCTTTGTGTTGTCGACCCTGAGAACTCTGTATTCCACGAATACTTCCAAACCGGTAATGCGAACGTGAAAGGCAGTACGTTCAGCAAGATTGAAGGCATTGGTCGCCCACGAGCAGAGCCAAGCTTCATTCCTGGTGTGGTTGACGAAATGCGTAAAATCCCAGACGCAGCAAGTATCGCAACGACACATTGGTTATCTGACATTCTTGGCCGCAAGGTTGGCGCATCAACCGGTACTAACATGTACGGTGTGCTTCAGCTAGCCAGTGAAATGAAAGCGCGTGGCGAGAAAGGGTCTATCGTGACTTTACTATGTGATAGTGGTGAACGTTACCTAGACACTTACTTCAATGACGAGTGGGTAAATCTGAATATCGGTGACCTACAGCCTTACGCAGCGAAGTTGGAAGCTTTCTCGCAAACAGGTGAGTTGGCTTAACCACAGGGTAAGCACCGACACCAAAATTGAAAAGAGCCCTTGATGGGCTCTTTTTTTGTTCTGTTAATCAATCACTAACGACAACAAATTACTCTGGCTTCTGCTTCGCTTCAAATGCCGCTAGTTGTTCAGGCGTCGCTTTTGGTTGATGGTTTTGTTTCCACTCATCGTAAGTCATGCCATATATGCGCTCACGAGCGTCATCGATATCCAAGTCTAGGCCTTGTTGCTCAGCTTCTGCTTTGTACCACTTGCTGAAACAGTTACGGCAGAAACCCGCCAAGATCATCAAGTCGATGTTCTGCACATCTTTGTTATCATCCAAGTGTGCTAGCAGGCGACGAAAGGTTGCTGCATCAAGCTTGTCTTGTTCTTCTTGAGAAAGATCTTTGTATTTAAATTCAGCCACTTTACTTTCCTTTATTCGATTTATTGTATTAGTTCGTTGAGCTCTGTTTGTTATACAAAAAAAGCCTGCAATTCGCTAGGAGCAAACGCAGGCTTTTCAATATTGTTACACTATTTCGTGTTCATTAACCGTGACTGGTTCTTCCCACGTTGTCATGGCTAAGCTCTTTATTGAGCACCGCTTCGACGTGACCCGGAGAGCGTGTTGAGCCAGAAATCAGTCGGTACATCGCAGGGATTACGAACAGAGTGACCAGTGTCGCAAAGCCCATACCGAAGAAGATAACCGTACCCACAGCGACTCGGCTTTCATAGCCTGCGCCCGTTGAAGTAATCAATGGAATAGCACCTGCTAGTGTGGTAAACGCCGTCATCATGATTGGACGTAAGCGTCGAGCCGAAGCATCAATGATCGCCTTTTCAAACTCAATACCACGGTCACGAAGTTGGTTAGCAAACTCAACGATCAAGATACCGTTTTTGGTTACCATACCGATCAACATGATCATACCAATCTGGCTGTAGACATTGAGGCCTTGACTCATCAGCACCAAACCTAAGAAGCCACCAAAGATGCCCATAGGTACGGTGAACATCACCACCAGCGGGTTAATGAAGCTCTCAAACTGCGCTGCAAGTACCAAGTACGCAACTAACATCGCTAACGCAAACACCACTAAGATGCTTGATTGGTTCTCTTTGAAGTCTTTAGACTCACCTGAGTAGCTCACAGAGATGTCACCCGGTAGCTGTTCAATCGCTTGCTCATCAAGGAAATCCAGAGCATCACCCAGTGTGTAACCTTCCATTAGGTTAGCTTTGATGGTCACCGACTTTTGCTTGTTGTAGTGCGACAAACGAATCGATGATGCCACTTCTTCAATGTGTGTCAGTGTATCAAGCGTTACTAGCTCGCCTGACTGAGTTCGCATGTAGATTTGGCTTAAATCGTTGGCGTTGTTGAAGCTGTTCTCATCACCACGCAGGTAAACATCGTACTCTTCACCACGGTCAACGAAGGTGGTTTCACTGCGTCCGCCAAGCATGATTTCTAAGGTATCTGAGATGTCTGAAACGCTAACGCCTAGCTCTGCTGCACGCTGTTTGTCTACAGTTACCAATAGTTCTGGTGTTTTCTCAGAGTAATCGATGTCCGCACCTTCCATCATTGGAGAGTCTTCAGCGGCTTGCTTTAAGAGCTCTGCCCACTTTTGAAGTTCAGTGTAATCAGAACCGCCAAGTACGAACTGTACTGGCTCACTTGAACCACCTTTAAAGCCCGGCATGAAAGGGAATACGCGCACATCTGGAATACCAGCTAGTGACTTACGAACTTCATTAAGTGCTTCTTGCGCGGTCACGTCACGCTCGTCCCAATCTTCGAGGATCATGATAACGAAGCCCGTTTGGTCGCCGGCATTGCCACCAAATGCTGGTGATTGAATGCTGAATGACTTCAAGAAACCTTGACCAAGCAATGGCATTAGACGCTCTTCAACGATGTCCATGTTGGCAGACATACGGTTGTAACTGGTTGCATCGGCACCACGAACAAACGCAAAGATAACACCACGGTCTTCTTGCGGCGTCAGTTGCGACGGCACTTGTTGCATCAAGCCATAACTACCGCCCATACACGCGATAATGATAATTGGAGCTGCCCAACGCCAATTTAGAGCACGGCGCAATACCGAGCGATATCCAGACTCAAGCTTGCCAAATACGCGCTCGACAAACAGATTAAAACGGTTTGGTTTAACGTTCGCTTTTAGGATTTTACTGCCTAATACTGGCGTTAACGTTAATGCAACTAGCGACGAGAAGATCACCGACATAGCGAGCAATACAGAGAACTCGGTAAACAACAGTCCAACCATGCCATCCATGAAAGAGATTGGTAGGAATACCATCACCAATACAAGCGTCGTTGCGATTACCGCGAAGCCTACTTCACGAGTACCTTTATAGGCAGCAAGCAGTGGTGACTCACCACGTTCAATGTGGTGGAAAATGTTTTCAACCACCACGATCGCATCATCTACTACCAAACCAATCGACAGGATAAGTGCCATCAGAGTAATCAGGTTAATAGAGAAACCGAAGTAGTAAGCCGCAATAAACGACGAGATCAGAGATACAGGTACGGTCACCGCTGGAATAAGTGTTGCACGTGCTTGACCAATAAAGATGTAAAGCACAAGGATAACCAAGCCGCCCGTGATAAAGAGCGTGCTGTAAACCTCTGAGATAGAACGATCGATGAAGACTGTTGAGTCATAGTCGACAGCTAAACGAGTGCCATCTGGCAAGAACTTTTGAATTGCTTCGACTTCTTTATGTACTAGGTCAGCTACTTCAAGCGGGTTTGCATCTGATTGAGGCACAATACCCATACTGACGTTAACAACACCGTCACTCTTAAAGGTCGAGTTTTCGTTCTCTGCGCCAATGTAAACATCAGCGACATCTTTAAGGTAAATAGGCGTGTTGTCAGAAGCGCGTTTAACGACTAGGTATTCAAAATCTTCCGCTTCAGTGTAAGAACGAGCGGTACGAACCGACATCACAATCGCATCGTTACGTACTTCACCACCTGGGCTTTCGATATTCTCATTGTTTAACGCAGAAGTGATGTCAGATGTGGTAACCCCACGCCCTGCCATTTGCGCAGGTTTCAGCTTGACGTACATTACTTTGTACAAGCCACCTGAGATATCCACCGAGCTCACACCAGAGATCAAACTAAAGCGGTCGATCAACACACGTTCGGTGTAATCGGTTAGCTGCGTTCGATCCATCTCTGTCGAACTTAAGTTGATGTAGACCGAGGCTTCACCACTACCATTGTTCTTATAAACAATAGGGTCGTCGGCTTCATCTGGCAATGAGCGCTGTGCACGAGCTACCGCATCACGAACATCACTCACACCAGTATTGAGATCGTAACCAAGCTCAAAAGTAATCGTGATACGCGACATACCGTTACGGGTAGTGGACTCGATCTCGTCGATACCACTGATGCCGGATAACTGATCTTCGAGGTTGGAGGTTATTTGGCTCTCAATGATGGTAGCCGAAGCACCCTCATAACGAGTACTGATCGATACCACCGGGCTTTCAATATCTGGCATCTCACGAACCGCAAGCTTATTGAAAGAGACAATACCAAACACAACCAATAGTAGGCTCAATACGACAGCCGCTACTGGTCTCTTTACAGAAACATCAGATAACAACATTAGTTAGCGCCTTCTTGTGCTTTTTTTTCACTTGCTGCATCAGCTGGGCGATTGACGGCAAGCTCTTGAACCAAAACACCATCACGCATATTCACTATGCCCTGCACTACAATTTTCTGACCAATGTCGATGCCTTTGTCGATCACAACTTCGTTGTCGATACGAGCACCAAGGAAAACTTCAGTTCGCGTCGCCTTGTTATCTTCACCAACCACATAAACAAAACGTTTGGTACCTGAGTACTCTAAGGCTTGAACTGGAATAATTGGCGCTTCAACTGGTGGGAAGTCCATCGCTGCCGACACCAGCATGCCCGGCTTTAGGTAATCGTTGTTGTTATCGAAATTAATTCGAACTCGAAGGTTCAAGGTTTCAGCGTTAATACGAGAATCAATGCCCACTACAGTGCCAGTGAACTGAGTATCTCCCCATGCACTGGTGCGAGCCGTCACTTTCATGCCTTTAGATAGCTTGGAAAGATAACGCTCAGGGATCTGGAGGTCTAACTGCATTACTGAAAGGTCATCTAAGGTCACTAGTTCAGTACCTGCTGTCACCATTTTACCGCGGCTAAAGTCGATAAAGCCGACCGTGCCAGAAAAAGGCGCGCTAATGTGTAAGTCTTTAAGATTAGCATTCGCAGCAGCTAGGCGAGCATTGGCGATCTCTACATTAGTTTTCTGAGCGTCAATTTCAGTTTGCGTGATCGCGTTGCGTTTCACTAGTCGTTGGAATTCCGCTAGCTTACGTTTCTCGTCTTTTAAATACGCTTGCGCCTCTGCAACCGCCGCTTTCGCTTTATCATCGTCGAGCTGGACCAACATCTGCCCTTTGGTGACATCTTGATTGGCCTTGATGTTGATAGAGTCCACTCTGCCAGCCACTTCAGAAGTAATCATGACAGATTGCTCAGCTTCTAACTTACCGACCAAAGAAAGAGATTGACTAACTTGGTGGATATCAACTTGCTCAGTAACAACAGTGACAGTGCTAGGGCCCATACGTTTAGCAAGTGCGGCTGGAGACGCCAAAAGAATAGACAAGCTAAGCAGGGTTAAAACAGATTTATGCTTCATAATAATGGTCTGCAAGTAAGGTTTATACCAATCACAGTGAGTCAGTGGTCAAAAATAGCGTAGGGAAAAGGCTTGAGAACAAGGCAGCATTTTAGATAAGTAGTTATCCTACAATCAAAAATTCTAACGCAGTTATCGAGCATTTTAACAAGCTAGAATGACAAGTTACTTACTACGATTGGTATTATTATCTATAAATGAAATTAACCGTATTCTATCAACTGATGAATGCTGTAACGTCAAGAAGTGTAAATCTAGATTAAATTCCATTTACGTTTCATCACGTTCTAGACACAATGAATAGAATACAGAAAGCCAATTACCTCAAGGTGTTATCTATCAGTACGTAAACCTTAGTACAGATGTTCACTTCACGAGCAATATGCGTACTTTTCGCCATCTTTGCCCAAAAAGGCAGCATTTAACACAAAACCATAAGAAAAACCCTTTACAGGTTTAGCGTGTTTGCTATGATGCGCTCCGCACTTGAGAGATGCGTTGGGAAAAACATCTCTTTAGCCTATCCATTATGAGTTAGGAAAAATCACCCTGGAGGGGTTCCCGAGTGGCCAAAGGGAGCAGACTGTAAATCTGCCGGCACTGCCTTCGATGGTTCGAATCCGTCTCCCTCCACCATATTCTTCTTACCTCCTTTGAGAGTTAAGAGAACGACCTAGTTGATGGGCTTATGGGAAAACATCAATTTAGGCTTACTTTGTGAAGAGTAAGACACACCCTGGAGGGGTTCCCGAGTGGCCAAAGGGAGCAGACTGTAAATCTGCCGGCACTGCCTTCGATGGTTCGAATCCGTCTCCCTCCACC
>NZ_PIGC01000048.1:0-698 GCF_003050065.1 Vibrio sp. 10N.286.51.C3 | reverse complement strand
GAGAATGCTTAAAGATGGTGGGCGATACCGGGCTCGAACCAGTGACCCCCTGCTTGTAAGGCAGGTGCTCTCCCAACTGAGCTAATCGCCCATAAAGTTTCCTTTTGTCTTCACTTTTTAAAAGTGAAAATAAAAGCCATTCTTATGGAAGGAATGGTGGAGCTATGCGGGATCGAACCGCAGACCTCCTGCGTGCAAGGCAGGCGCTCTCCCAGCTGAGCTATAGCCCCATATTTTTATTTCCTTGGGAGGAAATGGTGGGTCGTGCAGGATTCGAACCTGCGACCAATTGATTAAAAGTCAACTGCTCTACCAACTGAGCTAACGACCCAATGGTATCCCGTAGGGGAGTCGAACCCCTGTTACCGCCGTGAAAGGGCGGTGTCCTAGGCCTCTAGACGAACGGGACACTGCTAATTCATCTCCACTTTAAAAAGTAGAAACAAACTTCGAAGAACCTTGGGAGTTCTTCATCTCTTTGCTTTTCTAAACCTAATCAATCTGTGTGGGTACTCATCGTGGATATCTTCGTATAAGGAGGTGATCCAGCCCCAGGTTCCCCTAGGGCTACCTTGTTACGACTTCACCCCAGTCATGAACCACAAAGTGGTGAGCGTCCTCCCCGAAAGGTTAAACTACCCACTTCTTTTGCAGCCCACTCCCATGGTGTGACGGGCGGTGTGTACAAGGCCCGGGAA
>NZ_PIGC01000047.1:0-759 GCF_003050065.1 Vibrio sp. 10N.286.51.C3 | reverse complement strand
CTTCTACTTTTTGAGTAGAGTGATGAACAAAGAGTTGTTCTCTTAAATCACTATTAAAGGCGCCTTGGCAGAGTGGCTATGCAGCGGATTGCAAATCCGTGGACCTCGGTTCGACTCCGGGAGGCGCCTCCATTCTTTCTCTTAGTTTGATAAGTTAAGAGATATTAAGAATGAAATGCGATACTAGCTCAGTTGGTAGAGCGCAACCTTGCCAAGGTTGAGGTCATCGGTTCGAACCCGATGTATCGCTCCAAATTTTGTAATGTTGATTAATTTGACATTAAGATGGTGTTTTACTTTTCAGTAATCGGCATCGCAATAAAGAATTGCGTGCCCTGGTGGTGGAATTGGTAGACACAAGGGATTTAAAATCCCTCGACGTTCGCGTTGTGCCGGTTCAAGTCCGGCCCGGGGCACCATCTATTTGATTGTTACCTTTTACTAGGTGACAATCAAAAGAGTTGTTCTCTTAAAACACTACTGAAGGCGCCTTGGCAGAGTGGCTATGCAGCGGATTGCAAATCCGTGGACCTCGGTTCGACTCCGGGAGGCGCCTCCACTATTAAAAGTTGAAGGGCCAGCAGAAATGCTGGCCTTTTTGCTATCTGAAATTCTAAACCCTCATGCTATGTTCAAACTTCCACGTATGTTATCTAGTCAATAACACCTCTAGGATGTTCGAGAATAGACTAGTGAAAGAAATCAGCATTAAGATGGTGTTTTACTTTTCAGTAATCGGCATCGCAATAAAGAATTGCG
>NZ_PIGC01000045.1:0-986 GCF_003050065.1 Vibrio sp. 10N.286.51.C3 | reverse complement strand
CTAAGGTGGTTTATCAATGCTTGTTTCATTCAGTGTGGGCAACATTATGCGCGTTTGCTAATGAGCGGCATCACCTTGTCGGTCAACTTGGAGCATTAATGGTTCTTCACACTTGGGGAAGAAATCTGAGTCAACATACTCATATTCATTGCCTACTACCGAGTGGGGTGCTTACAAAAGATCGGCAATGGCAACCGACAAGAAAAGAGAGTTACCTGCTTCCGGTTAAAGCCTTATCCGTTCGTTTTAAGAAAGAGATGTTATGTCGAGTAAGCGAGTTGATAGCGACGCACAGTAATTTATTAGAGGAAGCCGCTAGTAAGAGATGGGTTGTGTACAGTAAACCTGTACTCCACGAGCCCACAGCGGTAGTGGGTTATCTATCTCGGTATTGCAATCGTATTGGGTTAAATCCAAACCAATTAAGTTATAACGTGGATGGCCGTATCACGATGAGTTACAAAGATTATCGAACCAACGGGACTCAAAGAATGTGTTGTAATGCGGGCGAGTTGCTTCGACGCTTACTTTTACATGTGTTGCCTAAAGGGCTAATGCGAATACGCTACTATGGCTTTTTAGCTAATGCTGTACGGGTAAAAGCGATAGCGGAAATTAGGCATAGCTTACGAGAGCGACCCGCAGAGAAATCGGAAGTGCTGAAAGAGAAACCGTGTTGTCCGAACTGCCATAGCAACAGCATGGTACTCGTGTGCATCAATATTAGACCTAGGATAGTCGTTTCAGAGTACCAACTGACCTAGTTGTCTGATTATAATGAATAAAATTATCGTTGTGTTATGGCGAGAGAGGGGCATTGTTCGCTTTTAAAAAGATTATGCAACGGGTATAGTCGCTGTAGATAAATTGGCGGCTAGAAGTGGAAAATGGACGGCTGACGGGGTACCGGTCTTAATGATAAGAGTGGAACGCAAGTCAGTCCTAAAAAGCAAATTCCATAGATAGAAGCAGCCAAGTCCAACAGG
>NZ_PIGC01000044.1:0-1047 GCF_003050065.1 Vibrio sp. 10N.286.51.C3 | reverse complement strand
TCCGGCTCCCGCAACCACATTACAGTTAAGCGCTATCTGTTGCCCAAGGCAGTAAGAGCAGCGATTAACTAATGCGATACTAGCTCAGTTGGTAGAGCGCAACCTTGCCAAGGTTGAGGTCATCGGTTCGAACCCGATGTATCGCTCCAAATTAGCCTTTTAAAGGCAAGATTCATTGTCTTAAACGATAATGATGCGAAAAGAAAAACATCCGGACGCGGGATGGAGCAGTTTGGTAGCTCGTCGGGCTCATAACCCGAAGGTCGTCGGTTCAAATCCGGCTCCCGCAACCACATTACAGTTAAGCGCTATCTGTTGCCCAAGGCGGTAAGAGCTGCCCAAGGCAGTAAGAGCAGCGATTAACTAATGCGATACTAGCTCAGTTGGTAGAGCGCAACCTTGCCAAGGTTGAGGTCATCGGTTCGAACCCGATGTATCGCTCCAAATTAGCCTTTTTAAGGCAAGAGTCATTGACTTAAACAATGCATCCGGACGCGGGATGGAGCAGTTTGGTAGCTCGTCGGGCTCATAACCCGAAGGTCGTCGGTTCAAATCCGGCTCCCGCAACCACATTACAGTTAAGCGCTATCTGTTGCCCAAGGCAGTAAGAGCAGCGATTAACTAATGCGATACTAGCTCAGTTGGTAGAGCGCAACCTTGCCAAGGTTGAGGTCATCGGTTCGAACCCGATGTATCGCTCCAAATTAGCCTTTTAAAGGCAAGAGTCATTGACTTAAACAATGCATCCGGACGCGGGATGGAGCAGTTTGGTAGCTCGTCGGGCTCATAACCCGAAGGTCGTCGGTTCAAATCCGGCTCCCGCAACCACATTACAGTTAAGCGCTATCTGTTGCCCAAGGCAGTATGAGCAGCGAATAACTAATGCGATACTAGCTCAGTTGGTAGAGCGCAACCTTGCCAAGGTTGAGGTCATCGGTTCGAACCCGATGTATCGCTCCAGCTTTCTTCTAAAAAGCTACTAAGACTCTTTAAACCACCGTGTTTTTCTTTAGATCACAGAGTTTAAAGGCGACCTTAAAGGTCACG
>NZ_PIGC01000043.1:0-1370 GCF_003050065.1 Vibrio sp. 10N.286.51.C3 | reverse complement strand
GTCCTGAGAATATAAATAGACAACGCGAGCACCTGCAAAGTCTGTAATTTCCTCAAATGGGTTTTCATAACCTTTACGGAATATTTTTTCGCAGAAGCTAGCTTCTGTTTTAGCCCTAGCGGATATAGAAGACACCTCAACATCACTACCAGAAAGTTTTTTCTTCAAAATGAACTCAACTTCCGAACAAAGCGATTGGTATTTAGAGTGGTTCTCATAAAATTTTTTTATGTACTCAGGGTTTTTATCCCAAATTATGTCTTTATACTTGTTTTTCATTTTAATTTTCCAACTGTATTACATAACGCTTAAGTATTTATCCGTTGTCGTAGCACAATGGATAAATACCTGTTGGACTTGGCTGCTTCTATCTATGGAATTTGCTTTTTAGGACTGACTTGCGTTCCACTCTTATCATTAAGACCGGTACCCCGTCAGCCGTCCATTTTCCACTTCTAGCCGCCAATTTATCTACAGCGACTATACCCGTTGCATAATCTTTTTAAAAGCGAACAATGCCCCTCTCTCGCCATAACACAACGATAATTTTATTCATTATAATCAGACAACTAGGTCAGTTGGTACTCTGAAACGACTATCCTAGGTCTAATATTGATGCACACGAGTACCATGCTGTTTCTATGGCAGTTCGGACAACAAGGTTTCTCTTTCAGCACTTCCGATTTCTCTGCGGGTCGCTTTCGTAAGCTTTGCCTAATTTCCGCTATCGCTTTACCCGTACAGCATTAGCTAAAAAGCCATAGTAGCGTATTCGCATTAGCCCTTTAGGCAACACATGTAAAAGTAAGCGTCGAAGTAACTCGCCCGCATTACAACACATTCTTTGCGTCCCATTGGTTCGGTAGTCTTTGTAACTCATCGTGATACGGCCATCCACGTTATAACTTAATTGGTTGGGATTTAACCCGATACGATTGCAATACCGAGATAGATAACCCACTACCGCTGTAGGCTCGTGGAGTACAGGTTTACTGTACACAACCCATCTCTTACTAGCGGCTTCCTCTAATAAATTACTGTGCGTTGCTATCAACTCGCTTACTCGACATAACATCTCTTTCTTAAAGCGAACGGATAAGGCTTTAACCGGAAGCAGGTAACTCTCTTTTCTTGTCGGTTGCCATTGCCGATCTTTTGTAAGCACCCCACTCGGTAGTAGGCAATGAATATGAGTATGTTGACTCAGATTTCTTCCCCAAGTGTGAAGAACCATTAATGCTCCAAGTTGACCGACAAGGTGATGCCGCTCATTAGCAAACGCGCATAATGTTGCCCACACGGAATGAAACAAGCATTGATAAACCACCTTAGGATGCGCTTTAACCAGAGCATTGAACTCGTGCGGTAAG
>NZ_PIGC01000042.1:0-1848 GCF_003050065.1 Vibrio sp. 10N.286.51.C3 | reverse complement strand
CCAACGTTAGAACATCAAAACTACAAGGGTGGTATTTCAAGGACGACTCCACCACATCTAGCGACGCGGTTTCAAAGTCTCCCACCTATCCTACACATGTAGGTTCAATGTTCAGTGCCAAGCTGTAGTAAAGGTTCACGGGGTCTTTCCGTCTAGCCGCGGGTACACTGCATCTTCACAGCGATTTCAATTTCACTGAGTCTCGGGTGGAGACAGCGTGGCCATCATTACGCCATTCGTGCAGGTCGGAACTTACCCGACAAGGAATTTCGCTACCTTAGGACCGTTATAGTTACGGCCGCCGTTTACCGGGGCTTCGATCAAGAGCTTCGACCGAAGTCTAACCCCATCAATTAACCTTCCGGCACCGGGCAGGCGTCACACCGTATACGTCATCTTACGATTTTGCACAGTGCTGTGTTTTTAATAAACAGTTGCAGCCACCTGGTATCTGCGACTCTCGTCTGCTCCATCCGCAAGGGACTTCACTGATAAGAGCGTACCTTCTCCCGAAGTTACGGTACCATTTTGCCTAGTTCCTTCACCCGAGTTCTCTCAAGCGCCTTGGTATTCTCTACCCGACCACCTGTGTCGGTTTGGGGTACGATTCCTTACAATCTGAAGCTTAGAGGCTTTTCCTGGAAGCATGGCATCAATGACTTCACTACCGTAGTAGCTCGACATCGTATCTCAGCGTTAGTAGCGGTCCGGATTTACCTAAACCACCCGCCTACGTACTTGAACCTGGACAACCGTCGCCAGGCCCACCTAGCCTTCTCCGTCCCCCCATCGCAATTGTAAGAAGTACAGGAATATTAACCTGTTTCCCATCGACTACGCCTTTCGGCCTCGCCTTAGGAGTCGACTTACCCTGCCCCGATTAACGTTGGACAGGAACCCTTGGTCTTCCGGCGAGGGAGTTTTTCACTCCCTTTATCGTTACTCATGTCAGCATTCGCACTTCTGATACCTCCAGCAGCCCTTACAGACCACCTTCAACGGCTTACAGAACGCTCCCCTACCCCACATACCCTAAGGTACGTAGCCGCAGCTTCGGTGTATAGCTTAGCCCCGTTACATCTTCCGCGCAGGCCGACTCGACCAGTGAGCTATTACGCTTTCTTTAAATGATGGCTGCTTCTAAGCCAACATCCTGGCTGTCTGAGCCTTCCCACATCGTTTCCCACTTAGCTATACTTTGGGACCTTAGCTGGCGGTCTGGGTTGTTTCCCTCTCCACGACGGACGTTAGCACCCGCCGTGTGTCTCCCGGATAGTACTTACTGGTATTCGGAGTTTGCAAAGGGTTGGTAAGTCGGGATGACCCCCTAGCCTTAACAGTGCTCTACCCCCAGTAGTATTCGTCCGAGGCGCTACCTAAATAGCTTTCGGGGAGAACCAGCTATCTCCAGGTTTGATTGGCCTTTCACCCCTAGCCACAAGTCATCCGCTAATTTTTCAACATTAGTCGGTTCGGTCCTCCAGTTGATGTTACTCAACCTTCAACCTGCCCATGGCTAGATCACCTGGTTTCGGGTCTAATCCTAGCAACTGTACGCCCAGTTAAGACTCGGTTTCCCTACGGCTCCCCTAAACGGTTAACCTTGCTACTAAAATTAAGTCGCTGACCCATTATACAAAAGGTACGCAGTCACACCACGAAGGTGCTCCTACTGCTTGTACGTACACGGTTTCAGGTTCTATTTCACTCCCCTCACAGGGGTTCTTTTCGCCTTTCCCTCACGGTACTGGTTCACTATCGGTCAGTCAGTAGTATTTAGCCTTGGAGGATGGTCCCCCCATATTCAGACAGGATATCACGTGTCCCGCCCTACTCGTTTTCACTGAT
>NZ_PIGC01000041.1:0-1890 GCF_003050065.1 Vibrio sp. 10N.286.51.C3 | reverse complement strand
TCCCCTACCCCACATACCCTAAGGTACGTAGCCGCAGCTTCGGTGTATAGCTTAGCCCCGTTACATCTTCCGCGCAGGCCGACTCGACCAGTGAGCTATTACGCTTTCTTTAAATGATGGCTGCTTCTAAGCCAACATCCTGGCTGTCTGAGCCTTCCCACATCGTTTCCCACTTAGCTATACTTTGGGACCTTAGCTGGCGGTCTGGGTTGTTTCCCTCTCCACGACGGACGTTAGCACCCGCCGTGTGTCTCCCGGATAGTACTTACTGGTATTCGGAGTTTGCAAAGGGTTGGTAAGTCGGGATGACCCCCTAGCCTTAACAGTGCTCTACCCCCAGTAGTATTCGTCCGAGGCGCTACCTAAATAGCTTTCGGGGAGAACCAGCTATCTCCAGGTTTGATTGGCCTTTCACCCCTAGCCACAAGTCATCCGCTAATTTTTCAACATTAGTCGGTTCGGTCCTCCAGTTGATGTTACTCAACCTTCAACCTGCCCATGGCTAGATCACCTGGTTTCGGGTCTAATCCTAGCAACTGTACGCCCAGTTAAGACTCGGTTTCCCTACGGCTCCCCTAAACGGTTAACCTTGCTACTAAAATTAAGTCGCTGACCCATTATACAAAAGGTACGCAGTCACACCACGAAGGTGCTCCTACTGCTTGTACGTACACGGTTTCAGGTTCTATTTCACTCCCCTCACAGGGGTTCTTTTCGCCTTTCCCTCACGGTACTGGTTCACTATCGGTCAGTCAGTAGTATTTAGCCTTGGAGGATGGTCCCCCCATATTCAGACAGGATATCACGTGTCCCGCCCTACTCGTTTTCACTGATTATGATGTGTCGGTTACGGGGCTATCACCCTTTACTGCGAGACTTTCCAGACTCTTCACCTGCATCATTAAAAGCTTAAGGGCTAATCCAATTTCGCTCGCCGCTACTTTCGGAATCTCGGTTGATTTCTCTTCCTCGGGGTACTTAGATGTTTCAGTTCCCCCGGTTTGCCTCCTGTTGCTATGTATTCACAACAGGATACTTACTTATGTAAGTGGGTTTCCCCATTCAGGAATCCCAGACTCAAAAGGTTATTACTACCTAATCTGGGCTTATCGCAAGTTATTACGCCTTTCATCGCCTCTGACTGCCAAGGCATCCACCGTGTACGCTTAGTCACTTAACCATACAACCCGAAAGGGTCTTAAAGATGGTGGAGCTATGCGGGATCGAACCGCAGACCTCCTGCGTGCAAGGCAGGCGCTCTCCCAGCTGAGCTATAGC
This sequence comes from Vibrio sp. 10N.286.51.C3, assembly GCF_003050065.1. Taxonomy (NCBI): domain Bacteria; kingdom Pseudomonadati; phylum Pseudomonadota; class Gammaproteobacteria; order Vibrionales; family Vibrionaceae; genus Vibrio; species Vibrio sp. 10N.286.51.C3. The sequence continues at coordinate 612 of NZ_PIGC01000041.1, read as the reverse complement.
CCCATCTAGGTCGATATTGGTGGGTCTGAGTGGACTTGAACCACCGACCTCCCGCTTATCAGGCGAGCGCTCTAACCAGCTGAGCTACAGACCCAATATCGTCTCTTAACTTTTCTAAACCTAATCAATCTGTGTGGACACTTATCGTGAGTATCTTCGTATAAGGAGGTGATCCAGCCCCAGGTTCCCCTAGGGCTACCTTGTAATCAATCTGTGTGGACACTTATCGTGAGTATCTTCGTATAAGGAGGTGATCCAGCCCCAGGTTCCCCTAGGGCTACCTTGTTACGACTTCACCCCAGTCATGAACCACAAAGTGGTGATTTAGTTGTCATTAAGAAGGGTTAGTTCTCAATGACTGTTTGCCGGACTCAATTTCGATTCAAACTAAGTTTGAATCACTCTTTATTTCCACTTTTAAAAAGTGAAGACAAAAAGCCAAGACACTTGAATGTGTTTGTTGTGTTTACCATAAAGGTAAACATTGAGAACTTTTAAATTTGATTGAATTACTCGTAAGTAATCAATCAGACAGCTTTCCAAATTGTTAAAGAGCTTGATTCAATAAATGAACCATTTTTAAAGACACTTAAATAAATGCGCTTAAAGATG
>NZ_PIGC01000040.1:0-2500 GCF_003050065.1 Vibrio sp. 10N.286.51.C3 | reverse complement strand
GCATGTGGTTTAATTCGATGCAACGCGAAGAACCTTACCTACTCTTGACATCCAGAGAAGCCAGCGGAGACGCAGGTGTGCCTTCGGGAGCTCTGAGACAGGTGCTGCATGGCTGTCGTCAGCTCGTGTTGTGAAATGTTGGGTTAAGTCCCGCAACGAGCGCAACCCTTATCCTTGTTTGCCAGCGAGTAATGTCGGGAACTCCAGGGAGACTGCCGGTGATAAACCGGAGGAAGGTGGGGACGACGTCAAGTCATCATGGCCCTTACGAGTAGGGCTACACACGTGCTACAATGGCGCATACAGAGGGCAGCAAGCTAGCGATAGTGAGCGAATCCCAAAAAGTGCGTCGTAGTCCGGATTGGAGTCTGCAACTCGACTCCATGAAGTCGGAATCGCTAGTAATCGTAGATCAGAATGCTACGGTGAATACGTTCCCGGGCCTTGTACACACCGCCCGTCACACCATGGGAGTGGGCTGCAAAAGAAGTGGGTAGTTTAACCTTTCGAGGAGGACGCTCACCACTTTGTGGTTCATGACTGGGGTGAAGTCGTAACAAGGTAGCCCTAGGGGAACCTGGGGCTGGATCACCTCCTTATACGAAGATATTCACGATAAGTGTCCACACAGATTGATTAGGTTTAGAAAGTAAAAGAGACGAAGAACTCCCAAGTTCTTCAATCCAGTGTCCCGTTCGTCTAGAGGCCTAGGACACCGCCCTTTCACGGCGGTAACAGGGGTTCGACTCCCCTACGGGATACCATTGGGTCGTTAGCTCAGTTGGTAGAGCAGTTGACTTTTAATCAATTGGTCGCAGGTTCGAATCCTGCACGACCCACCATTCTTTCTCCACGAAGGAATTAAAACTTTTAGTGGGCGATTAGCTCAGTTGGGAGAGCACCTGCCTTACAAGCAGGGGGTCACTGGTTCGAGCCCGGTATCGCCCACCATTCTCTAAATATTCTTGGAAGTTAAATCTCCAAACCACTTCTTATGTCGCTGGTTGGATTTTTCGACTGTGAGAGTCTTTAGAAAATGTGAATTTTAGAACACTGGTTCTTAAAGTCTCATGCTCTTTAACAATTTGGAAAGCTGACTGATTGATTTACTTACGAGTAATTCAATCAAATTTAAAAGTTCTCAATGTTTATCTTTCATTAGATAAACACAACAAACACATTCAAGTGTCTTGTATTCGAATCAAACTTAGTTTGATTCACAATTGAGTCCGGCAAACAGTCATTGAGAATTAACCCTTCTTAATGACAACCAAAAACCTTGGTTAGTTGCCATACGCTAAGACCCTTTCGGGTTGTATGGTTAAGTGACTAAGCGTACACGGTGGATGCCTTGGCAGTCAGAGGCGATGAAAGGCGTAATAACTTGCGATAAGCCCAGATTAGGTAGTAATAACCTTTTGAGTCTGGGATTCCTGAATGGGGAAACCCACTTACATAAGTAAGTATCCTGTTGTGAATACATAGCAGCAGGAGGCAAACCGGGGGAACTGAAACATCTAAGTACCCCGAGGAAGAGAAATCAACCGAGATTCCGAAAGTAGCGGCGAGCGAAATTGGATTAGCCCTTAAGCTTTTAATGATGCAGGTGAAGAGTCTGGAAAGTCTCGCAGTAAAGGGTGATAGCCCCGTAACCGACACATCATAATCAGTGAAAACGAGTAGGGCGGGACACGTGATATCCTGTCTGAATATGGGGGGACCATCCTCCAAGGCTAAATACTACTGACTGACCGATAGTGAACCAGTACCGTGAGGGAAAGGCGAAAAGAACCCCTGTGAGGGGAGTGAAATAGAACCTGAAACCGTGTACGTACAAGCAGTAGGAGCACCTTCGTGGTGTGACTGCGTACCTTTTGTATAATGGGTCAGCGACTTAATTTTAGTAGCAAGGTTAACCGTTTAGGGGAGCCGTAGGGAAACCGAGTCTTAACTGGGCGTACAGTTGCTAGGATTAGACCCGAAACCAGGTGATCTAGCCATGGGCAGGTTGAAGGTTGAGTAACATCAACTGGAGGACCGAACCGACTAATGTTGAAAAATTAGCGGATGACTTGTGGCTAGGGGTGAAAGGCCAATCAAACCTGGAGATAGCTGGTTCTCCCCGAAAGCTATTTAGGTAGCGCCTCGGACGAATACTACTGGGGGTAGAGCACTGTTAAGGCTAGGGGGTCATCCCGACTTACCAACCCTTTGCAAACTCCGAATACCAGTAAGTACTATCCGGGAGACACACGGCGGGTGCTAACGTCCGTCGTGGAGAGGGAAACAACCCAGACCGCCAGCTAAGGTCCCAAAGTATAGCTAAGTGGGAAACGATGTGGGAAGGCTCAGACAGCCAGGATGTTGGCTTAGAAGCAGCCATCATTTAAAGAAAGCGTAATAGCTCACTGGTCGAGTCGGCCTGCGCGGAAGATGTAACGGGGCTAAGCTATACACCGAAGCTGCGGCTACGTACCTTAGGGTATGTGGGGTAGGGGAG
>NZ_PIGC01000039.1:0-3642 GCF_003050065.1 Vibrio sp. 10N.286.51.C3 | reverse complement strand
TGAGTATTAATTTGGTGGTTTATTATTTTCTAGTGCAAGATTTTAACGCACCAACATTTTAACTAATGCGTGAGTGATTCTATTTTTGAGAAATATTTTTGTCAACACTGTAAGTGATTAATTTAATTAGAGCTTATTCCTGCTTTATCTCGCGAACCTCTTCGGTCGTCCCTCACTCCTCGGTGGCTCAACCAAGCCACTTCAATCACAAACAACGTGCTTTCCGTTGTCTTGGCCGTTCCGGTCACAATCAGGGCTAGGCAGGCTTTCACTTTCGCGGCCAAGTGCTGCCTGAGTATGCTTTGTGTTTGTGCCCTACTCTGTCCTTGTGCTGGGTTTCAACGCTTCGTTTACGCCACTTCTATCCTCCGCCCGCAGAACTTCACTAGAAAAAGTGAAATGAACGCTGCGCGCTTTTGCCAGTGAAAACCATGCAGGCTACCGGGAAGTTAGGCGAAAACGACGATGAAACCCTAACAACCCAAGGAGCACACCATGTCACATTCCCTTTCTTTGCATACTCACAGCACTAAGCCCGCAAAAGCGAGCAACGTATCCCCGTTGCATCCGTCAGGCTCTACAACAATGAAGGTGGCGCCGCTGTCTGTTGTGATTCACTGGTCTGAATCTTCCAGATTACAAACGGGTGAGGAATTTGATTTCGAAATTTTTGAGGCGATCGCACTGAAAGCTGCTTTGGATAATCCATTAGGCGGTTACGACAAAACAGAAGTAACGGTAAAGTTCGAAGGTGGCCATCAGCATCGATGTCGAATTGATTTAGGGTGTGGAGGTAATGAAACCGGCTTCGCCGATCATTGCTTTCGTATTCTGGAATATTCAGAATCTCTAAAGAAATCAGAGCCGAATCATTGGTATTTAACTAACTCACAAGGTAAAGAGCTCGTAGAGCTGTTGAAGTCGTATCAACTTAGTCGCCAGCAAGTGGCGAATGCACGTCAGGCTACATTTGAAAAAGTACGCTTGGCCAAAGAAGCTCAAGAAGCAGAAAAACAATAAACCGCCTCATCTTTAAACATATCTAAATGGGCGAAATTTGTACCGATGGCTGGGTTAGTAACGGTATTTTATCTAGTTAGGGGCCAGGGCCCCTGTTCTCAACTTGGTGTTATAACGCATGAGAATTAAGTAATATCATTTATATTACTTAATTCTAAAAACAGAAAAGCTTTGCTGTTCACTAGTGAGAACACCTTCAAACAAGTTGAGGCTACTAATAGCGGAAAGCGACTCTGTATTCATCGTAGACTCAGTCCAAATCTCTAATTTTAGATCTTCTACTCGCTCTTCATGGTTAAATAGATACTCTGCTAAATTAGATTCAGAGCAATCAATAATAGAAATGTACAATCGATCTTGCTCCGCAAACTCTGGTTCTAATAATAGAACCAGTTCTTTTAGCATCAAACGACAACGCTCTAAAACAGTAGCTCGACTGAGAAACGACTCATGAGCATTGATATCAAACCCCATATCTTCTGCTAATGAAAATGCTAAGTTTTCTATTTCAATTCCCGCGTCGTTGTCTTCAAAGTCAAGATGGTCTGTATTACCTTTATACGCAAATGCAAAAAGCGCTATAGATTGTAAAAGCTTTTTTTTTTCAATACCTTTCATGTGATGCCGGCCTTCTAAAATGATTGAAATATTGTACCACAATAAATTGAACTTCACTTACGTGCAAGCATATGAAAAATAACAATGAATTCAGATGTTCTGGAGCCTTTTAACGCTGCTCAAAAGTTATCAAAGAAATCGCCCACTAACTTCAGGGCGATTTGATTTTATAAGGCTAACAAAACCAGCTACTCGCCGTTGTTAAGGTTGTTCGTATGCACAACATCTTTGCTGTTGTACCACTCTAATACCCTGTCTCCATAGTAAGTAATATCTTGGAGGGAAGGTGACTCTGCCGAGTCTTTAGGTTTATCGATATAGCCCGAAATAATCCCTAAGCGTAAGTGTTTAGTTTGTCTCTGAGTGTCCAGTATATTTCGGGCGAGTGTGGCACCTGTTAATCGCCCCGTGGCGCTTTGACCAAGCAACATTCCTATACTCCCTTTCTCCACCAAAGGGGCGCTGAGTAGGTTATCGATACTGTTAACTTTAGATAACTTTGCATTGCTTAGGTAACCGGCAATACTGCCCAAGTTAGTTCGACTGTCTCCCTCTATGTATAATTGATTGTTGCTCGTGCTTAGGGTAGTCATATTGCTGCTGTCTTCCGCAAACCCAAAGAGGCCGCCCACATGGCTGCTCTTCTCAACCCAAAGGTTAGAATGAAAGACCTTGATCTTTTCTGCTTTACTATCTGTTCTAATACGGCCGGCGACTATGCCCACTCCTTGTGGTACGGTTTGACCTGACGCTTGGACCTGGCTGTGAGTGATGATGACGTTTTTCAGTTTACTGCTTTGGATATCACCGGCTAAAATTCCGGCAGCATTAACGTTACGGCCTACTTTTAGCGTAATGTTTTTAAAGGTAAGGTTTTTGACAGTAGCGCCGTCCAATTCTGAAAAGAAGCCCGCGTAACGGCTGTTTGTATCAATAGATAGGTTGCGAATGGCATAATTTCTTCCATCAAGTGTGCCATTAAAACTGATAGGCGCCGTTAAGGTGTAGCCACTGCAGTCAATATCGTGACTTAAATAGTAGCTTTTCGTTGTACGCTGCTCTATTTCAAGTGCCTTGCTACATGTATCTATCTCTTCACTCGCCAAGGCTTGATTATTCGCAACAACGCCTACTACCAAGGCGATAAGTAATCTATGGTTTTGTTTCTTCATTTTTTAGTCCTGTGTTGGTTAATTAACGTCTAAAGACAGAGCCAGTGTATAGATCTAAAAAAAGTTCTAGCTGATCGCCACTAGAAACTGGAAATAAACAATATAAAACGCTGATCACTATAATTTATTTTGACTAGTTAGGTTTAAGGTGCTGTTCGTTGGATTGGGTAGTTTGTATTGATAAAACCGAAGCTGAAACCTGCTTTATCTCGCGAACCTCTTCGCTCGTACCTCACTCCTCGGTGGCTCAACCAAGCCACTTCAATCACAAACAACGTGCTTTCCGTTGTCTTGGCCGTTCCGGTCACAATCAGGGCTAGGCAGGCTTTCACTTTCGCGGCCAAGTGCTTGCCTGAGTATGCTTTGTGTTTGTGCCCTACTCTGTCCTTGTGCTGGGTTTCAACGCTTCGTTTACGCCACTTCTATCCTCCGCCCGCAGAACTTCACTAGAAAAAGTGAAATGAACGCTGCGCGCTTTTGCCAGTGAAAACCATGCAGGCTACCGGGAAGTTAGGCGAAAACGACGATGAAACCCTAACAACCCAAGGAGCACACCATGTCACATTCCCTTTCTTTGCAAACTCACAGCACTAAGCCCGCAAAAGCGAGCAACGTATCCCCGTTGCATCCGTCAGGCTCTACAACAATGAAGGTGGCGCCGCTGTCTGTTGTGATTCACTGGTCTGAATCTTCCAGATTACAAACGGGTGAGGAATTTGATTTCGAAATTTTTGAGGCGATCGCACTGAAAGCTGCTTTGGATAATCCATTGGGCGGTTACGACAAAACAGAAGTAACGGTCACGTTTGAAGGTGGCCATCAGCACCGTTGC